>NZ_CP059732.1:7195000-7538750 GCF_014117325.1 Spirosoma foliorum | reverse complement strand
TAGATGGTCAGAGCAAGCAATCGGCTACGGGTAAAAAATACATTCTATTTCTTCCTGAGGGAGAGTTTCACGAAATCAGTTTATTGTTTGCCGACTATATCATCCGCGCCCGCTCGAATAAAGTCATTTATTTAGGTCAAAATCTGCCATTCAGCGAATTGGAATTCGTTTATGAGCGACATAAGCCCGATTATCTGCTTACTATTCTCACATCACAGCCAGCTAATCATGAGGTCCAGCCTTTCGTAAATCGACTTGCTACCGCTTTTCCAGAGTCGCAAATACTGTTAACTGGTTACCAGATTGTTGGACAAGGAATTGACACGCCCGATAACGTTATGATCATCAATCAAATTAATGAACTCGTCCGCATTGCTACGAATTAATGCTTCTGATCAATTTCCATTAATAAATGACAAGGCCCTACGTTCTGCGTATGTATGTTCATCACGGGCGATCTGAAAACCAACATGGCCACCGGTCCGGGGCGTTTCTAAAAAAATATGTTCGTGGGATTCTGCCAGCCAACCCGGTGAACACTCTGGCGAGAGTAAAGGATCATTCTGTGCATTGAGCAGCAAGGTTGGTACAGTAATACCGGGCATGAAATTAACGGCCGATGCCTGCGTATAGAAATCGTCAGCATCACGATAGCTATTGACTGGGGCCGAAAAAAACTCATCAAAATCCCGCCATTTTTTCACATTTCGTAATTGGCTCATATCCAATCGACCTGGAAATCGGTCGGCCTTCTGGCTTACTTTGGCAACTAGTTTCTTCATGAACCGATTGCGGTAGAATCGGTTAGTTGGGCAGTCGAGCAGTACCGCGCTGGCACCCAAATCAGTTGGGGCAGAAATGGCGATACCTTGCTTGACTGCATCGGGAAGCTGTTTTCCATGAACACCCAGGTATTTCAGCGTAATGTTTCCGCCCATGCTATAACCGATCAGTGCTATTTCCGCATATCGTTTTGTTTGCAACGCATGATCGATAACCTCGCCTAAATCACCGATTTCGCCGTGGTTATAAAGCCGAAACTCCTTGTTCATTTCGCCACTACAGGAACGACAATTCCAGGCCAGCACATCGTACCCGTGCTTAGCAAAGAGTTTTGCGGTCCCCAGTATATACTGTCGGCCACTGTCGCCCTCCAGGCCGTGCGTCAAGACAACCAGACGATTTTTACCACCGTCAATCCAATCCAGATCAACGAAGTCGCCATCGGTTAGTATTAATCGCTCACGTTCGTAGGTAACCCCTGCCACTTTACGTGTGAGGCTGGGAATGATCGTTTGCAGATGGCCGTTATATTGCAACGCAGGTGGCCCAGGATAAGCAGAATGAATCAGCGGCATATTAACTAAACAACGGATACATTTACATCGTTGTTCCAGTACAAACGATAGTCATGCATATTGCCAAATACATTTCCGTGATCATTGCCAGCACGATCAAATTCGTTGGGGGGCCACTCTCAGGGGTCACGCTTGGATTAACCTGGCTCGAAACCGCGATTTGTACAACAGTAGGTATGATGCTGAGTGTTATAGTCGTTACATACGCTGGAGCTGCTTTGCAAGCCCTGTGGCAACGCTATCGGCCTAGCACACCCAAACGATTTACAAAGCGTACGCGGCTGGCAATCCGTATCTGGAAACGGGCTGGCCTAGCCGGTATCGCGCTCTTAACGCCACTAATTCTGACTCCAATTGGTGGAACTATTATAGCCCTTTCATTTGGAGTCAAACGTGGCCAACTGATGCTGTATATGCTTATTAGCGCGGCCGCGTGGGCCGTTGTTCAGACACTCGCTTTTTACCAGATTCCGGGCCTAAAAGGAATTTTAGGCTAATACTACCGGCTTACCGTTTGTGCGGGAGTAGTCGCTGTTTTTTTGCGAAAGTCACCTTGCGAAAAATATTTCTCAATCAGGCAGTACATCAGAATGAAGAAGTAGCGGCTCCCCATTTCTTTAATTTTCAGCTTCGACTCACCGTATTTCCGATTGGTCCAGCTATTGGGTACTACCTCATACGAATAGCCCCGTACAATTGCTTTAAGGGGAAGTTCGACCGTCAGGTTAAAATGGGGCGCTAGAAATGGCTTTACTCCTTCAATCGTCTCTCGTTTGTAGAGTTTAAATGCGTTGGTCGTGTCGTTGTATTTAATGCCCATAACCATCCGCACAATGAAGTTAGCAACACGGTTAATGAGTTTTTTCAACTCAGGATAGTCAATTACTTTACCATCTTTTCCCCAGCGCGAGCCAAATACCGCATCGGTACCGGTTTCCATCATTTTGTGATAAAACTTCACTAAGTCCTCTGGATCGTCGGACAAATCGGCCATAAACACAGCGACACAATCACCCGAAAACCGTTCCAGACCATAGCGTACCGCATAGCCAAACCCGTTTGGTCCGGGATTAGTATAGTAAACCAGTGTCGGGATTTCCGTTGCCGCTAACTGCTCTAGTACCTTCAGCGTGCCATCTTTGGAGTTATCGTTTGTAACGCAAATTTCATGAGGAATTCCGTGCTTGGCCAGTGTTTGATAGAGCACGCGCAACGTTGGCGGCAACGACTCTTCTTCATTGTAGGCAGGAATAACAACGCTTAATTTCATATGTAGTCAGGTACGGACAAGATCCGCAATTGATGGTTTATTCATCCGCATCGCCTATCGATGTGGCAACAGGCGCAACGTGCTATAGACTTTAGCAACTGGCCGCGGTACAATATAGTCTCTAATAACGGCTTTTGTTTTATTCCAGCCTGGCTTTGCCATATAAAGGTATTTGACCGCCAAAGCTGCCCGCCGGAAATAGCTATCTTTATACTGTTGGGAATCGAGCATCATTCGATAATAGCGAGCCATATTTCGGCGCAGTAAAGCATCATACCGATAATCGAGTTCCTGATTAATATCGCTGTACATCTGAATCCGGTTCCGCAGAAACGTTTCATTCTGATAGTTATCATGAAAGCTGGCTCCAGCCCTATTCTTCCGATATACAGACATAACATCCGGAATATAACCGATCTTACCGAGTTTAGCTTTCAGGATCAAGCGCGGAATATCGCCACTCGACGACTCGCGAAACCAGGCCGGGTACTCTTTTATGCTATTTCGGTACATCGTACTCGAGGTAGCCATAAACCAGATTTCATCCTCACCAATCAGGTCTTCTACCGTATAAAACGGCTTCATGTCATCGCCATTGAGTACGTGAGACGGACTACCATCTTCATACGTAATCAATGCATTATGGAAGCTCATTGAATAGTCGGGATGGGCATCCAGCTGATCGGCCTGCTTTTGAAGTTTCAGTGGATTGGTTAAGTAATCATCGCCATCAATTAAAGCGTAGTACTCACCTTTAGCCAGCTTCAACGTTTCCAGAAAGTTAATGCCGCCATTTTTACCCATGTTGTGCGGATGCAAGACACCAATAACCAAGCCTGGGTACTGGCGTTCGTATTCCTGAATAATCTCCCGTGTGCCATCGGTCGAAAAATCATCACCAACTAATATTTCGATAGGGAATGTTGTCTTCTGCGCCAAAACACTATCAATAGCTTCGCGGATGAATTTCTTCTGGTTATACGTGATAATCAGGACACTAACTTTTATCATAACTAGTCTGTAGTAAGGAATAAACCAGGAGGCATCAGAAAAGTTTCCCCTCCGATGCCTCCTGGTTTATTCCTATCACTTTATTTCTATACAGTTGCTTCTTTAGCAGTTTGAATATGGGATTTCCAGCCTTGAGGCTCATCTTTGTCAGCAGGTTTTCCCCAGGGGTCATAGAAAGGCAGAATAGCTACCCAACGACCAGCGGGATCATCCCAGCTAAAACGGTCCGCAAAACTTGACGGGCTAACCCAGTGAGGCAGATCGTACCGGAATAAAATAATATCGCCCATGTCCTGATAGCCCTCTGTTTCAACAATATGATCATTGATAACATAACCTGTTCCGCCTGAATTGTAATCTTTCCCGTATTGGTTCAGGGCCAGAATAGTGCCCACTTTTTGTGGATTAAGCGGGTGCCAGTGCCGACCAAAGAAACTACCGCCCAATGGGTAATGCGTTACCTGTGGATGAAAATAGGGCTGGCCTTTCCGAATACCATACTCTTCATTGTTACCCGTCAGGTTATTCCAGAATTGACGCAGGGGATTAAAAACCTCCATCAACGTTTGTTGCGTTGGTTCTTCAAGATCAAGAATAGCATCGAAGGTATGGTCGTGAAACAACTGCGGAGCCTGTTGAATTTTGGCAATGTGCAGTCGTTGTTTGTGCTGATTATTGTCGAAGGAATCGGGAGCCTCTGCCAAGGGTGTCTTGGATGCCCAGGCATGCGTAGCTTCGATAACGTTACGAAGCGTTTGTTCCGGAATACCTGTTTTAATAATAACAATATTCGGCTCGTTGACCAACCGCATTACCTCTTCATATGGAATCTCGGGCACGATCTGGCCATCCTTGAATTGAGCATCAACCTTTATAATGTATTTTGCTACTTCTTTCATGGTTATTCGCTTACTGATTTCGTACAAAGTAGGCGGCTACCTACATAAAATGCAAATTCCTCTACGCTGATTTTAATCAGTTTTTGACTGAGTGGCATAGCCAAATCCAGACGCACCAAAACCGTTTCCGTTATAGAACATAACCCATTGATTCTGATGCGGGAAAATGTGACAATAGTCCATCATCAGTGAGTCCCAGCCTTCAGCCGATCGCTCAATACCCGCTAATTCATCTTTCCGTACCCAGTTAATACCATCTTCTGATTCGGCATAACCAATCCGATAACTACGCTGAACGTCGGTACGATAGTTCGTCGCGTTCCGATAAGAAAAATACATTTTGTACAAATTCCCATCTTTATAAACGGTAGGTCGCCCGATGGCGTCCGTAAATTCATCGTAGCCTACGCAAACATGTCCCGTACGCTCCCAATGAATTCCATCTGCCGATTCAGCATACTTAACATCATAAAAAGGTTCGGGATGTCCTTGAATCACTTCGATTTTGGTGCAAGACAAATACCACATTCGCCATAGAATAGAGCCATCAGCCTGCTCCTCACGGATAACGCAGGGTTGAGCCACCCACACCTGATCGAATATATACCGATCGAGCAACGGACCGGTAAACTTACGTTCAAACGTCAGGCCACCATCCTTACTAATAGCCAGCCCAATACCGAGCCGATAACTAGCGGTTTCGCTCTTGTTCCAGCCAGTATAGTATAGCCAGATTTCGTCGCCAACGGGCAGAAACCAGGACGGCATTGTTCCCGTTTCGTCAAACATGCCCACATCGCCTTTTTCTAAGCAGGTCTTGTCGTGCACATAGAGTACTTCGGAAAGATTATCGGGATTCAATTCAACAAATGACACTGCCGACGAAATGTTTTCATCGCGTGTCGAGAAATAAACCCGCAACTTATCCTGCATCGGGTAACCAAACGGCACTTGGGCATGGGTTCGGCTGAACGGCTGCGAACCATCGGGTTTATAAATCAGTCCTTTCTTTTTCCAGCTCATCAATTCAGGTATTCGGTACTATACGTTTAAGCGTAACTTATTTAGCTACAGACAAACGGGCAGCCATGCTGTCGTGAATCTGGCTCATTGTCTCTTTCAAATCGAACGTCCAATCCCAATTAGGATAGTGCTGTTTGAATTTAGACAAGTCAGAAATGTACCAGATATGATCACCGCTCCGGTTGGTTTCTGAATATTGGTAGTTCATTTTGTTGCCCGAAATTTCTTCGCAAAGCGCAATGGCTTCGAGCATGGAGCAGTTGGCATAACGACCACCGCCCGCGTTATATACTTCACCCGGACGTGGATTCTGGTAGAAATGCCAGAACATGTTTACCAAATCCCAGCTATGAATATTATCGCGAACCTGCTTGCCTTTATACCCAAAAATGGTGTACTGATTTCCGGTGATAGCACATTTCATCAGGTACGACAGGAATCCATGCAATTGGGCACCTGAGTGATTCGGCCCCGTTAAGCAACCGCCCCGGAATACGCCAGTATTCATACCGAAGTAACGGCCATATTCCTGCACCATAATATCAGCAGCTACTTTCGATGCCCCAAAAACTGAGTGCTTGGTATGATCGAGACTCATGTGCTCGTCGATACCATTTTCGAAGTAGGGGTGATTATGGTCGATTTCCCAGCGCGTTTCGGTTTCGATTAGCGGCAGGAAGTTCGGGTTGTCGCCGTAAACTTTGTTCGTAGAGGTGAAAATAAAGACCGCTTCAGGACAATGAAGTCGAGTCATTTCGAGCATATTAAGCGTCCCTACCGCATTTACACCGAAATCGGTGAACGGCTCACGAGCAGCCCAGTCGTGGCTTGGCTGTGCGGCTGTGTGCAAAACCAGCTTAATATCAGTGCCGAACTCCTTGAAAATTACTTCCAGTTGCGGAACCTCCCGAATATCGGCGGCACGGTGAACGTAATTTGAATAAGTTTCGGCCAAACGATTACGGTTCCATTCCGTAGAGCCATCAGCTCCGAAGAAGTACTGCCGCATGTTATTATCTATTCCGACAACGAGGTCAAACTTATCAGCAAAAAAAGCAACGGCTTCACTACCAATCAAACCAGCAGAACCCGTAACCAGTGCAATTTTCATATATTTATTTGCGCGTAAAGGCGGTTAGCTAACAAAATAATACTCTTTTCAGACTCAACTTGAGTGAACAAAGTAACGCAAAAATTTACATTTACGTTATTTTTCGGCACGTTAGATTGTCTGGAAGGCGGAGCTTTTTAGCCAGCGGTCTGGCAAAATAAAAGCGATGAATCAGCCATTATTTGCTGATTCATCGCTTTTATTTTGCCATTAGCCAATCGTTATTACAGGCTTTGGGTCGTGTTCCGAGGTCCAAATAATTTCTCACGGATTTTTTGCGCCTTCGCATCTAACTCTGGATTAGCCGTGTAGGTGTATTTTGATTGAACAGCAGCCGAATCTTTACCTTTTCCGTATACTTCAGGATCACCAGCCTTGTAATCGGAACGGAAATCTTCTGCCCGGTAGTCTGCCTGGCGGACTGAGTTATATTTTTGATAGTCACACGATGCCAGCGACATCACCACCACAGCCAACAAACCTATATTGAGTACGCGTTTCATAGCCACTTGATTACGAATTGATTCGACAAAAATAAGAAACAGTCGTTAGCCAACAGTCGTTAGTAGTCAGTTTTTTTCTTTTCCCGCCTATTGAGACGCGACAACTACCCTAATTTCTTCATTTCTTCCCCTACGAAAGTCATCAGCTCTTGAATATTTTCGCGCGAAAAGTCGAATGGTACGTTAGCGGCTGCGTATATCTCCCGAATGGGCGCTTTGTAGCCTAAACTCAATGCCTTTTTATAGCCTGCCAAGCCTGCTTTAGTATCTCGTCGGTAGTTCCGCCACACACCAATGGCGCCCAATTGCGCAATCCCATACTCAATGTAATAGAAAGGCACTTCGTATAAGTGCAACTGACGCTGCCAGATATACTCCTGATAAAACGCGAAACCATCCCAGTTGGTCACCGTATCGGCAAACTGGTTGTAAATCCGAAGCCAGTTTTCACGCCTTTCGGTATCGGTATGCTCTGGATGCTCATAAATCCAGTGTTGGAATTTATCGATCGTAGCCACCCAGGGAAGCGTTTCGATGATGGATTCCAGATGCTGAAGCTTGGCTCGCCGAAGCTCATCCGGGTTTTCGAAAAACACGTCCCAGTGATCCATGGAAAGTAATTCCATACTCATGGAAGCCAATTCAGCAACTTCCATCGGTGGATTCCGGAATGCTTTCAGCGGCAAATCGCGGGTTAAGAAGGAATGAACCGCATGGCCGCCTTCATGAACCATCGTCACTAAATCGCGCAGACTTGAGGTAGCGTTCATGAAAATGAATGGTACACCAATTTCTTCGAGCGGATAATTATAACCACCTGGCGCTTTCCCTTTTCGTGATTCCAGATCAAGGTGACCCATCGCGCGCATAATCCGTAGATCATCTCCTAACTCCTTGTCGAGCCGGTCGAAGCAGGTAATGGCTTTTTCCAGCAGTTCATCTCCAGTAGCGAATGGTTTCAACGGTGGCCGACCCTCTACATCCACTTTGGTATCCCAGGGCCGTAGGGGATTAACGGAAAGTTTTTCCTTTCGCTCGCTAGCCAGATCATTGAGCAGTGGAACAACAGCCTCTGCTACAGATTCGTGGAAATTGATGCAATCCTGTGGTGTATAATCGAACCGGCCCAGAGCGGCAAACGAATAATCCCGAAAATTGGCAAAGCCGGCATTAACAGCTATTTCATGACGGAGTGCCCGCAACCGGTCGAACAACTGATCAAGTTCCTCGTGATCCTGATAGCGACGCTCCCAGATTTTACGCCAGGCTTCTTCACGCACAGCCCGATCGGTAGATTGCAGTCGATCGCTGGCAGCGGGCAGGGTCATTTCCTGACCGTCAATTGTTACAGTCATGGCGCCAACAATGGCTCCATATTTTCGTTCCTCGGTCTGAAGTTCAGTTTGAAGCGGAATATTTTCTTCCCGGAAAATCTCGATTGCCTTCTTCATACCCCGTACCATAATATCGTACCCCTCGTCGGTCAGCTCACTTAAAAAGGGGCTATTCACCGCTTTCAGGTCAAGGTCATTGCCGTACGCAGTCATGGGCGGCTGAATCTCGGCAATAAAGAAGTTGAGATTATTGACCAACTCTTCATTAGCCGTATCGCAAGTCATTCGAATGTAACGCCACGCAAAATCTTCCGACAAATACGATTCAAGTTCACTTCGGTCGAGTAACCATTGTCGTAGGTCATTGGCGTTGTTCAGCGGTCGTGCCAGCAAGTCATCGAAAAGTGGTTTAACATCGTCCCAGCTTTGCAAGCTTATAGCCTCACCAATAAATGGGCGGGCAGGCCGAGTTGGAATAGTCAGGGTTTCGTTTGCAGTCATTGTTAAATGATAAGATTCTAGAGATTCTTTTGATGTTGTGGATTCTACCCCATTTAGATGCTATTCGTATGCAGTGCATCTGTATAGAATCTGTGGCCCGAACTACCAAAGAAACATACACCCAACAGAATCCACAAGAATCCTTCCTAAAGAAGCTATTCTAAAACTTTTTTGTTCACAAATTTGCATCTACGAAAACCTTCGTATATGTTTGCTACGAAATTATTCGTAGATGAATCATGAAGCCAACGGACTCTGAACTGGAAATCCTGCATGTACTCTGGACCAATGGGCCCAGTACAGTACGTCAGGTACACGATACGTTGAGCCAAAGCCGAGACCTCGGTTATACAACGGCTCTGAAATTAATGCAGATTATGTACGAGAAAGGGCTGCTTTCCCGCGAGGAAGATGGTCGCTCGCATACCTACACAGCGGCAGTCAGCGAAGAAGCTACCCAACGGAACTTAGTTGACCGTTTTGTTGAAACGGCTTTTCGGGGATCAGCATCGAAGTTAGTTATGCAGATATTGGGTCAACATAAAGCCTCGCGCGAAGAATTAGATGAGATTAAAAATCTGCTGAGTGATCTGAACCGAGATTTATCTGATTAAGCTGATTGACCTGATTTTGTGAACTGATAAAATGATTTTACTCACACTTAACGATTTCCTATAACTCATGAACGCTTTCCATTTTTTGTCGAATTCAGTGGTGGATGCCCTGGGCTGGACGCTACTCCATGCGCTCTGGCAGGGTTTTGCGTTGGTTTTGCCGGTAGCTGTAGTGCTTCATCTTCTTCGGAACCAATCCAGTATGCTGCGCTATCGCGTTAGTGTGCTCACCCTGCTCACCCAACTTTTGGTATCAGGGGCTACGTTTATCTGGTATTATGAGCCAGTTGTTGAGAATCAACCAATCGTGCCGTCAGCCGCCATCCACTATGCTAAACTGGTTCGCTGGCAAACGGTGACGCAAAGTTTACCCTGGCAGCAACAAACGCAGCTATTTCTGGAAAGGCATCTGAGTCAATTTGTCCTGATCTACCTAATTGGTGTGGCCTTGTTCGGGTTGCGACTGGCAGGGGGGTGGCTTTATCTGCAACGGCTAAGCAAAACAGCTACGCAGCCTGCCACCAAAAACTGGCTTTCGTTAACGAACCAGCTTCGTTCGGCCCTGATGATCAAAACCGTTGTGCAAGTTCGTGAATCGGCACGTATTGCGGTACCTATGGTGGTTGGCATGTTAAAGCCCGTTTTATTGCTCCCCATTGGCTTAGCCACAAGCCTGTCTATGCGTGAAGTCGAAGCGGTTTTGGCACATGAATTAGCCCACGTAAAACGGCATGATTACGCCGTGAACCTACTCCAATCGGTTGTTGAAGTGCTCTATTTCTTTCATCCTGCGCTGTGGTGGCTATCAGCTCGTGTGCGAGAAGAGCGTGAACATTGCTGCGACGATTTGGCGGTAGAAGCTTGCGGAGGCAATGGTCGTATTCTGGCACAAGCGCTTGCCCGTGTAGAAGAACTACGGCTTATGCAACTTGAACAGACTCCCGCTTTGGCGATGGCATTTGCCTCAAAACGGCAACACTTATTGCATCGGGTTCGTCGGGTGCTGGGGGTTCCAACGCGCCCCTTCGTCTCCAATGCCAGTCTGGCTGGTTTAACCCTTGCGACTATTTTGCTGATGAGTGTATCGGTTTATGCAGTCCAGAAACAGGATGATACGAAAAAGGAAACCAAACAACCCAAACCTGCTCAATCGACCCGTCGGCATAAAATTGATGGTAATTCTGAATATGGTATGGTCGATGGCAAGAAAGTGGGCTATGTGATCTGGAAAGGCCAAAAGCTGTCGGCAGCCCGATTAACTAAATTACAAACTCAACTGAATCAGGTGATGAATGGGCAGCTATCGCTTGATGCGGTCAAACAAGCTGACCGAGACATTCTATTAACGATTATTGAAAAGAATCAGGCGTTTGATAACGGAATGGGTGCTTTGACCGAAGGCTTATCGCACATTGATTACGATAACATTGTCGCATCATCAGCACTGAAAAACGTTCCCCTCAGCCCAGACGGAACCGTAGAAGGCTTAGCGAAAGTCGATTATAAAAGCATTATCGACGATGCGCTTGCGGCTGCTACTCGTAATAGCCACGATGCGTTCCTGTTAGCAAATGACACCCTTGCCCCTCAGCGCGCTTTCCAGCAACGGCAAATCGATAGCCTAAGCAGGCTTATGAATGAGCGGGCGCATCAGGTTCAGACGTTACACCTTCAGATGGAGAAAATGCAGTTTCCCATTGAGGAGTTCGGACGAAACCAACAGATGTTGGAGTGGCGTAAAGAGAAGCTGATGCAGTTACGCAATAGTCTCATTGAGAAGCAACAACAGATGATGCGTCAGGATGGAAAGCAGAAATTAAGTCTGGAAGAAATGGAGAAGCAAGTAGCCGCTTTTGAGCCAGAAATAAAGAAACAGGAAGCTAGTATTGAGGAGGCCAATCGGCAGTTAGAAGCTACTCAGGCAAAATTACTGGAGGCTCGAAAACCGCTGGAAAAACTAGAACTCGAATCTCGCCAGTTGGATGCACAACTAGAGCGGTTATCAGTAGAAATGGAACGACATGGCGAAAGCCTATCCCGAATAACTAGCGACCTACCCAATCTGGATATGGGCATGAATGTCAACGTCAACACAGGCAGAGGCCGCATTACACGCACTCCGCGTGCCCCACGTGCTCCTCGCCCTGCAATAGCCCCCAGAGTAGATGTAGTAGTACCTGCAGTACCAGCGGCACCAGCAGTACGTGTTCAGGCAGCGCCGGCAATTGCCCCTCCTACTCCCCCTGCACGGGTTGCCAAACCTCGCTCGGCTCCGAAACCAGCGGTGGCACCCAAAATTGACGAGTAGGGAATAAGTTCTCTAAACAAAAAAGGGGAGATAGCCGATGCCATCTACCCTTTTTTGTTTAGAAAGAGTCTTTTACTCAATCTCAATAACGACATTCGGACCAACGGGGTGAGCTACGCAGGTAAGCACGTAACCAGCCTTCAATTCCGACTCGGATAAACCGTCTTCTTCGTCTAGTTTCACCTTACCCGATGTACAGCGTCCCAGACAAGCCGTACACATACCCGCCTGACAGGAGTACGGCAAGTCAATATCCAAATCCAGCGCTGCTTCCAGAATAGTCTGATGAGGGGCAACGGCGAATTTATACTCGCTACCTTCATACAGGACCGTTACTTCTGGTGTTCCATTATCGGCAGCTGTAACGGGTTCTTCAACCACTTCACCCGCCATAACTGGTGCTGTAGCATAGCTTTCTTTATGAACGTGTTCCGAAGAAACACCAACCAACGATAAGGCTGAGCGCACTTCGGCCATCATACCATCGGGTCCACATAAGTAAAAACTGGCATTCTGGCGTTCAGAAGCCGGAAGCTGATCTAATAATTTCGTCAATGTATGCTGATTCAGGCGACCTTCGGCACCAGTCCAACCTGCGCTGGGCTGACTCAGAATATGCGTTACCTGAAAGCGCGAACGTCCATAACCTTGTTCCATCGCATCTAAATGCGCTTTATAAATAATGGACTCCTGGTTACGATTACCATAGATCAGCCACACCCGGCTGTTGGGTTCTACGTGCATCGCCGATTTCGCCATCGAGAAAAGGGGCGTAATACCACTGCCCGCCCCAATCAGGATAATTGTCCGCCGATTTTGGGGATCAAGTTTCGGGACGAACGTGCCCATAGGCTCAAGGGTTTCCAGAATATCGCCGGGTTGGATACGATCGCAGAGGTAATTTGAGGCCAGTCCACCCGGAACACGCTTTACCGATACAGACAAGGATACATCAACGTGGGGCGACGACGCCATTGAGTACGACCGGCGTATCTTTTGCCCATCTATGTTGAGTAAAAAAGTCAGGAATTGCCCCGGCTGATAGCGAACTTCTTCGTTAATGGGGTGCCAGAAGCTTATTGTCACCGCATCGGGCGTTTCCCGAACGATGTCTTTTATTTTCAAAAAATACCGATTTGCCATTATTCAGGTGATTGTCAGTTTACGGTTTACAGTATCCGGTTTACGATGGGCTAACACATCGAGAGTTATTCGTCAGCCCACCGTAGACTGAATACTGTAAACCGTAAAACATTCTGCAAAAGTACGGCGAACACACGGAACTTACCCATTTTTATGGAATTCAACTAACTGTTCGGCAGGTGCTTTTAGAATACTACCCATTGTTAAGCCTGTTTGTTTGACAGCCAGTTGCAGTGGTTTCGCAAAATAGTAAGCAATCGACCCTACAAAATAAATCGGCCACGAACTGGCTTCGGGAAACCGTTTGACATAGGTAGTCAGAAATAACACAAAGGCCTCCGTCACCAAATTGGCGATGTAAGGATGTTCCAGATGCTCGGATAAGAATGGTGTAAATGCGGCAAAGTATCGATTAGGGAAAGGCTTTTGATACGCATTTTCAAGTAACGTTGGGCGATCCAGGGCGTAACGTAATTGAAAGGCTTCGCGGAGTTCGGCGGGTAAGCGTTCCTGAAAAAAATCCCGAACGAGCGTTTTACCCAAATATCCTCCGCTTCCCTCATCGCCCAGCCAAAACCCAAGTGATTGAATACCTCGTGTGAGTTGACCTCCCTCATAGCAGCAGGCATTTGACCCCGTTCCCAAAATGCAGGCTATTCCGGATTGGTGACCGATTGCTCCTCGGGCGGCTCCCAGCATGTCACTATTTACCTCAACAACCTGCAAACCAGGCAATACTGCCTGAAGCGCATCGGCAACAATAGGATTCACCGTTGGGCCAGTGCAACCTGTTCCATAAAAAAAAACCTTCGTGATATCGGTATCGTTCAGGTATGGAATCAATTGCGCCTGCAACGTATTAACCATTTGAGCAGTAGTCTGATAATAAGGATTGAATCCATCCGTTTGAATAGCGTATGTACTGCCATTGCTATCAACAAGTCGCCAGTCGGTTTTAGTTGAGCCGCTATCAGCGATCAGAATTTTCATGTTTAACAATTTCAGGTTCCAGGTTCAAAATTTCACGTTTAATCGGGTATAACATGAAATCTTGACCATTAGATTAATTTCCCAATCGCTGGGAAGCGACTAAAAACACGGTCGGTATGGGGAGCATCAGCCAGTTCATCGGTAAGATCTTGTCCAGCCCAGTGTTCATAATGTTTACCATTACGCCATAAACGCGATGTTGATAGGTCATAAATAATGCCTTCGTACGCGCACCAGATTTCGTCACGATCCTGCCCATTGCGTAAAGCTAGCTGCATACGGGTATACGATGGTAATGAACTTGGGGTAGTAAGAGACATATGTCCGTTGGCTCAAACAAATGAATTATTAGGCATCAATTTTGCGAGTGCCAACAAAATTAGCGTAACTTTAGCCACTCTGATTCTCTTGCATTTGATTAACTATGAGAAAGACTTATTCTATCGCTTTTCTTTCAGTATTAACCCTGTTTAGCCTACTAGTAATGGGCTGTGGTGGTAGTAAGGTAGCTCCCGTTTCAGAACGAATTGCCAAAGTCTGGACAGCTAGCAAAGTGGATGAAAACAGTACCACTGTTTACACCAAAGGAGGAACTACCAATATTCGCAACTATACCAGCTTTAAGCTTGATTTGAGTTCACCCCCAACCGTTGTATACACTGAATTCGATGGGAATAAATTTACTGGTCAGTATTCCCTTCCCGATGACAATACGCTCAAACTGACGAACCTGAACCCTTCGCCAACGGGCGACAATGGAACCATCACCTTTACGATTAACTCCATTGACGACAGCAACTTAAAACTTACCCGAACAACAGCCAGCCAGAAGACAGGTAATACAACAAACGTCTACACGCTGACAAATCCCTAAGACATTCGCAAACCAATTACCAGAAAAAGCCGTTCCGTATGTCAAATCGGAACGGCTTTTTTAATGGATAATGAACAATGTACAATGATCGTATCTATCAATGCATTATTCATTGGCCATTATCCATTATTCATTACTAGTTATCATGACAGACTTAAATACACTTGGCGAAATCGGATTAATTGAACGAATTCGGCAGGCTACCTCTCAACCTACACACCCTGAAACCATACGTGGTATTGGCGACGATGCCGCTGTGTTTGACTGGGGCGATGAATACGGCTTACTTACCACCGACATGCTCGTAGAGGGTATTCATTTTGACCTAACCTACGTACCGCTGAAACATCTCGGTTATAAAGCTGTAACCTTTGGCGTATCAGATATTGCCGCCATGAATGGTTTACCCATACAGGCAACAATTAGTATTGGATTAAGCAGCCGATTCCCCGTTGAGGCTATCGATGAGCTGTACGAAGGTATCCGGGCGGCCTGCGAAGCCTACAATGTAGATTTAGTTGGGGGCGATACGACTTCCTCTCGTTCGGGGTTAATTATTTCCGTCTCCGTTCTGGGAAAAGTCCCTAAGGATTTAATTACGTACCGAAATACAGCCCAGCCAAACGACGTAATTTGCGTAACGGGCGATTTGGGTGCCGCTTATCTGGGTTTGCAGTTGTTAGAACGCGAAAAACAGGTGTTTCTCGCTGACCCGAATATGCAACCCAATTTGTCGGAAGAGCGAGCCTATCTGGTTCAGCGTCAACTTCGCCCCGATGCCCGCACCGATATGGTTCATGAGCTTCGTGATCTCGGCATTCGGCCTACGGCTATGATCGATATTTCGGATGGATTAGCTTCTGAACTACTCCATCTTTGTCAGCAATCGGGTACGGGAGCGGTAATTTTTGACGAAAACTTACCGATAGATGACCAGACGCATTTGGCTGCCGACGAGTTCAAGATAAGTCCGGTGACGGCCGCGTTGAATGGTGGTGAGGACTATGAGCTATTATTTACGGTTCGTCCGCAGGCGTTTGAAAAATTGGAAACCAACGCCCGCATTACGGCCATCGGCTACCTAACGCCCGACCCAAACCAACTTGTTTTATCCACAAAAGCTGGCCAACAAACGCCTATTCGGGCACAAGGCTGGGAGAGGAAAAGCTGATTTCAAACTCTGGCGCGAGTATTCACTCGTGCCCTATAATAAAGCCAGCATTCGCTGACGTACTCAGTAACCTATTGTGCCAGCGAATGCTGGCTCTATTATGGGCACGAGTAAATACTCGCGCCAGAGACGAATCTACAAATGCAGAAACGAGTTAAGTTCGATTTTGAGTTCTACTTTACCAATGGGGGTAGTTTAAAAGGGGAAGATTTCCGACTGGATATTGAAGGCGAGACGATTTCGGATCAGGCCCTAATAGATTACGTTATTGCTGATTTACGCCTACTAATGGTTGGTCAGGCCCGTATTCTCAATAAAGAAATTATAACCGAAGCACACAAACGCGCATCGACCGAAAAAACGGGAAGGCGAAATCGGCTTATTGACTTGAGTCATACAATTGAAGCGGGTCTGGTTACCTATAAAGGGCTCCCCGCCCCTATTGTTTGTGACTACCTGAGTCGCGAAAACTCGCGCCAGTTTTATGAAGCAGGCACGGAGTTCCAAATTGGCAAAATTGAGATGGTGACCAATACAGGTACCTATCTGGATTGCCCGTTTCATCGGTTTGAGCACGGGAAAGACTTATCAGAAGTAGGTCTGGAAGCATTTACAAATCTGGAAGGCATTGTTATAAGCGTACCTTATTCCGAAACACTGGCCGTTACAGAAGCTCATTTACTGAATTATGAACTTCGGAACCGCGCCGTTTTAATTCATACGGGCTGGGATGAATTCTGGAACACTGAAACTTACTACGAAAATCACCCGTTTCTGACCGCTGATGCTGCGGCCTATCTACGCGATTGTGGCGTTAAGTTAGTTGGGATTGACTCGCACAATATTGATGATACAACCGGCAAAAGCCGCCCGGTACACACAACCTTGTTAGGAGCCGATATTTTGATTGTCGAACATTTGTGCAACTTGGCGCTAGTGCCCCAAACAGGCTTTACGTTTAGCGCCGTTCCGCCTAAGTTTAAAGGTGTTGGAACATTTCCGGTACGCGCAATGGCCACTGTTTACTAAGCCTAACTTCTTATACTTTTATGCGCCTTACGTTAAACCCACTTTCATCCTGGCTACTAATCTTCACCATAAGTTTGTTATCCCTAACTGGCTGCAAAAAAACTGAGTCGATACCAGCACCAGACCCTAATCTAGCATCTGCCATATCCGGTCGATATATCGTTACAACCATTACGGCAAGTGGAAGCACACAACCGATTTCGATTGTCAATGGGTTGGTTGTTATAGTACCTACTGGAACCGCGCTGGATGTAGTAAACGTCACATTATCTTACATGACTGCCAGTGCATCCGGGAGCACCGCTTTTTCGGAATTGAAAACGCTTTCGTTACAGCGGTCGGGCAACGCCATTGATTTGTATTCGGGCACAACTAAAGTGGGCAGTTGGACAAGCACAAGCTTAACGTTTACGAATTATCCATTTAACAATTCAACCGTGAGCTTTACCGCAACAAAAGAGTGAGTTGTCGAAGTTTATTTCACCCGAACGAACTTTGAATAACAACGCCGTTCACATCGGGGCTGAAGCAGCATCGTATCTGCATTAAACTTCAATCCCTGCTGAAAGTAGACATTAGCCCGATTAGTCGTAATATACAGATTAAGGAATAGACTGTCGGGATATGTTTTATCGACCAAGAAATACTTGATTGGGTAGTAGTACGACATTGTGTCTCCCTTGGCGCTTAACTTGCCATCCGTATTAAACGTTAATGTTTGTGGCAGGCGATCGGAGTAGCGACCCGTACGGTCAACTGATTTTGTCGTGATAATCGTGTCTTTTTCAAAATGGGCTTTTACCAGGACAGAATCGATCACGTATTGATTATTGACAAAAGTCGAGTCGATTTTATAATAATCACCCACTGAGACCGAGTCAATCAAGGTATCATTGACAATTACGGGGTATAATCGCTCAACAAGGCGCCACGTACCTGCAATGCGGGGATCACTTGCACCGGGCGAAAAATTAGCATCCGATTCTTTACACTCTATGAGCAGAGTTGCCAGAAGTAAGGTTAGGCTTAGGTAGAGAACTTTTTTCACGAGTTAATCAGCAGCTTATAAGGCTAACGAACAGACGGTTTGAGTCATTGCCCAGTCGGTTTTGTTCGTAGACAATCTTCCCGAACAGGTAAGCTATTCGGGAAGATCTTACGCCATCCTAAACAAACTCCGTGCCTCGTTCTTTAGCATCGGCGACAAAGTTCTTCACTTTCTGTTCTTCCTCCTTGCGGCAGATCATCAGAACGTTGTCGTATTCAGCCACAATATAGCCATCCAGGCCATTCACCACGACCAGGCGATCTTTTGGCGTTTTGATAATGCAATTTTTGGTATCGTAAAGCATGATATGACCGTCAACCACATTGAAGTCTTCGTTCTTATCCGATACTTCATACAAAGATTTCCAGGTGCCCAAATCCGACCAGCCAAAATCACTCAGAACAACATATACGTTTTGAGCTTTCTCCATGATGCCATTATCGATAGAGATGCTCTTCGTAAGCGAGTATGCCTTATCGACAAACGCACTTTCTTTCTCGGTGTAATAAGCGCCTTTTCCTTCTTCAAAAATTTCGGCAACTTCGGGTAAGTATGCCTCAAATGCGTTGATAATTGTCTGGGCATTCCAGACGAAAATACCTGCATTCCAAACGAATTCGCCACTTTCGACAAACTGTTGTGCCAGTTCAAGGTGTGGCTTTTCGGTAAATGTTTTTACCCGCAACGGACGTTGGTTTTTAATACCCTCGCCCGATTCGGGAATGTATTGGATATAACCATAGCCAGTATCAGGTCGGCTTGGCTGAATACCAAGCGTTACCAAAATCTCCTGCTCTTTCGTAGCTTCCAGCGCCTTTTGAATCGTACGCTGAAACTCTTCTTCTTTCAGGATAATATGATCGGCAGGAGCAACGACAATATTCGCTTCCGGATCTTGCTGGGCTATTTTATAACAGGCATAGGCAACGCAGGGAGCCGTGTTCCGGGCAATTGGTTCACACAAAACCTGATCATCCGAAAGCTGTGGTAACTGCTCCTGACAAAGGTCTTTGTAGAGTGAACTGGTAACTATATAAATATTTTCGGGGGGGCAAATACCATTAAAGCGATCGGCCGTTTGTTGAAGTAGTGTTCGGCCTGTGCCGAGAACATCGTGGAATTGCTTAGGATAACTTGTTCGGCTGAAAGGCCAGAATCGTGTTCCGACGCCCCCCGCCATAATAATGACATACGTATGATTCATTGATATTGACCTAATTTTATAACAAAGTTGCTATTATCTTATCGTTTTTATACCAGAAAAGTTTAGTATTCTTATCGCAGGGCCGACGCTCGACTGAGTGGCTCTCCAATAAAGTTGACAATTTACACGTAAACTCAAGCAGAATATATTTACCAATACTAGTTATTAGTATCTTCAAGTATTTTCTTTTAATAATTCATTAATTTTCTTAACACAGACCAAGGGGTATTCCATCAGCAAAGATACACTAGTGATTTGACCTAAAAATCACAAAAAAGCAGTACCCTTTAGCAAAGAATACTGTCTTTTTGCTCATCTATTAATTTAGTGACTGGGCTGACCTCAGCAAGCCACTTTTCCTGACTACCAGTCTCCCCCAACCGCACGCAACAACGCAACGGCATATTGTGACTCCTGGCTCCGAAGCTGTACTAACTGTTGTTCGGTTGTCAGAATAGTTCGTTGGGCATCAAGCACTTCCAGATACGTAGCCAATCCTCGAACGTAAAGTTCGCGGTTATACTGTTCCGTCCGGCGAGCTAATGTCAGCGTTTGACCTTGCAAGTCAATCTGCTGACGTAACAACGTAAGGTTATCGAGCGCCGTTTCGGCATCGCGTTGAGCTAACTGAATTGCCTGCAGGTACGTTTGCTGATTGCTCTGGATTGCCTGTTTCGCGAGGGCTATGTTCTGCCGCGCCCGATGGCCTTCATAAAGGGGGACCGAGGCATTGAAGCCTAGTATGTACGTTGCGCTGGTCGGATTTATCCATGGACCAATCCGGCCCGATAGTAAACCTGCGGAACCAACCAGGTTTACGCGCGGCATTGTACTATTTTGCTGAACTGTGACCTGTGCAGCCGCGATCTGATTCTGCCGAATGAATTGCACCAGATCAGGACGGTGTTGTAATTGCTCTGGCGATACGCTGGTATAGGGATAACTTGGCACTGTTGCTGGCAAAGCACCATTAGGCACCGAAAACTGATTAGGGTCCTGCGCACAAAGCTGCGATAAGCCATTAACCAGCTCAACGCGAGCCCGTTCCAGACCTTTGAGCGTTACTTGTAAACCTGCATAATCAGTTTCGGCACGTTGCACGTCGATCTGGTTAATCAGACCAACCCGGAAACGCTCCCGAAGAATGGATAACGTCGTATCACGCGATTGAATATTCCGACGAAAAACGGCTTGTTCAGCGTCGTTGCCCCGAATGAGCAAATAGGTCCGGGCAATGTCGGATGCCAGCGTTAGGCGAAACGTCTGATAGTCGGCCATGCTAGCCTGCGCCTGCAAATCAGTGACGGCAATGGTATTCCGGATTCGTTTGAACAAATCCAGTTCATAGCTGGCATCAATTGGCAATAGCTGAAACGTATTCAACTGAAACCGGGGAGTTTCATCGGGTGCCGCCGTTGCCAGCGCTAATGGCCGGTGCTGTGAGAGACTCTGGGTGGTAATCAGGGCCGAACTCCGCAAAGAAGGCGACAAGAAGGATTGGGCCACCCGCACGCGAATTCGGGCTTCTTCAACGCGACTAAGAGCCGCCCGTAAATTGGGGCTATTGTCTAAACCCAACTGAATCAGCGATTCCAGCAATGGATCACCAAAGCGACGGAAACCGCTGGTCGTCATCGTAGGAGACAGATCAGCGGTAGTAGAACCCGACGTTACAAGGGGCGCTTGCGCATTTGCAGCACCTGTTGCAGCCGACTGAGGCTGAACAACTCCAGGTGTATTGGTCGACCCATTGCCTGGTTGAACGGTTACTGAACCACCTGGTGGGCTAATGGGTGTTGTTTGTGCACTAACTTGGTTACAATAAATCGCAGTACCAACTGCAACAAGATAAACACTAACGGCTAGACTACTTTTTTTCATCGTTGGGCTACGGTTTTTTCGGCAACATTCCCTTTCCGGAATCGAACTTTCTGACCCTCGTGGAGTCGATCATTCGGATTAGTTACTACGGTTTCCTGTCCGGTCAGGCCATTTGTCGCTTCGAGCGTGGTACCATAGTCTCGGCCTAATGTAATTGGAACGAAACGCACTCGCTGGTCTGGATCAACCACCACCACTCGTGGGCCTTCGGATGTTATTTGCAACGCATTGGCTGGAATCAAAATGGGTGCCGTAGCCGCAATCATATCAAATTTCACCTGACTGTACAAACCAGATGGAAGGGCCTGTTTGGGATTCGGGATCACTACTTCGGCTAACAGCGTCCGTGAGTCGTTCCGTAAAGCGCCCGACGTCCGAACTACTTTACCCATAAATTTCTGGTTCTTTAACTCAGGAACAACAACCGTAGCAGGCATACCAATTTTTATGTACCGATAATAGGTCTGTGGCACATCAACAAATACCCGCAATGTTCCCAGTTCAGAAAGGGTAAACAGCGGCTGGCCGGCTCCCGGCGATACAATTACGCCATTTTCAGCCGTCCGACTGGTAATGACCCCACTAAAAGGAGCACGGATTTGCTGTAAATCCTTCAACGCCTGTAACCGACCCAGGTTAGCCTTAGCTACGGCAACACCCGATTGGCGGGTATCGACATCCTGTTTCGCGATGGCACCAGGTAATTGCACGCTTTGCAAACGCTCCAAATTAGTTTGTGCTAATTGCTGATCCGCTTGAGCACGAGCAATATCCTGATCAAGTTCGGGCACGTCGATCGTCGCCAAGATTTGTCCTTGTTTTACCTGGGCACCAATATCGGCATACCATCGACGCAGAAAGCCCTGCGTACGAGCGTACAAAGGTGTTTGCCGGTATGGCTGAATCTGGCCAGGCAGCGTCAGGCCCGTTGTGTCTGACGAGTGTTTCAGCGCAACGGTATTGACAATGGGCTCGCGGTTCTTTTCTACTTCAGATGCCGCTTTTAATTCCTGCGTATTCTTAATGCGTGGCAGTACTCCGAAAAATACAAACAGAGCAGTGAGTGCCAGTAAGGGAATAATGATTCGAATTAGTTTCATATAAGTAACTCAAAGACAATTAGTTCAATTGTTCTATTTCGATAACAGCGTCTTTATTGAGTGGCCCATATAGATGGGGGAACAACTCATTGTTCGTGGCAAGTTCATATTTCAGTTCATGCTTCAGTTTGGTCGTATCAACATGCAAGAGCAGTAAATCGGGAACAGTTGCATAATAACGGCTCAACGTGGCTCCTACCTGTTCTTTCTGCGACAAATGGATGAAACCTTCAGTCTGTAAACTGGCAGCTTCATAATTCGGCGAGTCTTTCTGACTGGCCCAATCGGCAGCAGGAACGATGTGATAAATCAAGCTCATATCTTTATTTTTTTCATGGCTCCGGCCACCCGGTCCGACGTCAGGAGGAATCTTAAAGTATCCTTACTTATACATCAGGAAATTTTAAGATTCCTCCTGACGTCGGAATGACAAAAGTTTATACAGTTTTACTCTTTCGGGCCAGATAGCTAAACACAACTGGCACAAACAAAAGAGTTGTGAATGTCGCCATTAACAAACCGCCAATTACGGCTCGTCCCAGCGGAGCATTCTGCTCACCACCTTCACCTAATCCTAACGACATAGGCAGCATCCCAATAATCATAGCGATCGCTGTCATCAGAATCGGGCGTAGACGCGTCCGACCGGCTTCGAGCGCTGCTTCATACGCATTGCCACCGACTTCGGGCAGGTGATCTTTCGCAAAACTGACGAGCAGAATACTGTTTGCCGTGGCCACCCCAACGCTCATGATGGCCCCCATCAGCGATGGAATACTGAACGTAGTACCCGTTAAGAACAGCATCCAGACCATGCCACATAACGCACCTGGCAACGCTGTAATGATAATGAACGGATAGCGGAATGACTGGAAATTGACCACCATGAGCAAGTAAACCAGCAAGGCAGCAAACACAATGCCTATGCCCAATCGGGTGAACGCGCTTTCCATACTCTCCACCTGACCACGAATCGAAATGACATTACCCGGTTTGAGCTGCGGTTTATATTCGGCCGAGATTTTCTCTAATGCTTTCGCGACTGAACCTAAATCCGTTTTCTCAACCGAGGCATACACATCGTAGGTCGGTTGCGTATTTACCCTATTAATGATAACGGGAGCTACCGTCCGCTTCATCGTCATCACGTTGCTCAACAATTGTGGGCTAATCTGGTTAGAGGTAATTGGCGTTTGAAGCAACTTATCGTACGAATCAAGTTTGTACGGAGGTGTCTGTACAGCAATGACGTATGGAAAACCTGTATTTGGGTCCGGCCAGAAGTTTGGGCGAGTTTGTCCAGTACCGCTCAACGAAATATTCAGGTTCGTAGCCACTCGTTGCTCGGTCAGGCCAAATTGCCCAGCGCGTTCGCGGTCGACATCCAGAAACAGCTCAGGAGCATCCAGAACCTGATGCAAATGCACATCCACCAAACCCGGAATCTGCGCAATTTTATCCTGCATATCCCGCGCCACTTTCAGGTTATTGGCCCGGTCGAAACCTGACACTTGTACGTCTATTGGGGCTGTCAGACCGAAATTCAGAATCTGACTAACAATATCAGCCGACAAAAAGAAATACGTTACGTCAGGCATTTCTTCGCGCAATCGCGCCCGAATTTCCCGGACGTAGTCATCTGTTGGACGTGAGCGCTCTTCAGTCAACGAAATCAACAGTTCAGCATCAGCAGAACTAGCGGTTGAGTTATCGGAGAAAAAGAAGTTGTATCGTTCTGAGGTTAAGCCAATGTTTGAAATGATTGAACCGACTTCGTCTTCTGGAATGACCTCGCGAACGATTTCAGCCGTTTTAGCCGAAATCTGTTCAGCCGATTCGAGTCGTGTGCCCGCAGGAGCCCGCAGGTGCAATCGCATTTGTCCACCATCAACGCGTGGGAAGAAATCACGACCTACAAAAGGCAAAAGTACTCCTGTGAAGACAATGATAACCAGAAAGACAGCTAATACGCTTTTGCGATTATTGAGTACCCATTCTAAAGCACCAATATAACGAGCCTGAAACCGATCAAAACCCGCATTAAAGCTATTATAGAAGCGGGCGAACGCATTAGGGCGCTTATTACCATGCTCCCCGGCCCCGTGCCCCTCGTTTTTCAACATCAGGTCAGCCAGTGCTGGAACCAATGTCCGCGAGAGTACATAGGAAGCCAGCATGGCAAATACCACCGCTTCGGCCAACGGGCCAAATAAGAAACGGGCCGGACCTTCGAGAAACAATACCGATGTAAAAACGATACAGATGGTGAGCGTCGAAACGAGCGTTGGTGTAGCAATTTGCTGAGCCCCTTCGAGAATGGCCTGCCGCAACGGCATTCCTAATTCCTCGTTCCGGTGAATGTTTTCGATAGTTACTGTTGCGTCATCCACTAGAATACCGATAGCCAGCGCTAACCCACCTAAGGTCTGGATATTCAGTGTCTCGCCCAATAAATACAGGATTACCAGCGACGACAGAATCGAGAGAGGAATCGAAATAGCAACAATCAATGTACTGCGCCAGCTTCCGAGGAATAGCAGGATCAAAGCCGCCGTAAGCAAAGCCGCAATCAAACCTTCAACCAATACGCCTTTGATAGAGGCTCGCACAAATAGCGACTGATCGAACAGCGCTTCAATACGCAGGTTAGACGGAGCTGCCGCCCGAACTGTCGGTAAAATCTGGTTTTTAATCTTGTCGACAATTTCCGTAGTCGATGCGTTACCCGTTTTCACTATCCGCATCAATATACCCTTGCTCCCATCCTGCTTAACGATATTTGATTGCACCGCGGCACCGTCATGCACATTGGCAACATCCCGCATGTGAACCGTTGTACCCCCAACCGTTTTGATCGGAATGTCATTCAGCGTCGTAATGACGTCGGGTTTTGAGTTTAGGCGTACATTATACTCCCGTTCCGCTAACCGAAGCGAACCGCCAGGAAGCGTTAGGTTCTGCGCCGAAACAGCATTGGTAACTTCTTCCGGGGTAACGTTATACGCAATCAACTGATCCGGCTCCAAATCAACCGCAATCTGGCGGGTTTTCCCCCCAAACGCCTGCGAAAGCCGACTACCCGGCACGGTCGAAATCTGAGGGCGAACGCGCGTTTGGGCGTAGTCGGTAATTTGGGCTTCGGTCAGACTATCAGACGATAGGCCTAATTGTAAAACTGGTACGTCGGTCGCGTTATAGCGGACAATTAAAGGCGGCTGTGTACCGGGCGGCATCCGCACCAGAATAGTCTGCGAAATGGCTGTTACCTGGGCAAGCGCTTCTTCAATCTTAACGGATGGCTGGAAAAAAATCTTTAAAACTGCGGTTCCATTATACGTCTGCGATTCGAGCCGCTGAATGTCACTTACGTTGTTGATGAGCGAAGTTTCGGAGAAGTTGGTAATCATCTTCTCCATTTCATTGGTTGATAGCCCCGTGTAACCCCAAATAACCGATACTACGGGAATATTGATACGCGGAAAAATGTCGGTTGGCATTTGGTTAACTGCCAGCCCGCCCATTATCATAATCAGCAACGCCATTACAGCGATGGTATATTTTTTCTCAAGTGCTAAGCGGACAATCCACATGTTGAATCAGGTAAGCAATTAATACTTATTGCATTAAGTGTTAACTCTATCTAGTAATAGGACAAAATTAGCGGTGCGCCTATCAACGGAACAGGTAGGTTTTGTAGATTCACTGGTAAAAAATGCAGATTCTAAAAACTGACTCATCAAAATTACCAGTCGACATTGGATTATGCGGCTAAAGCGTACCGTTGTTCGCGGTAGGCACGGGGCGTCATTCCGGTAATACTTTTAAAAAATTTGGTAAAGTTGGAGGGGTCTTCGAAGTTCAACTGATAGCCAACTTCGGCTACCGTCAGGTTTGTATTTCGAATTAAGTTCTGAGCTTCAAACGCTGTTCGTTCCCGAATGTGCTGGAGAGCTGTTTTACCTGTGTACTTCTTTAAAATATCGCTTAAATAATGTGGATGAATGTGCAGTCGATCGGCTGCTTCGTGAACCGTAAGTAATACGGGCGTTCCCTGATTGGGATCGGGTAGGTAATACATCTGCAACAGGCTCTGGAAGCGCTCAATTAAGGACACAGGCTGCGAATAGTCGATAGCAGAAAGTGCCTGACGGTACACCTGCCGACTCTTGATCAATGAAGCCTGCAACAGATGATAAATAAGGTCCAAACGATCCGCTTTTGAGCGTGTTGGATGATTGGACTCCGTAGCAATCAATTCGAATTGATTCGCCAGTTCGTTTGTCTCCTCAGGCGTAATATGTATCAATGGCTGGGCACCCTTTCGATAAAACGGGTACTCCTGCATTGGGTCGGAAAGTACCGATCGTTTGGTTACGAATTCTGACGTAAACATGGCTACGTAACCATGCCATTGGTCTTCTTTATGAATAGACCGAACCGTCCACGGACGCAGGAAGTATAACGTACCCGGCTGTACGCGATACGGCACGCCATCCAGGTGAATCGTTCCGGTACCTTCGGTCACAAGAGCCACTACATAGGTACTACTCCGAAAAGGTGGAATTACCTCACCCGGCCCACCGAATTGCTCAAACGGAAAAATACCGAAGCAACGATTTGTCGACTCAATCGACTTCACTGCTTTCAAAAAATCCGGTAAATTATCGTAATAAGGTATCGATTGAGTTTCCACGTCAACAGGCTAAAAGAGACAAAAAAAGAGCAACAATAGACTTGTAGAGAAACTTACGGAAGTAATATTACTCAGGGAGCAGAATAACGTTGAGTATAATTGCACAAAAACAAGAAATTAGCTTTTGCTCCAGCTTCTTTGCAACTTAATATCAGGCAATTTAGTTGCATTATTCCACAAATACCAATCGATAAATTGGCTTATTCTAAGAATAAATTTATTCATTTATACCATTTGATGATTATTATATAAAGTACATAAGCGGACCAGGAAATGTAATTGCGTTTACATGATGTATATTCATTCACTGCATCGTTTATGAAGCTCCTACCTATACAGGGCCCACAACTGCTTATTCTTAGACCGACTTTCTCCCGACCGCACGGTCGCTTAACCCACTTTTGTTCTGTCTGAACTGGAAATCATTGTAATTTTGTGGACCAAACAAAATTGATTGAGTTATGCCAAAGGCACAAATGAATACAGATAAGGGCACGATGACCATTGAGTTCTTCGAGCAAGATGCCCCAAAAGCAGTAAACAACTTTATTACGCTGGCTAAAAAAGGCTTTTACGACGGTGTCAAATTTCACCGCGTTATCCCTAACTTCATGATTCAGGGGGGCGACCCAACTGGAACTGGTGCGGGTGGTCCTGGTTATACAATTGATTGCGAACTAACAGGGAATAACCAGTATCATGACCGGGGTGTACTGTCGATGGCACACCGGGGCCGTAATACAGGTGGTTCGCAGTTTTTCATTTGTCACAACCGTCAAAATACGGCGCACCTTGATCGCAACCACACCGTTTTTGGTAAAGTGGTGGACGGGCTGGATATCATTGATGAAATTCGTCAGGGTGATAAAATTAACAGCATCACTATTCTGGAAGACGAAGCGGCTTAAACCAACTCGTCTTCTTACAAGTAAAACGCCCACACGTCAAATGATGTGTGGGCGTTTTGTTGTGATGCTAGCTTCTCGTCGTGATGTCAGTTTTGAGAAACTGACATTATGCGGTTTCCCGAAACAGTCGAAACAAACGGTTTTGAAAAACCGCATAATTTCGGGTATAAGTACCCGACACCACAATTCAACTATTAACTATAAACCTGTGTTTTCCGAGAAACCATACCTGCAATAGCGACTCCCACCGCAACAATAGCTCCTATTCCGGCTACCAATTGTATTTGGGGATAGTCTTTTTGCTCTACTGCAATAGCAATGTAAGCCCAGGCAAAAACCAGTATATAGCCCACGCTTCTGAATCGATTGAAGACGATCACGCCAACGATAAGCCCAACGATTAGCATGGCCATCGCCCACGTTTGTTCGCTTAAGCCCATCAAACCAAAGTTTGTCGCTTTTAAATAAACCGCAACATTTAAAATAGTCGCGACTGTAAGCCAGCCGAAGTAGATAGAAAACGGAATTCGGGCCAGCCATGTCTCTGTGGCAGAAGCTGATGATTCAGGTAAGGTATTATCCGGATCGGTTGACAAAACAGGAACATGTTGCCGTTCCAATAAGCGTTGTTCAATAATGACGAGTGAAAATAACATCACCAGAATAACGATCAGGGCAAGTCCGATATACTCATTGTTAAACAGCGGACTCCATATGGCATTGCAAAGGGCGTTTAATACTACCCACCAGCCAATAGCTCGAAAGCGGGGATTGTCTCGCTGGGAAGAAAGTGTCTGGTAGATAGCAAAGGCCAATAGCCCCAGGAAAATGATTCCCCAGATAGAAAACGCGTAACCTGCCGGAGTAATCAGAGTGTGATACTTATCAGAAATCGCCTTATTTGTTTTCCCTCCAAATGCGCCAACGTTGGAGAGATAATTCATAACAATAAGTATGATTATACTGAATACGACGAAGAATTGGCGCAGTTTATCACTCTTCATAAAACAATAAGGGCTTGGTTATTAAGATATAACCAAGCCCTTAAAGATAGTGTTTGTCCTGGTAGTAAACCAGGATATTACAATTCCAGAATCTTGATCTCAGTTCGGCGGTTCTTCTGATGTTCTTCTTCCGTTTTCGCATTTTTGATCACCAGGCGCGTTTCACCGTATCCTTTCGCCACCAACCGATCGGCCGAGATTCCCTGCGATACAATGTAGTCAACGGCCGCTTTTGCCCGGTTCTGCGATAGCTTCATGTTATAGGCATCGGAAGAACGGGTATCCGTATGCGAGCTGAGTTCGAGTTTAAGCGTTGGATTATCTTTCAGAATGACTACGATCTTATCGAGTTCCGGCGAAGCATCTGCCCGAATGTTATACTTATCCAGGTCATAGTAAATATTCTCCAACACAAACGTCTTGTTCAGTACTGATCGATCGAGTAATACGGCTACGTTAAACGTTGTATCGGTCTCCGCTTTGGTCAGGAAAACAGGCGGAATGCTTTTTCCCTGCATGGTAAATTGCTCCCGACGTGTCAGGTACCCTTTCCGTTCAGCCAGAATGGTATAGTCTTTTCCTTCCTGCAAAGGATATTTACCAAATGTACCGGCTTGCCCCGTTGTTACCTCAGCAATGGGTTGGCCCGTAGCATCATCCAGAATCCGAACCTTGGCCGAATCGAGTGGAACGACAGTTGTTTCATTGGCCGAAACTGTTCCGGCAATAAAATAACGTACTGTTTTAGGCGCGTCAGATGGCGGATCGTTCTTAGCAATGGTCGGGGTGTCAGTAGTCGTATCGGGGCCTTCCTGGAAGAAATAAATATCGTCGTCACCCTTACCACCACCACGATTCGAGGCCATAAAGCCTTTTGTTGGGTCAGTATAAATCAGGCCAAAATCATCGGCGGGCGAGTTGATTGGTTGCCCCATGTTCTCAACTCGTGTAACACCGCCAGAACGTGTGGCCACAAAAACGTCCAGCTTACCTAATCCCGGATGTCCATCCGACGAAAAATACAATTTGGCATTTGGTCCAACATAGGGAAACATTTCATCGCCCGGCGTATTGATATCGCGGCCCATATTAACTGGTCGGCTAAAGCGCCCCGACGCATCAATACTGGTGCGATACAAGTCGATTCCACCCGCTCCACCAGCGCGGTTCGAGGCAAAATAAAGTGTTTTGCCATCGCCGGAGAACGCCGGAGAACCATCCCAGGCAGTTGAGTCACTGATCGGCAGTCGTAGTGGCTGACTCCAGGTATTGCCTTCACCTAAACGACTGATATACAGATCAACATCCAGGCCACCTTTACGCTTCCCGTTATTACCACGGGCAAAAACCATCGTTTTACCATCCTTCGAAAAGGCTGGTGTTCCTTCATTTACATCGCCTTGAAACACATTTGTACTGAATACTTCCGGCGTTCCAGAAGCACCGCCAGCATTGCCCGTTTCGTCGGGTTTCTGATTCAGCTTAGTTTTATAAAGACCCAACATGGGCAGGCCATTATTTTTATACGTCTGATCTTTCCGGGAAGCCGTAAAAACAAGTTCTTCTCCTCGAACAACAGGTGCGAATTCTGCCCCTGCCGAGTTCAGGTTTCCCATGTTTTTAAGGGTAATGAGCGATTTATTTTTCGCAATCAGGTCAATCGCTTTCAAGGTTTCTACTTCGCGACGCGCCTTATCGAGTGTAGCTTTGGCTGTCGTTTTAGGCGCATGGGCTACATACTGCTGCAACTGATCAAGAGCCCCGGTATAGTTTCCCTGCGATTTCAGAGCGTAGGCATAATTGAGCCGGGCATCTGGCTCTGTGGTGTTGGCCTCTATGGCTTTTTGGTAAAATGGCGCAGCTTCGCTAAATCGGTTCGACAGTCGATAGGATTCCGCAGTGTAGTAATTCAATCGGGCAGGATCTATGTTTCCCTTAGCCGCTTTCTGGAACTGGCTCAGCGCCAGATTATACTCTCCCGCATCGTAATGGCGAACGCCTTTTTTATACGCCTGCATGGCTGAGTTGCAGCCCATTAATCCAGTGGTCATCCCCACCGCTATTAGTAGTACAGACAACGTATTGATTTTCATAGAGGTATTGAGCAGAAATCTTTTTCCGCGCCCAAGATACTGCAAATTCGGGCGGGTACTACGTTTAACGAATACAATTGGTTTTTATTGAGGCTTTTTCAACGTAACGCGGGTGGAAACCCGCGATTTGTAGTGTCTAGTTTTGATCGCTACAAATCGCGGGTTTCCACCCGCGTTACCTATTAAACTTATACCTATTTCTCTGCACCTACTTCTTCTGTAACCTCCTCAGCATAAGCCTCAACAGGAACACAGGCGCAAACCAGATTTCGGTCGCCGTAAGCAGAGTCAATGCGACTAACACTTGGCCAGAATTTACGGGCCCGAACCTGCGGCAATGGATAAACGGCTTTCTCACGGCTATAAGGTCGGCTCCAGTTATCGCTTAAGGCAACCGTGGCTGTGTGTGGTGCGTGTTTCAGCACGTTACTAGTCCGATCCGCCTGACCATTTTCGATCTCCCGAATTTCTTCGCGGATGGCAATCATGGCATCACAGAAACGATCAAGTTCAGCTTTCGATTCCGATTCCGTTGGCTCGATCATGAGGGTACCAGCTACCGGGAACGAAACCGTTGGCGCATGGAAGCCATAGTCCATCAGGCGTTTGGCAATATCTTCGACCTCGACCCCGGTCGCCGTTTTGAACGGACGACATTCAAGAATCATTTCGTGCGCACAACGTCCATTGGTACCCGTGTAAAGTGTGTCATAATGACCACTCAAACGAGCTTTGATATAATTAGCGTTCAGGATAGCGCGTTTCGTAGCATTTGTCAAGCCCTCACCACCCATCATGGCAATATAAGCGTAGGAAATTGTCAGAATGCTAGCCGATCCATAAGGAGCCGCCGAAACAGCGTGAATGGCCTGAGGACCGCCAAGGTGAACCATCGCGTGTCCTGGCAGGAAAGGCACTAACTGAGGAGCTACACCGATTGGTCCCATGCCTGGTCCGCCACCACCATGAGGGATACAGAAGGTTTTGTGCAGATTCAGATGGCAAACATCGGCACCGATCGAAGCTGGCGAGGTTAAACCCACCTGGGCATTCATATTGGCCCCATCCATGTACACCTGGCCACCATGCTGGTGAATGATATCGCAAATTTCAATAATGCCTTCTTCGAACACTCCGTGCGTCGATGGGTAGGTTGCCATTAGGCAAGAAAGATTATCGCTATACTGTTCAGCTTTTGCTTTCAGATCGGCAATATCAATGTTGCCACGCTCGTCGCATTTCACGATCACCACCTTCATGCCCGCCATAACCGCACTGGCGGGGTTCGTACCGTGTGCTGATTGAGGAATCAGGGCAATTGTTCGGTGCTCATCGCCCCGACTTTCATGATAAGCCCGGATTACCATCAAACCTGCATATTCGCCCTGAGCGCCCGAATTTGGCTGAAATGACATAGCCGCAAAACCCGTGATTTCGCAAAGCCAATCGTTTAATTCCTTGAATAATTGCTGATACCCTATTGTCTGCTCTTTAGGAGCGAACGGATGCAGTTTACCCACTTCAGGCCACGTAACGGGGATCATTTCGGCCGTAGCATTCAATTTCATGGTACAGCTACCCAACGAAATCATCGAATGCACCAGTGAAAGATCTTTTTCTTCCAGTGATTTCAGGTACCGTAACATCTCGTGTTCGGTGTGATGCGTATTGAACACGGGGTGCGTCAGATAGTCGGACGTACGGATCAGTTGCTCCGGCCAGGTGATTTCCAAACCTTCCAGAATAGCGTCCATATCTGCTTTTACCCCAAATACAGTCAGTAACTCCGTCAGATCATGGAACGTTTTCGCTTCGTCAAATGAAACGCTAACATGCTCATCATCGGCAAGATACTTCAGGTTAATTTGAGCCGCCTTCGCCGATTTTTTCAGCGATTCGGTATCCGATACTTTCACCGTTACCGTATCGAAATAATTTTCGGTACTTACTTCGTGAGCACTCCAACGTAGCGCAGTTGCAAACGCCCTTGTCAGTCCATGCACTTGTTCGGCAATGGAGCGAAGCCGTTTCGGGCCGTGGTAAACGGCGTAACTGCCTGCCATAACCGCCAACAAAACCTGTGCAGTACAGATATTAGAGGTAGCTTTCTCGCGACGAATGTGCTGTTCGCGGGTTTGCAACGCCATCCGCAGAGCAGGTTTGCCCTCGGCATCCTGCGATACACCGATAATTCGGCCGGGGATTTGTCGTTTGAAGGCATCGCGGGTAGCAAAATAAGCTGCATGCGGACCACCGTAGCCCATAGGTACGCCGAAACGCTGCGATGAACCGACAACTATATCAGCCCCCATTTCGCCGGGTGATTTCAGTAGGGTTAGCGCCAACAAATCAGCCGCAACGGCTACTGTACTATTTAATTCATGAGCAGCCGCAATCAGATCAGTGTAGTCAAATACTTCGCCATCAGTAGCCGGATACTGTAACAGTAAGCCAAAAATGTCGTCATTAGTTAAATCAACCGTGCGATGATCGCCAATAAGAATATTGACTCCAACGGGCGTTGCACGAGTCAGAAGCACATCGATCGTTTGGGGATGACAACGCTCTGAGACAAAAAACGTGCTGGCATTTTTCTTCGCTGCGGGCCGCATGGCATACAGCATGTGCATGGCTTCGGCAGCAGCCGTCCCTTCATCCAGAAGCGATGCGTTGGCCAAATCCATACCCGTCAGGTCCGACACAACTGTTTGGAAGTTCAGCAGAGCTTCAAGCCGTCCCTGCGCAATTTCAGCCTGATAAGGCGTATAGGCTGTATACCAGGCTGGGTTTTCAAGAATGTTACGCAGGATAACATTAGGCGTAATCGTGTCGTAGTAACCGGTACCGATATACGATTTAAAAACCTTATTCTGGCCAATTATCTTTTTAAAATCAGTCAGAAACTGCATTTCCGATTTAGGCTCGGGCAGATTCAACGATTTTTTGAGTCGAATGATTTCGGGTACGGTTTCCTCAATCAATTGATCGATGGATTGCACACCCACCGTTTTGAGCATTTCGGTCAGAGCCGCGTCCGTCTGACCGTGATGACGGTCTTCAAAGGATTCCTGATAACGAAGATTTAACTTCATTGACGATGGTTTCTATAGTCTGTTAGATCAGACAAATTTACGCAATCCCACCGTAAAAGCCGTATCGTTCGGCTAATTGTCTAACCTATCGGCTTGTAGGAATTAGTTTCACAATAGAGTCATTCGATCTGATTGGGTATTATGAAGCATACTTGTTTTATTTTTATCACTAAATTCATCTGACGCTCTTTTATAGTATACGCGCCTAGACTTTTCTAGAATCTGGACAAAAAAGGACTAAAATCAAGGCACTACACGTTGGTTAACCGACGGACTATCAAAGGCGTATCAGCTGTTCGGCGCCATTCTGGATGAGCAACGAATGAATTCGGCAAGCACACGAGTGAACAACAAGCGGGCCTTCTCTACTATAAATGAACCACATTCTACCTAAGTCGTTCGCTTCATCTTAAAAGCTGGCCTTATTTTTGATTTCGATAGTTATAAATTAGCCTTCCACTGCACTATTATGAAATGTCGTATCTGTGAAAGCGAAACCTCTCTCTTATTTCAGGAGACCGTTTTGAATAAATATAAGGTCGGATATTATGAATGCCCCACCTGCGATTTCGTGCAGACAGAAACGCCTTATTGGCTCGATGAAGCCTATAGTCAGGCATTTACATCAACGGATACAGGAACCCTTCAACGTAGTTTAATTCTTGGGAAGTCAACCATAGCACTCGCGTTTTTTGCTTTTGACCGCCATGCTCGCTTCATCGACTATGCTGGTGGCTATGGTACACTAACCCGTTACATGCGCGATGTTGGGTTCGACTTCTACAGCACCGACTTATACGCGACTAATTTCATGGCCCGTGGGTTCGATGCAAAACCAGGCCGTTACGAATTGGCAACAGCCTTTGAGTGTTTCGAGCATTTTGTTTATCCGGGGAAAGAATTAGAAAAAATACTGGACTATAGCGATAGTATATTTTTCACAACGCAACCCCGCCCCAAACCAGCACCAGCTATTAAGGACTGGTGGTATTATGCCCCCCATCATGGTCAGCATATTGCCCTTTATAGGCCCAAAACGCTGGCGTTTCTAGGGCGGCAGTATGGCTTAAATTATTATAATCTGTTGAACTATCATTTGCTCTCAAAGCGAAAACTGTCGCCTTTTGTGTTCAAGTTTTTAGTTATTGCCGGACGATTGGGGCTGAGTAACGTTGTCAGCCTATTCTTAAAAAGTCGAACTCTTTCAGATGCCGATCTGCTCAAAAAACACCCTTCTGTTCCGGTTCACGTTTCCTAAGCTACTTCCATGAAAAGTTACCAGACCTATGCCCGTTCATCCGTATCTATGTCAACAGATGAGCGATTTAAAGAAACCCTTCACCAACTGTTCACGCAAAACCAGATAGACTATATCATTGAAACGGGAACTTGGTTAGGAACTGGATCAACAAAAACGATTGCAACGACCGTAGAAGGAAAGCATCAGCCTAAAGCCTATTACACCATTGAAGGGAATTTGACCTTTCACACCATTGCTCGCTTCAATCTCCGTAAATGGGATTTTGTTAAGCCACTTTGGGGCGATACGGTAGCCAAAGAACAGGCGCTTAAATTTATCCAGCAAGATGAGGCTTTACATCATCATGAAGCGTATCCTGACGTTTTCATCGACACCTTAGACAATCCGGTCCAGTTCTACACCAACGAATTAGAAGGAAAATTAGGCAAGAACCCGGTCATCAACGCCGTAGACTGGTTTGGCAGTACATTTTTACACCGCAAAGAAGATCTCCTTCGTTCCCTTCTGCTTCGTCATCAGGACCTCCGTCCATTAGTACTGCTGGATTCAGCGGGAGGCATTGGATGGCTTGAATATCAGACAGTTCGCAACACGCTTGCTAACAGACCCTATTGGCTTATTCTGGATGATATTCACCATTTGAAGCACTTCCGGTCTTTTGCCGATGTCCAGCAACGGGACGATTTCCGTGTGATTGACTATAGTGTAGCTGATGGCTGGATGGTAGCTGAACACCTGGCCATGTAGGCGTTTATTGGGAGGATATACTCCGTTTAAGTAATATATTCAGTTGCCGAATAACCCGATCCGTTTCAATGATGGTGATCGGAAAAGGAGATTCTGGATTGAATTGAGGAGCGATTGCCGAAAGATTATTACGGTTTTGTTCAATATACTCCGGATATAGATGAACAATCCGCCCTTGTAGCGGTGGTGAGTAAGGATGCCAGCGAACCAGCGATTTACCCTGTGAAATAACAATTGTGGGGGTATTAGTCGAAGCCGCCAGGTGTACGATTCCGGTTTCATTCGCAATCAATACATCCGCTTTCGATAATACATAGATGAGTTCGGGAATTGATAATTTTCCCGTAAGGTTGAGTACCCGTTCTGACTCAGGCACGTAGGCCAGAAACGCATCGGCATAAACCCTTTCATTGGGTGCCCCAGTCAGAATGATATACTGGTCGGGATAGGTCGTTAAGATATATGTGGCCACTTCAGCAAATCGCTCCGCCGGCCATACCCGAAAATCCTGCCCAGCTCCCAGCGATAAAATAGTGTACTGGCGGGGTACAACAACTTGTTTAGCATACGCTATGTTAAAAACAGGCGGTTTTGCTAAGACAGGTTCCTCCAGAAAGGCTTCTACAATTCGACGGTTGCGTTCCAGCTCAAATACGAGCCCTTCTCCCGAAGGCAGCATTCGTGTGTAGAGTTGATTCCCGAACCAGGCTTCCCACTGTTTGATATTCGCAAAATCGGTCAGGCAACCCACACGTTCTGGGGCTCCTGTTGCGTTAGCCAGAAAATCGTCCAGCACCAGTACGCGGCTATAGGTAGGGCAGAAAACAGTCGAAAACCCTTGCCGCCGAAGCGTTTGTACGAATCTGAATCGATAGAGCGGCCGAGTACTAAGCTTGTAGATATCCGTCCAGATAAAATTATCAATCAGGTCGTGGTCAAAAACCTCAGCAACGGATCGAATCGCGCTATTGGCGCAGAGGGTGATGGCATAATCTTTATACGTTGCCGATTGCCGGATAGCCCGTAAGTAAGGTCTGAATAACAGGTAATCCCCCAACACATCAATTCTTAGAATCAGCAGCGTGTTAGTTTTCTTGGAAACTGACCCAACTGTCAGCACAGCCAGTTTATCAACCAGATACAAGAAAAGATCAATCAGTCCCAGAAGTGGGACAAGCAGGGGCGATGTTTTCAGAATTCGAATGATATTTTTCAGCAACATGGTGGCTCTAATCAATCCAGTATATAGTCAGCCAGGATAATCTATCATTCTATATTCATCGCATTCCTAGCTTACTTTTTAAGGGTGGTTTTTAACACCTCATTCTCTTTCTGTATTAAAGCCAGTTTTTTATCTAAATCAATGATATACAGCGTTAATTCTTCGATCTTTTGCAACAATAGTGTATTAAATTCGGCTAATCGAACGCCTTTCTCCGTTTCTGAAGCTGCGGGAACATCGGGTAAATGCTTATTTTGATTAATGTACTTCTCTACTTCTGTAAGAGAACGTAGTTTATAGGCCGCATTGAAAACATGGTCTGCTGATACATTTTTGGTGACTATATCTTCAGTCAGAATTATACCATCTACAATGAGTTTTGCATTTGCATCCTGAGAGAAATTATTAGTACCAATACCTAAGCGACCATCTAAAAATTGATTACCGACTACGTGCAAACGAGCCTGAGGAAGCGATGTTCCAACCCCAAGTCCTAAATTACCATTGGGCATTAAAGCCATTAATGTAGTACCAAAGTAATTATTAGGAGCTCGATATAACCACTGAAATAACTGGTTCTCACCGCCCCGTAAATCCATCCGAAAAGCTACTCCCTGATCACTATAGTTTGCATTTGGCGCCCGATTATTTATATCAAAATTCAACAGAGGAGTTGTTGTGCCTGCTAACTCGGTAAACAATCCCATCGGGAGCACGGCATTTGATATCTGGATATTTCCGTTAACATCTAGTTGGCTATTAGGCGTTTTTGTATTAATACCAACATAGCCATTTGGGGTAAAAGTAATTTGTCCAAAACAAGATGGTAGTATTGAAATTAATAAGTAAACTAACAAAGAGTAGCCTTTTTTCATGATGGTGATATTTTTTCAATGGTGTTACAAGAATCGTAATATTTCATCAATTTTACTTAACAAACTGATAAATTGAGGTTATTGCTTGATTGTGCAATCTATGTAGCCAACGAATAGGCATACCAGACCAATACTGGCTAAATGTCTGATAATCTTCGTCGAATTGCCGCCTATATTGATTCCCTCCTTTAGACTCAGCATGAATACGAAAGGCTGTTAAGGATTGTGATAGAATAGCTGGTGATTGCAGTTGTTGTAAACGCAACCACCAGTCATAGTCCATAGTGTAATGCAGTGACTCTGTTAAGAAACCTAATTGAGCATGCACATCCCTACGCCAGAAAGTAGAAGGTTGGCAAATAGCATTGGTCATGCCTAAATAGAGTGCTGGAGTGAGGGAACGAAGCAGTCGTTTATAGTGTCGCACTGGCTGCTGAATAGGCATTCCTAGTTGGTCAACAATTTGGCAATCACCAGTAAGCCAGAGTTGATTAGGATTGCGGGCAAAAAAATCACCTACTAATGCTAGAGTACCCGGAAGAAAATAATCATCCGAATTAAGCCAACATACAATATCGCCGGTAGCCATCTGTAGCCCTTTATTGATTGCATCAGTTTGGCCACTATCCCGTTCAGCAATTAGTATGAGTCGGTCTTTATACGCCCTGATTATAGGCAAGGTATTGTCTGTCGAAAGACCATCAATCACAATGTATTCAACCTGAGGATAATCCTGGGCCAAGACCGATTCAATCGTTTGTCGAATAAACTTTGCCTGATTGTATGATGGTGTAATAACACTAATAGAAGGAAGCATAGTTACTCAATAATTATCCTGGATTTTGGTTCGTTTACCATAATGGGTTTCAGGGTTCAAGTCGTTTTTTACCTAAGTAAACATTTTAATCTGACTTTGAAGCTGGGAAATAACCAAAGCAAGCGAAATCTGTTTCAACGCTCTGCGCCAGACAGAAAAGAGGATCAATTCAAGCGTACAGGTAATCCTTAGAATGTAATATACTTCCTGTGTAGACACTCTTTTACAAAAGATCAATACTACATAGGCTTACTACAAAGTCGTCCTAGCGTACTTATTTCTCATGTACGGCCACGGCAGCATTAGCTTCCAGGATGGGCATACCGGCTCGAATATCACTCAGTTCTTTCTTCATCATAGCCATTTCGTGGCTCAGATCCTTGATCTGGTTTTGCAGTTTTGAGTTGACAACTGATAGGTGAACCAGAAAGACAATAATCGCAAAAATCGCGGCCAAAAAGATCAGCGATGGCGGATAATAAACACCCAGTAACAACGAAATCTGCTCCAGCCCTTTACGCCAGATCGCAAATACGATCAGAATAACAGTGCAAAGAATCCAGATAATGGAATATTCCTCCCGCAGTCGTCCCTGAACGATCAGCCGGAAAATCATAATCATGAAGATTGCTGCTCCTAGCAAACTAATGATTTGAATGGTAATTGATAATGAGGCCATATCAGTTCGTTAGGTTAACCCGCTTATTGAACAGACGGATATAGACAAACAAAATGCCGAGCGTAACTTTCAGCATATAATAGACGGCCCGGCCCGTATTGATCGACGAAACGCCCCCCTGTCGCTCCCGCATGGTTACCGGAACTTCTACGATGCGTAGATTATATAAACCAAACTGCACAATAGACTCTGGCTCAGGATACTCGTCGGGATAATAGGTGTTCACTATTTTCAGCGTCCGCCGATTAAACGCCCGAAAACCTGACGTACTATCGTAAATAGCCCGCCGAATCAGCATAAAGTTAAGCCTCCGAAAATAATTGATCCCGATCCGTCGGAGTGCCGTCGACTGAAAGCCCGCTTTCTCCAGAAAGCGTGAACCAATGATGACATCACCCTGACCTTCAACCATAGGCTGTAAGATTTTGATCAGTTCATTGGCCGGATGCTGCCCATCGCCATCCATTTGCACAGCAATGTCGTAGCCATTTCGATAGGCATATTTATACCCTGCCTGCATAGCACCGCCAATGCCCAGATTGACCGGCAAGTCAAGATACAGGCAATTGAGCCCCCGAATAACGGCCATTGAGCTATCCGTCGAACAATCATTAACGACCAAAATATCCAGCCGCAAATTGAATTGAAGCTTCACCTGATTGATCTCCCGAACAACGGTCGCAATAGCTGCTTCTTCGTTGAAACAGGGCACCACAATCAGGATGCGGGGATCAGTTATGGCCTGCGTTTCCATTAATCGTTAATTCGATAAATTGTGATTGACCCCAGTGTCGATACCAGTTTCATACACCGTATTTCGGCAGGCTGCGTTGGATGATCGAAAATGATATACTTCACATTGAGTTGCTTTAACCGAGGAGAGCAGGGGTCCATAGCAACCGTATACCCGTCTTCGAATGTATTCTGAATAATAACGGAATCGCGACCGTCTACATAACTGGTATATACTGTGTGCGCATATCGGTTGTATGCAGAATCACGCTTCATAGCTGGATCAAGTACTTTCATAATTGGGCGGGGGGGGAGTATATTTAACCCCGCTCAATACATCGACCCCAGTTGCCGTAACCATGTAGGCAACGTATTGGCCTCCAAAAACAGCCCACTTTGCAGCTGGTTCCTGTTCGTGAATGGACTGCACTGTTTTATAGAGCTGGTGCTCCGTAATGGGTGTCATACCCTTGGAAACAGGGTTTATTTTTAGGTTAGGCAGCAAAAACAGCATCATGGCTCCCCCAAAATATAGGTTTCGATACGGCAGCGCCCAGCTAAAAAGTAACAGGGAGCCGACAACCGTAAAAAACACGATTGGCAGAAACAGTTGTGACATCTTGAAAAATCCAGCCGAATCCTCCACATTCAGATTAGCGGCATAAATCATAAAGCCTAGTACTGCAGCTACGCCAATACCCGTATACAAGGTATGGGTTCGAATCGGAATCGTTGTCAGGTAATACAAATACGCAATCGTCAGTAAAACGTTGCCGATACCAAATGGAATCTGCGTTCGGCGGGTAGGGCTCATATTCCAGAGCGTCAACTTGGCCAGCCACGCCGGAAATCCGACTTCGATCCAGACATAACCAATAATGACAAACACACTGAGCAATAACACAACCCAGTCCACTTTACGTTTCAGGGTAAAACTGATAATAGCACAGGGAATAATAATGGGCGCAAACGTAATATACTGCGACAACTCACAGGAATTCAGCCAATTGGACGGGAATTTCGAGTCTGAGATTGACCAGCTAAAGTATTCGGAAAACCAGTTGGCAATGAATCCGGTACCACCCAGCTCACTACGCTTGCCTGGATAAACCGTATTCATGATGGCATCCAGCGAAGGCTTCACGTCGGTATAGTAAGCGAAGAAAGCTGCTCCCGTTAGAACAAGCGCCAAGGCAACGCCCCCAACTTTTATTGGCCATTGGCCCAGCATTCGCTTAAGATCAAGATTGTTTAGCAGGTAGCCTAGTAGCAGAAAGGCGAGCACATAGCCTAGTGGAACCTGATAAGGAGGATACAAAATCAGCGCATAATTCATTAATAGCCAGGCCAACGCAACTGAACTCACTAAAATCTGTTTCGTATTCTGGCTATAAATCAAATAAACAACCGCTACAAAAATTAGCCCCATAGCGGCAATCATGGGCGTTGGAATATACATCCAGGATTGCGTGCCCGACGACAGAAAAAGCCAGGCACTCCCAAAAACCGACAGCCAGAAATTGTTGCGCGTAAGGAGCAATAACATGAGCGTGGCCCCAATCAGGGCAAACATGACCCTGAAATTATTCATCCAGGCGTAGCCACGCTCTACATCCAGAATAAAAAAGCCCCAATGATCCGGTTTGAATAGCTCACTAAAGTGCTTTGATGGGGTAACCAGTATAGGTGCTTTTTCGCCCCCAATGGTCAGGTTTTCGGTGGGGAACCCTTTGTTTGCCTGCGACAGAATCCAGGGTGTACCAACGGCATAATCATCCATTCGAATCCGGCGGGGTTCGCCCGAGATAAGTCCACGACGGGGATTACTGCCGTCAGGCATAAGTTGATTCCACATCGCCAACGACATAGAATGGATTTTTGCCAGGGTAAGCAAGACAAATAACCCCACAAAAATGCCCATGAACCACTTTAGCCGCTTATCGAACCGAATCAGTTCAAAGGGCTTATGGATGGGTAAAATCTCAGTAGGTTGCGTTGGAGCGGTGGGTTGAGAACGAGTCGGCGTCGGCTGAGACTTTGGCTGATTAACAACCGGGCTGGCCGCTGTAACGACAGGCTGGCCTTTCCTTTTCTTCGACATGAGTTAAACTACGGAAGGGTTTCTCGAATTGGGTTGATAATTGAGGGTTACTCAATTATCAAACTTACTAATACCGTGCCAGTTTAGCCAACATCTGGCATTTTGTTTATCAAAATACCTAATTTGCCATCATGGTGAAAGGATTTTTTCGGCGGGTCGTGCCGATCATGCTGGCTCTGGGATTGCTCTGGTATGTACTGAAAGATGTACCGCTAACAGAACTGGCATCGCAATTTCGTCAGGCCGATAGCCGCTGGTTACTTATTGCCGGGCTACTTATTGTTATTTTTCACCTCATTCGGGCTGCTCGCTGGCAACTCGCGTTGCAGGCACTTGGCTTTTATCCTTCGCTCTTTCGAACAGCCATTGCCCTACTGGCAGGTACGCTGGCCAGCATGCTGGTTCCTGGCGCGGGCGAGTTGACGCGCTGTGGTACCTTACAGCGTACGGACGGCGTTCCATTAGCGCAGGGTTTTGGTTCTGTAGTAGCCGAACGCATTATTGATCTGCTTATGCTGGTGGTAGTCATTGGCCTTACGGTGCTCCTTGAATTCAAGCGGGCAGGCCAGTATATTCTTGGCCTTCTATCACCTCTTGTAAAGAGGCTTACAACCAGCGGTCAGTCAACGACCCTCCTGATCGTTGCCTTCATCAGCTTCTTCACGTTACTTGTTCTTTTATACTGGCTTTTACGAAGTGCCGCCTTCTGGCAGCACCGACTCGTCATTCGAGTCGTTAACATTGCCCATGAGGTTAAACGAGGATTTCTGAGTATTCAACAGCTTAAACGACCGGGCTTATTCATAATGCTGACGAGTATTAGTTACGGGCTCATTTTCTTAACAACATACACCTTATTTTTCGCCTTACCTCAAACAAGACAACTCCCCCCAAATGCCGCCTTAACGATATTAACGGTCAGCTCTTTAGGTGGTTTAGCCGTACCTACCCAGGGGGGCATTGGCACCTATCACTTCCTGGTTAGCCGCGCCTTGGTTCTATACGGTATGTCCCTTACAGATGGGGTTATTGTGGCCACGTTTCTACACGCGATTCAAACCGGTTTTTCACTCCTGCTGAGCAGTTTGAGTTTTCTGGCTATTCCCATTTTAATTACGAATCGACAGAAAAAACAGGAGGCTGATTTAGTGAAGTAATTTTTTCGGAAATTAGAGGCTAAATGTTCCAATAGAACGCTGATTTTCACAATCAATTAGGATTAATCAGCAGTCTGTTATCTATAACAAAAAACGTTTAATGACTTCTCAACAATTATTGCTGGCTGCAAGCCTAATCAGCTTGCCTTTTGCTAGTATCGCTCAGGACAAGTTTGCCAATACTATTACGGCGGCCGACCTTGAAAAACACCTCCGTATCTTGGCCGCCGATGACATGGAAGGCCGTGAAACCGGAACCCGTGGTCAGCGCAAAGCGGCTGATTATATCGCCAGTCAGTTTACAGCTGAGGGACTCAAGCCAATCGTTAAGGAAGCGGATGGCAAGCTGGGCTATCTGCAACCCTATACACTCTACAAAAAAAACTGGGGTGATTTTTACGTTAGTGCCGGTGGTAAACGATTTGAACCCCAGAAAGACTTTATGCCCAATGGGCTGCTCTATTTGCCTACCGAAACAACGTATGAGACCGTGTTTGCTGGCTATGGCATTGGCGAGACGAATTATGACGATTATGCCGGACGCGATGTGAAAGGGAAGGCCGTAGTTGTGCTGGATGATGAGCCTAAAGCGGCCGATGGCAAAAAGTTGGTGAGTGGAACCAGCGATGCCTCCAAATGGGGCGGGCCAAACGGCTGGCGGGCCAAGAGTCTTTTGGCCAAAGAGAAAGGAGCCGCTCAACTGTTTATCGTCTCCGCGGAGTCAGCCGAAGCGTTTAAGCAGTTGCTCACCCAGCGAAGTGCCATGCAGGCCCGGTTCAATCGACTGAGCCTGAAACCTGGCGCTGAGAATGTAGGTTCTGTTGGTGTATTTCTGATCACCTCCGATATGGCAGCTGCCCTACTCAACACCTCTGCGGCTACGCTGAACCAAACGATGACTCAGCTCGCTCAAGCAACGAAACCGATAGCGTCGTCCTTGACTGGAAGTATTGAGATGAAAGCAGACCGAGTCGATGAGAAAACGGAGTCATCGAACGTACTGGGCTTTATTGAAGGAACTGACAAAAAAGACGAAGTGCTAGTCGTCTCGTCGCACTACGACCATATTGGCATTAGCGCCGATGGGCAAATTAATAACGGGGCCAATGACGATGGCTCGGGAACAGTATCGGTTCTGGAAATTGCGCAGGCGTTTGCTAAAGCCAAAGCCGCCGGAAAAGGCCCTCGCCGGTCCATTTTGTTTCTGACTGTATCCGGAGAAGAGAAGGGGCTGCTAGGGTCGCAGTATTACGCCGATATGAGTCCGGTAATCCCACTGGAGAAAACCGTTGCGGATTTAAACATCGACATGGTCGGTCGTGTCGATGATATCCATCTGGGCAAATCGGATAACTACATTTATGTGATCGGCTCCGATAAACTTTCGTCGGAACTGCACAAGATCAGCGAAGAGACGAATCAGAAGTACATCAAGATGGATCTGGATTACAAGTACAACGATCCGCAGGATTCGCAGCGGATTTACTACCGCTCCGACCACTACAACTTCGCGAAGCACAAAATCCCCATTATCTTCTACTTCAACGGCTTACACCCCGATTACCACAAGCCAACGGATGATATCGAGAAAATCGACTTCAAATTGGCCGAGAAATCAGCCCGCCTGGTGTTCTACACCGCCTGGGAAATCGCCAACCGCGACCAGCGTTTAGTAGTCGATAGCAACAAGCAGTAAGCTAGTTAATGGATACTGAATAATGTACAATGGATAATGGCTGATGCATGACTAATTATCCATTGTACATTATTCAGTATCCATTAATTCAGTATCTACCCACATTTCCAGCAACGCATAACTCAAACTTTTGCCATGCGTATCCATCGTTAGCGAGGTTGTAACACCACCCGTTAGTGCCTGCTGACACACAAACTGAAGCGCCGGTAGATTAGGCAGTTCATAGCGGGTTATCTCTCCCTTAACAATGTATTCCAGGTGTCGACTGACTGCTTCGGCGGTTACCCTGGTGCATAGCAATGGATAATCATCGGCATTATATGGAATGAGCGATAAGGTCAATGTATTGCCTTTATCCCCTGCCCTACTGTGGGCAATATCATATAGCTTTATTCTCATGATTTAAGGACGGTGATACTAGCTGTTATTTTTTGGCGATCCATAAGCGTCGATACAATACCCACGACTTCATGAATGTACTTTCGGGCTCCTCCCCCGCCAGCTGGGCCATTTGTATAGAGAGCTTCTACCTCTTCACCTACTAAAGCTGCTTGTTGGAGCGATGCTGCTCTACCTGCTACCCGAAGCCGGATTTCATAGGGGTCGGGATAGTGCCCAAAGTTTGTACGATGCACCGATGTACTGCCGATGTAATCAATTCGTAGGTCAGTAAAGCGATCCTGCAATCGCTCCTGAATAATCGAACCGGCTAATTGCGCCCGGCCTAAGGCATTCGATCCGGCATAAGAAATTTCACCTTCGCCAATAAAACCGGCTTCGTAACCCACGCTTACTTTCAACGTATTTGGACGATTTTGGCCTCGTCCACCTGTAGCACACACCTGATCAGAGCCTATTTCTTCCAGACGTACCTGCGTAAAATCGGCAATAACATCAGGCGTTATGTATCGACTGGGGTCCATCACTTCGTACAGAAGTTGTTCTTTAGCAGTAGCAGCAGTCAAAGTCCCTCCCGTTCCTGCCACTTTACTAAAAATGGCCGTCCCATCTGGTGAAACATCAGCAAATGGGTGACCCAGGTGTGCCATATCGGGAACATCCTTACGGCCGGGATCAACGAAATAGCCGCCGGTTAGCTGTCCTGCACATTCCAGCAAATGCCCGATCACTGTTCCCTGACCAATCTGATTACTATCATCCAGCGACCATCCAAATTCGTGTACCAACGGGGAGACAAAAAGCGACGGATCGGCACAACGGCCCGTAATAATAATGTCGGCATTCGTAGCTAAGGATGGTAAAATGGCATCGGTACCTAAATAGGCATTTGCCGAAACAAGAGCACCAGAATCCGTTAACGACTTGCCCGTTTCAAGTGCCGTTTCATTACCTGATAACAGATTAAAAACATCATCTCCCGTGACAGCGGCTACAGTTACGGATAACTTTAATCGCTGAGCGATCTCAACAATTTTCTGAGCCGCTGCTAGTGGATTCGCGGCACCCATGTTGGTAATCAGGCGAACCTTTTTTTCAAGTAAATGGGGTAATAGGCTTTCGATTCGGCGTTCCAGTAATGGGTCGTAACCCAGTGCAGGGTCCTGGCGTTTTCGTTTTTGGGCCAGCGCAATGGTTCGTTCTGCCAGACATTCAAGCACGAGGTAATCTAATTGTCCCTGTTGAACCAGAATAAGCGCTGGTTCGAGTCGGTCGCCGGAAAAACCAGCCCCGCACCCAATCCGAATGTGTTGTTTCATAGGTGAATCGAACCGGTTAACAGAGCCGCCAGCGTCATAACCAGCGTTGTGCCGAAGGCCCATTTCAGAATAAATTTCTGATGATCGCCCAAATCCACTTCGGCCAGACCAACCAGCAAAAAAGTTGAGGCTGTTAGCGGGCTAACTGGAAAGCCAACCGTCATTTGTCCCAACAAAGCTGCCCGCCCAATTTCTAAGGGATCGATACCAAACTGAGTAGCCGTTTGGCTTAGAATCGGGACTACGCCAAAATAATAGGCGTCGGGCGTAAAGAGCAGACTGGCAGGCATACTGGTGATAGCGGTGAGTGTTGGTAACCAGGCCGCGTGCTGTTCAGGAATGAGCGAAACCAGTGAGGTCGCCATCGCGTCGATCATTTTAGAGCCCGTTAGAACTCCCGAAAACACGCCCGCAGCGAAGATCATACTCGACACCATGAAAATGTTGTTGCCGTGGCTCCTGAGCACTTTTTGCTGATCCGGTAGCTGCGGGTAATTGATCAACAGGACGACAACGACGGCCACAATGAACAGGGCAGGGGCAGGCACCCAACCTTTCATGAGCGTGACGATCAGGCCAATTGTCAGCAGCGCATTGATCCAGAACAGTTTCGGGCGACGCAGTTGCGTTTGCTGCTCGGTCAGGTTTTCATGATGAGCATAGTGCAAATCGATGACTCCCAGGCGTTTTCGCTCTTTCAGGCCAAACCAATAGGCAACAAACAATACCCAACAGATACCGGCAATGATGGCGGGGATGTTCGGATTGACGAGTTGGGTAGCATCTGTTTTCAGCGTTGAAATAGCCCGTGCAGAAGTCCCCGACCACGGCACCAGGTGCATGGGCCCCACGCTCAACGCCACAATACCCGGTAGCGTCAGGCGATTGATGTTCAGTTGTTTATAGATCGGCAGAAACGCCGACATCACGATCATAAACGTAGCCGTACCGTCGCCATCCAGGTGAACAATCATCGTTAAGATGGCCGTTCCAACAATTACTTTCAGCGGATCACCTTTGACAAAGCGAATAATGCCCACAATAATGGGGTCGAATAAGCCCGCGTCGAGCATCGTCGCAAAATATAATACGGCGAACATCAACAGAATGCCCGTTGGCGCTACCTGCTTTATACCTGCCAGAATCATCTCTCCAAGCTCTTTGGGATTGAATCCGGCGACAAAGCCCATTATGACCGGCACGAGTACGAGCGCCGTTATGACCGACAGTCGCTTGGTAATAATCAGGACTAGAAAAACACCAATGGTGGCAAAGCCAAGTAGAGCCAGCATGATTCGGATTCGAAGGTGTGCAAAAACTTTTTCCTGACAGGATTGACAGGATAAACAGGATTTTCTTCTGGTCTTAAATCCAGTTTTATCCTGTCAATCCTGTCAAAACTTTTTACATCGACTTGCCGGTAGCAATCTGCAACAACTCCTTATCGGGATTATTTTTTACCTGGTTCGTATTATCGAAGATCATCGTAGCGCCACTCTCAGCGTTGTATTGAGGCCATGTCGGCAAGCCTTTGTGATTTGGGTTGCCTGTTCGGGCGAAGGCAATCCAGGCGCGACTCATTTTGTCGGCCAGCGTGTGAGCTTCTTTGCCACCACCGGTCATTTCTTCGCAACGACTGATGTTGTCGAATACGAACGGAATTTCCATGCAGTGCATGGCTTTATAAGCGCCGTCCAACACGGGTGACTGCCAGGTAAACAGGTACATATAGACCGGAGCGGCCCCTGGAATCGCTTTAGCATTTGCCTGCCGGACGGTAAGCGGCCGGAAGTTGAAATCAAGGTCAATGTAATCCGATGGCTTCACGGTTTCTGGGTACGCCTTCTTCACCGCTGCCAGATAAGCATCCGTTTTGTCGCCGTATTTCTTTTGTAGGTTCGCTTTAGCAGCTTCCATCGAAATATCACGGGTAGCTGGATTGAAGGGTGTAAACTCGTTTTTAGTCGACCCAACGAGTAGCGGAATGTCTTTTGAAAGGGCTATAGCGGCTGGCTCTGATGGCTGATACGGAAGGAAATTTCCATCATGAATGGGGCCCCAGCCTAGTCCGAAGGCGGGCCGACCTTCGCCTTTCATACTGTCCGATACTTTACGAAGTGCTTTTTTACCAGCTGCATTCAAACGCTCATACGATATTTTTTGCAGCGAATCGACCTGATTAGGTTGGAGGTTCAGTTCTTCCAACAAGGCCGCGCTTACTTTCTTCATTACATCACTTTCTGCGAAGCTGGTTATGTAGCTACCACTCTGCACGATGGCCTTATGAAATAGTCCTTTTGCAGAAGGCGCGTTCATTAACGAAGTCACTTTGCCGCCCCCACCCGACTGACCGAAGATGGTTACGTTGCCCGGATCACCCCCAAATTGAGCAATGTTCTGCTTCACCCATTGCAAGGCCGACACTAAATCCATCAGACCCGCATTAGCCGAATTTTTGTACTTTTCCCCATAGGCCGACAAGTCGGAAAAGCCTAGAATGTTCAGACGGTGGTTTACCGTTACGACAACGACATCGCCCTTTTTGGTCAGGTTTTCGCCATCGTACGATGGTAATTCAACTGAAGAACCAGCGGTAAAACCACCCCCATGCAGCCAAACCATAACCGGCCGCTTTTTCGCATTGCTGATTTCAGGTGTCCAGACGTTCAGACTAAGGCAATTCTCGTTGGTATAGCCCCAGTCATGATGAAACGGAAACTCGATTTCATCGTTTGTCGTCGTGGTTACATCCATTGGGCAAACCGGGCCATAGGTCATTGATGAGCGAACACCCGTCCACGAATCAGGTTTCGTTGGCGCCATGAATCGCTCAGCTTTGGCGTACGGAATTCCTTTGAAGGTAAATGTACCATTGTGAATGTAGCCCCGAACGCTTCCTGATTCGGTGGGTACGGTGGCAATGCCTTTGCCCGCCATGATGGGGTCTTTGGCTTGCCCAATGGCCAACAGTGGCAGCACGAGTGCCATCAGAATTAATAGACTTGATTTGGTATTCATAGGTTGGTTTAGGGGAATTGACTGATTGATTTAGTTATGTTTAGTAGACAATTAGGCGAGCCAATAAGCATCCGTTAATCGTTCATTACCCCATTCATTTTCAGAATTTTACTAAAAAACAATAATTGGTAAGGCAGTGAATTTCCCCAGTAATCCCAGGTATGGGCGCCGGGTCGTTCAATGTAGTCGTGGGGTGTTTTGTTTTCCATGAGCTGACGGTGCAGATCACGATTTCCCTCGATCAGAAAATCATCGACCCCGATGTCGAAAATCAAGGGCAGGTTATTGGCTTTTAGCTTGTCGGCTAGTGTCACCATTGTGTAGCCGGGATAGGGAGAATTGCCTTCTTTTGGCGGGCCGAGCAGTTTGACAAAGTTTTCGGAGCGGGACTTGGCAAAATCGGCGGGCACTTTCCAGGTGGCGGTGTTGATGTTCATGACCCCACTCATGCTTCCAGCCGCAGCGTACAGATCAGGGTGACGACTGGAGATAAACATGGCCCCGTGTCCCCCCATCGACAATCCGGCAATAATGCGTCCTCTACGCTCCCGAACGGTCCGGTAGGTATTATCAATTTTATCGATTAACTCTTTGGAAATAAAGGTTTCGAATTGGCTGCTTTTGACAAGTGGGCTATCGAAATAATAGCTGGTTGGGTCGCCGTCGGGGGTTACGATGATAATGTTGTACTGATCGGCTAATTGGTGGAGCAGAGTTTTATCAGGCACCTTGGTCAGCCAGTCACGAAAACTACCAGTACCGCCGTGGAGCAGATAGAGCACCGGAAACGGCTGTTTGGCCTTTTTATACTTCGCAGGAAGTACCACTGCCGCCCGAAGCGTTCGGTTCATAGCGGCACTGGGTACATCCAGTGTATCTACTTTGGCAGCCCATGAAGGCAACGAAAGCAGACCGATTACGAGAATTAAAAATAGGTTGGTAGAAATTCGACGCATTGGCTTATTGAACAGTCGTCCCGTTCGCTTTCAGTACGTTAGCAAAAAATAAAACATGATTCGGGAGTGAGTTTTGCCAGTAGTCCCAACTGTGTCCACCCGGACGTTCACTGTAATCGTGCGGAGTTTGGTTAAAAACTAATCGGCGGTGGAGTTCACGGTTGGGTTCAATCAGAAAATCATCGACGCCACAATCGATCACCAATTTCAGCCCGTTGGTTTTCATTTTGTCGGCCATATTCACCACCGAATACGCGCCATAACTGTCGGGCGATTGTTCGATTGGGCCTAAAATTTTCTCAAACTCTCCTTTTATATTTTTAGCCATATCGGGCAGAAGTTTCCAACTAGCCATGTCCAGATTCAGGGCACCACTCATGCTTCCGGCTGCGCAATACAAATCCGGGTGGCGTGTTGCTAGATACAACGACCCATAGCCACCCATCGACAAACCCGTAATAACTCGCCCTTTACTGGTGTTCACGGTGCGGTACGTTTTGTCGATTTTATCAATGACTTCCTTCGTCAGGTAGGTTTCAAACTGGCTATCTTTAACTACTGGGCTATCCAGATAATAGCTAAAGATTTCGCCTTCCGGCATCACAATGATGAGATTATACTGATCGGCCAGTCGGTGAAGCAGGGTTTTATCGGGCGTTTTGGTGATCCAATCATTGAAATGGCCATAGCCGCCGTGAAGCAGATATAGTACCGGATAGTTCGTTTTGCTTTTTTTCGTAGACTGATAGGATTCAGGTAATACAACTACCGCCCGCAGATTTTTCTTCATCACGGCACTCGGAATATCGAGTGAATCCACCTTCGCACAGAAAGCTGATACCGACAGAATTTGCAGACTAATACAAAGGAGTAAACGGAAAAAGTACATGCTTTACGGTTCTCTATAAACGTTGGCAATTTGATCGATATGCAAAAAGGCCTTCAGATCGACCCTCAAATATATCCTATTACTTCACCTGTTCGTCATATATAATTATCCGACCTACTTTATAAATGAACCTGTATCTTTAGGGAATTTTATAAATGTTAATAAATTTCCATAAACGACTCACAACAAGTCATTTGCATGAAGCTGAAGACAGGCAAAGAGGAGATTGCGTACTTACTTGAGCAAGTAATCGAGAAGTACCAACTTGCCACAGGTCAACGAATCGTACGGAATACCAATCCGAAAAACTACGAAGAAGTAGCCAAAACCCTCAGCACCATTAGCAACGAATTGCCGAATACAGCTCAGCAATTAGGGCACGATCCATACCCACCCGACCCAAATCCCAGGCAACTCGAATACCCCCACCGGAAGTACGATATTACGGGTGTTCAGCTTAAAGATGCCTATAATCGCCTGGTCGCAAATCCACGATCGTTTCTGATCGACGCGAGTTACATTTATTTATATGGTATAGGACGCAAAGGGTTCGAGCAAAATCCGCTGGATTCTAATCTGGTTGAAGGGTCAGAAGCCTCACTGACATTACTTAAAGACGAACAGGAAGCTCTCCGACAAGAGTTAGCTGCTTGTCGGCAAGAGCTGGCGACTACAAGTACTCAACTAAATGCGGCATTCAAAAAGCAGAAGAAGACCTGGGTGGTTGGTTTATTAAGCACACTCGCCATACTAGTATTTGTCAGTGCGTACTGGCTCTCCGAGCGGATGGAATGGGCAACGATTCGCAACGATCTGAATATTCTCCCCTATCAACCCACACAGGCCGAAATTGATAGTTTGTCGGGAATCTGGCTGTATTATACGGGCGCTCCTCAGGCAAGAGGGAATGACCCCAATCGGTACCATCAGGTGGCCAACAACCTCGTTGAGATCACCTACAAAAATGGCTATTTCACCTTTTACCGACACGGGGCCAACATCGACCACATCGGTTACGTACAGTTTGAATCGCCGTCGCTGGTTTCCATTTATTCGCGGGTAAAGAATAATACGGGCAAGGTAGAATCGCCAATCCACGCGTTGTTGCGATTAGACAAGGGCAAAGGCTATCTGACAAGCATCGCCACTACCTGGAGCTTCGATACGGGCAAAAGCAACGACATGATTGGGATACGGAATGTGTTTATCAAGCAGGGCAACGGCGGCACGCTCGAAGAAATCACCAATACGCCCGAAAACGCCAACTGCCACTGCAAGATCATGAAGTGGCAGTCGGCGAACCGAAGCAAGACGTTTCAGTTGAAATACAGGCTACTGGATACGCTGACCGATGAATCGCTGAAAAAGTTGATTGATGAAAAAAGTATCCTCCTACGAGAGCCTCAGGAGGGGCTTATTCTCACTCCCGAATCAATACAGGGGCAAAAGCGCTAAGTTCTTTGTGGCTGTATTAACAGAGCTTTCGCGCTTATCGATATCCTCGGTCTGTGTCCTCACCACAGCTATCAGGTTAAAACACCTAAAGTATATATACACCTCTAACACAGGTTAATCAGCCCTGTGAGGGCGCCCTGTCAATAGATATTTTGCCTACTAAAAGCTCCCAGCGCCGTAGGTGCGGCCTAATGTTGTCCATATAGGTCGCACCTACGGCGCTGGGAGTTATGTCCAATCTTCTTTTCTATTAACAGGTCACTCCTAACGGAGTTTCAAACAGGCAAAAAAGATTTGGATATACTCTAGGTGTCCTTACAGACCGATGATATCAGAGCTAACTTACCCTCCCCCTCGACTATTTGATAACCCACTGCTGAAATCCGCTTTGAAGTTTTTCAAGATCTAAAAGCGACCAGTCATCATCTAATCGTTTGGCCATATTGACTGTTTTAATTTGACATAAGCGCTCCACTTGTCGGCGTTCGGGACTGGGTAATTGTTGTAGATAAGTGATCAGCTCGACAACTGTACCGTGCATCTGAATGCAGCTGCGGGTGGGCAAATGGTAATGCATAGCTAAAAGCTCTATTTCACTAATGCGCCATAGTTTAGGATTCTGATAGCGGTTTCGAACACTGTTGTGACTTAACCCTACTATATTGCCAAGGGTACTGGTACTTTGCTTTTCCTGGTGAGTTTTTTGTAACACCGCCCTGGAAAGATTAAAGAACGAGTTCAATGAATTGAGAAAAACGGTAGCAGGCATAAGTCAAGTTTTATACGGCAGGTATTTAGGAAACTAATCAATCGTACTGTGGGTAAAATTCTGGCACAAGGGAGTTTGATCACTTGTGCCAGATGTATCCAAGACTTTCACGCTAAGCCGAGCCACGGTTAGTCCTAGCGCTTAATTAAACCGTGGCACGGCTTAGTGTGTGAGTCCATTACCGTGTCCGCCTAATAACAATCGGTAAGCATTTGGCTGGTGGACAGCTTACGTCCACAATACCGGCATCAATCGTCAGAATATCGCGACGGGTCGGATCTGTTGGCACCAACGCAATCAGACCAGAGCGTCCTGTCGTCGTGTTGGCATCGCTATCCAGGGCAGTGGGTACGCCCGATGCGTTTGCCGTCGTCAACGAGAAGTTCGCAGGCAAGGTTGCTTTGTCGAACTCAACGACATAATTTCCTTCGGGCAGATTCGGGAACAGATAGTTACCCCCACCCGCTGTTATGGTTGTCGACAAAACAGTGTAGTTTCCAGGCGTTGTTTCCTGCAACAATCTGATCGTTACACCATTCACACCCGGCTCACCTGCATCCTGACGTCCATCTTTATCCAGATCATTCCAGACAAAATCGCCGATGCTGCCTAACAGAGGATCACAGTCCACGGGTAGGTTATTACTAGAAATATAGGGATCGCCCGCCTGTACATTGAACACCAGATAGTACGGATTATAGCCTTGCGTACCATTCTGAAGTTGCGTTGTATCGGCAGTAGGTAGCGAGCCTAACTGTACCCATCCATTAGCCGGAATATCCTTGTCCTGCACCGACCCATCCAGTGTGGTTGGGGCAATTGAAGGCGCTGCTGGTGCCCAGGCGCTTGTGGCAATACTGTATCCATTGGGATGGCTGTAGGTAAGCGTGTAACTACCCGGCGTGCCATCTGTCAGGAAACGATAGTAACCCTTTGAACCATCCAGCACAACGGTAGTACTACCCGGACCCGTCACGCTAATTTTACCACCTTTCAAAATGGTGTTATTCTTATAGCAGTAGATATAGCCGGTTGGGTCGTACACCAGACGTTGGAGACCTGCATCAACGGTCGGATTGTTTACTGCCAACCCGGTTCCTGAAGGATCTATATGAACAACCTGGGAGAAACCAGTTATTGGGTCTGCGTCAGAATCTTTTGCGTCGTTGGTACCCGCGTTCTGGTGAGGAGTCAAGGTGCAAGAGACTGGAATCTCACTAAAGCGCACCTGATAGTCGCCCTCCGACAAATTCGGGAACGAATAATGACCAGTAGCATCAGTAACCGTTGTACTGGCTGCGCTCGTACTGCGAACGCCACCCACCACGGTAAACAGTTCTAGTTTTACACCAGCCACACCGGGTTCGTTCGTATCCTGTATACCGTTATCGTTATTGTCTTTCCAGACAAAGTCACCAAGGCTACCCAACGGAGTGAGAGAACAACTGGCCGGTGCCGTGAAACTGGCCGTTGTTGTACCACAACCTGGCAGGCTGATTGTAGCAATATGAGTAGCCCCATCGGAAACAAGTCCAGTGAAGGTTGCGCTAAACGAACTGGTATTCGCAACAATGGTCTGACTGACGGGTGTCGAACCGGGCAGGCTAATTGTAATTATACCAGCCACACTATTTGTCAGCGCAATAGCAACCGTAGCCGAGTAGGTGTTGGTTACCGTAGCACAGATACCCGCAGTGGCTGTTGCACTCAGGCTACAAACCGGAGCAACGGTACAACTGGCGGGAGCTGTGTAGGTTGTGGATGCGGGCGCATAGCCGATGCCACTCACGGTGAGCGTATGTAAGCCCGTACCCGAAGCCAATCCATTCAGCACAAAGCTGGCAGTTGCTTGTCCGGTCGCTATAGAAACGGTTGTTGTACTGGTTCCATCCGTGATGGTTAGTGAACCAGCAACGGCAGCCGTTAGGTTGATAGTACTCGTAATTGCATACTGATTGGTCGCTGTGCTACAGGTTCCAGGTGTGACACTGATAGCCAAAGCAGGCGCTATCGAACAACTAACTGGAGCTGTGTAGGTGGTTGTCGTGGTGGAGCAACCAGGCAGACTAGCCGTTACCGTATGGCTTGCCCCATTAGAGACCAATCCGTTGAAAATGACCGGTGCAGTTACTGTACCCAGCGTAGTCGGTACAGCAATCGTTACACTATTTACGCCATCGGTAACCGTCAGCGTACCTGCCGAAGGATTGGTCATCGTTACAGTCACGGTATTGGAGTAGGTGTTCGTGGCTGTCGAGCACTGACCTGTTGTGGTTATTGCCGAGATAGAACAAACCGGAGCTACCGAACAACTGGCAGGGGCAGTATATGGCGTGTTGACGCTGGCACAACCCGGCAGACTTACCGTGATCGTATGACTGGCTCCATCAGAGATCAAGCCATTAAACGTGCCGGTGAAGGTATTCTGTCCGACAGCCGTCGTACTGAAAGTAAGCGTCTGGCCACCAGTGGAGACCGAAACCGTTCCGCCAGCGGTTGGATTCGTGACGGTCACGACTGCGGTAGCGGAGTAGGTATTGGTGGCTGTAGCACAAGTGCCAATCGTGACTACGGCACTAATCGAGCAAACTGGCGCTACCGAGCAACTCGCCGGAGCAGTATAGGTTGTGGTTGTAGTTGAGCAACCGGGCAACGAAGCCGTCACGGTATGGGTTGTCCCGTCGGAAGTTAAACCGGGGAATTCTATTGTAAAGGTCGCGTTGCCAGCGGGTGTTACAGCCAGCGTGGCGCTTTGTGGCCCATCTGTAACGGTTAACACGCCTGCCGTTGGATTGGTCAATTGAATAACCACCGTAGAACTATAGGTGTTCGTGGCAGTGGCACACAGACCAGCCGTGGCTGTCGCCGTCAGGCTGCAAATTGGCGCTACCGAACACGAAGCCGGAGCCGTGTAAGTCGCTGCTGTTGTGCTACAACCGGGCAGGCTGGCCGTCACCGTATGATTTGCACCATCCGAAATCAATCCATCGAAGGTAGCTGTAAACGTGTTCTGACTGTTGGCCGTCGTACTAAAAGTGAGTGTTTGCCCACCGGTACTAACGGAGACAGTTCCACCTGCTGTTGGATTCTGAACTGTTACCAACGCCGTTACCGAATAAGTATTGGTCGCGGTAGAACATACTCCAGCCGTAGCTACCGCCGAGATCGAACAAATCGGCGCTACTGAGCAGGAAGCTGGAGCCGTGAAGGTTGCCGTTGTGGTGCTACAACCAGGCAGGCTGATCGTAGCCGTATGAGTAGCCCCATCCGAAACTAGATTCTCAAAGATGGCTGTAAACGATCCGGTATTGGCCGCCAGCGTCTGACTAACTGGTGTTGCCCCCGGCAAGTTAATGGTGATCGTACCAGCGACGCCATTAGTCAAGGCAACAGCAACCGTAGCCGAGTAGGTATTGGCAGCCGTAGCGCAACTACTCGCAGTTGCCGTAGCACTCAGACTACAAACCGGCGCTACGGAACACGAAACAGGCGCGGTGTACGTCCGACTAACCGGCGAACAGGCTCCGTCAGAATAACTGGCCGTTACGGTATACGTCTGCCCATTGCTCACCAGTCCAGAGTAGCTAAACGTTCCCGATGCATTACCTATTGGCAATGCGATCGTTCGGGAGGAGAATGCACCGGACGAAATGGTTAGCGTTCCACTGGTAGGTACATTCGTGGCCGTAATTGTTCCCGACAGCGTATAGGCGTTTGTGGCTGACTGACATAGCCCTGGAGTAACGACCATCGCTAAGCCGCAGGGTGCTACTGTGCAACTCGCCGGAGCGGTGTAGGTTGTGGATGCGGGTGAATAACCGATGCCACTTACAGTAACCGTATGCGAGCCCGTACCGGAGGTCAAACCTGCTAAATTGAAGCTGGCGGTTGTCTGTCCAGCGGTCACCAAAACAACTGTTGAACTGGTTCCATCCGTGATCGTGAGCGAACTGGCTACGGCAGCCGTCAGGTTGATCGTACCGGAAATAGCATACTGATTGGTCGCTGTGCTACAGGTTCCGGGCGTAACACTTACTGCCAGTGCAGGTGCTATCGAACAGGAAACTGGTGCCGTATAGGTAGCCGAAGTAGTACCGCAAGCCGTTGCCGATGAGAACAACGTCACGGTGTGTAATCCAGTACCCGAGTTAAGTCCCGACAAACTATAGGTTGTGGACGTCTGCCCAGCACTTACCGAAACAATCGTGCTCACCAGCCCATCGGTAATCGTCAGGCTGCTGGCTGGAGCAGCCGTCAGGCTAATCGTTCCTGTAACCACATACTGGTTGGTAGCCGTGCTACAGGTACCTGGTGTGGCGGTTAAGCTCAGTGAACAGGGCACAACGGTCAGACCAAAGTCGTAGGTGTGATTGGACGTACCTGGCCCATTCGTGGTGAGCATAATAGTCGGCTTGCCATTCATGACCATCGCGTCGTTATTGATCAGGGTAGCGCCCGAATTAGCAGTGCCATTTTCGCCCGGAGTAAGGCTTACATCGGTTAAGGTCAAGCCGCTGGCCACTGTGCTGCTGCCCAGGCTCGTGATTACCACGGCATAGCTCGTATTATACGTCAGGGCCGTTGTGGCGACGGATGAGGTAGATGTACCCGCCGTCACGGTCGTTGAGGAGAAATAATATTCCCCGGCTGCGTTGGTCGTTACACTGGCCAGTGCCGTCGTTTTTGCAGCATCATAGAGCGTGACTACTACGCCTGGAATAGCGGGTTCGCAAGGCTCCTGAAGCCCGTTTTTATTATCATCGCGCCAAACCCGGTTCCCAATCTGAATCGGAGCCACATTACACATGATGGCCAGACCACCCCAGTTGTTGGATTTGGTAAAGTTAACGTTCGTATACCCCGTTGCCGTACCATCGCTGAGCAGATGGTTATCCTTGGATCGATCTCCTGTTGTGCGATTCAACCAGGTCATACCTGATGTCGCATTGTATAACACGTTATCCAAAGCAGGTAACAGAATCTCCGGCCGACCGGGTATATAATCCATCGTACCCGCTAACATGGTACCTTCTAGCCCCTGATATTTGAAGAAACGGTTGGTTGGACTGGTGTTTGCACCGGCACGGTTGGCGGTATAGGTATAATTCACGCCCGATGCGAATGGGCCAACAGCTCCATTGTGCTCCAGAGACCACTGCGGAGCGGCTTCAGTACCCAGGTTTGCACCCCGCATCAGCACCCCGCCAGTTACATAGAACGACGAATTAAGAATGTCGTGGTACCGGTTGCGGGTAGCAATCATCATCCCGTAGACACCGTTCGGCTGAGGATCAAATTCAACCTCAGCTAACCACGGCTGCGTATGCTGGCTATTGTTATCACCGTTATTGTTATAGAACGTACTATTGGCTGTCACTACCTCCCAAGGGTGTACATTCTGGCCGTAATACTGCGCTACGTTGACATTCGTAGCTGGAATATTCAGATTAAGTGGTACGTCCAGTTCCTGGCGGAAATCAGTCGACGCAGGCGTAGCATCCGATGCATCTACCGAATAGACAATACCCTTTAAATCATCCGCAGTAGGCCCCGTACAGGTCACGGTGGCATATACCCGATTGGTGGATGGGTGAACGCCCAGACCCAGCACTGCCTGATACGGACGTCCGTCCGACCAGTTACCTGTTGGACAACCATCCGTTGGCAGTGGGAATCGCTTGATCTGCGCGGCATTCGCTACGGCGGTTCCGTCGGAATTTACTGGAATAACCAGCAACTCCTGCGTTTTCAGGTTGATCGTGTATAACTCGTGACCATCTCGGGCAAACTGCATCGAACCTAAGCCCGTGTAGCCAATTTTGGCAGGTGTGCCGTTGGTTCGTCCATAAATACTCGCCCCCGGATAGGTAGCATCAGCCACATAAACACCCGCAAAGCCATCGCCATAGACTGTTTCCAGATCGAGCCAAACCGATTTAGTACTGGCAGATCCTGTGGTGTAATCGATTTTATAGATGGTAGCCTCGCCAAAGGTATTACCGCCAACATTGGCCTGCATAGGCGCATAGGCCCGCATGAAGGCACCAGACAGTAATTGTTTATGGGTACGATCCCAGGCTAGTCCAAACGTAGTACTCACATCCCCTTTGGTGGCGATTACATTATGAGCAGCTATCGAATAGGAAGCTCCACCCGAAGGTTGCCCCCAGGTATAGTTGGCATCGGCCGTACTGGTCGACGTGAAGGATTGACCAGTGCTGTATTGCATATCAATGATGGTTGGCTCAGTAGCGCCATCATTGTTCCGGGTGAAACAGACGACCGCAAAGCCTGGGTCCGTCTGGCAATAGTCGTTAGGCTGGTTCAGCCCCACGCTGATCGAGCAGCTACCGGGCTGGGTGAACTGAATTGTCGACCCATTCTGTGTACCTTTAAAGGTTGAGGTATAGCCAGATGGCAGGTTACTGAATTCAACGCGATAGGTGGTTCCTGGCGTCAGTCCGGTAAAGCTGTAGGCTCCGTTAACATCGGTTTGCTCCTGAGAAACCTGCGTACTCTGGCCCGAAGCATCACAGCTGAAGATCGTAACCGTCACATTACTAATACCCGGATCATTGGTGCCCTGAGCGCCATTGCTGTTATAATCGCGGAAGGCTGTGCCACCAATCGTACTAGCACTGGCCGTGCAGGATGTACAGGCAATTGGCGTTAAGGCAATCTGCACATTGTCGGAAATACAGGTATTGTAGGTACCACGAACCGTGTAGGTTGCCGTTGTACTGATAGCTCCTGTAGCGAGCGTATTGGATGTACCAACTACGGCTGTGCCACTACCAGCAAACCACTGATAGGTAGTGCCCCCTGGCCCGCTGGCCGCAAGTGTCGTCGAACTTCCCTGACAAACAATCGGATTAGCCGTAATGACGACGGTTGGTCGCGGATTGAGTACAAGCGTGAACTGATCGGCAGGTTTACAGGCGCCGTCAGCCGATACCAGAACGGCATAGACATACAGCGGCAACGGATCATCGCTGACATTATCCGGCAGTTGTAAGTTCGAGAATGTAAGGGTTTTGGTACCGGTTGCTGTGGTCGAGGCTATCGTTCCCAGCACGGTGCCACCTGCGGCTGTATACGCACTGACAGCAGTGGCCAAGGGACTGGTAAAGTACACCAGTCGAACCTGATCGGGTGCTAAAGCATTGGTTAATACCGTAACGGTGAGCGTTGTATTGGCGCACTGGGTCACGGTAGCAGCCGATGGGGTGGAAATGGTCAGCGTCTGTGTCGGTTTGATCATCAGGTTCACAAAGGCGGTGTCGGAGCAGGTGGCACTCAGTCCATTCTGACCAATGATGGCGTAATACCGAATACCGCCCGTTGACGTTGGTTGCTGGCTAAATGTTAAGCTAGTTGCCCCACTGATGGCAGTAAACGAACTGCCACTGGCATCGGTAAAATACCATTGTACACCCGTAACCGTATTGCTCGTTACTGTAGTCGAAAGCGGCAAACTGAAGCTGCTTCCCTGACAGATTGTTTGCGATTGGCTGACAGCCAGCTCTGGTTTTGCACAGTCGGGGATGGAAATCCCAAAGTCATAGGTATGATTGGTCGAGCCTGGCCCACCTGTGGAGAGCATAATAGTCGGCTTGCCATTCATGACCATCGCGTCGTTGTTGGCTTGGGTGCTGCCTGAATTAGCCGTGCTGCTTTCGCCCGGAGTTACCGGTGAAACCGACGTCAGGGATAAGCCTGTGACAACTGTGCTGGTTCCCAGGCTTGTAAGTACCAGTGCATAACCAGTGTTGTAGGTCAGTGCGGTTGTCGCTACAGATGAGGTAGAGGTTCCGGCGGTGAGCGTTGTGCTAGCGATGTAGTACCCCCCGTTCGCATTCGTCGTTACGCTGACGAATGCAGTGGTTTTGGCCGCATCGTAAAGGGTAATTACGGCGCCTGGAATAGGCGGTTCGCAAGGGTCCTGGATACCATTGCTGTTATCATCACGCCATACTCGGTTCCCGATCTGAATCGGAGCCAGATTACAGAGGACTTCCAGATCACCTAAGCCATTGGCTTTATTTTGTGTTCCACCGCCGGTGCCGGAATAAAGGGTAAACCCGTTTTGTTTAGCACCCGTCGTGTTGTCGAAGCCGGTTAAGCCACCCGAACTATAGACGAGGGGATCACCTGCCGATATGCGAATTTCGCCCGAGCCTGGTTTGAAGGCTAAGCCCCCCGTACTGATTTCCTGATGGAGGCCGGTATCATCTACATAAAACTCGCCACCGCCAATACCTTGTCCGCTGTTCTGACCCGAGGTTGCCGTTTTGGGGCTCGTAGGCCCTTCTTTGCCATTATACTCTACTTCATACGATGTACCGTTGAAATAAGCCCGCAACAAATCACCTCCAACAGCACCGTAAGCCGATGTCCGGCCATTGGCTGCTATATGGTCAGGCGTGTACTGGCCTGGCACTGCCCCCTGCTGGTGCTGGAAGCGATCAAAGAAGCCTAGTATCATACTTCCATCCACGTCGAACTCAATATCCGATAGGGTCGGTTGCGTGTAGAGTGTAAATCCACCAACGTTAATCCCAGTTGTATTCGGATATATGCTTGTCCAGGGGTGCCATTGCTGAACATCCGTTGGTGTTGCACTTACGTTTAACCCTTTTGTATAATTGAGTGGGAAGGTTAATACCGGTATCGGATTATACGTACTCGTCGTTGGATCGAACACCAGCACACTGGCCTGTAAATCATCGCGGTTTTGTGAATGGCTGGCATCGCAAATGGCACCTACATACACTTTACCATTATGAACAGCCAGGCCAAATGGCCGGGTTTCGCCAGTTGGCGTACCACTGGAGGTAGTTAGTTCAAAACCCGATAGCATAGCTGCCCCACCGCCTGTATTGCCTGTGATGGCAATGGTCAATACTCCATCTGTAACCGTAGTGGTGAACGAACGGGTAATTCCAACGTTTATCTGACTGCCAGCAGCCGCATACACATCGAAGCCCGACAGTACGGTTGTGCTCTCTAAGGCGACAGACATATTGCGGTTGTTGGTGGTGGCATTGGTGGCAAAATGCAGTTTGACGCCAAATGTGCCGTTCCCCACCGGGAAGCTATAGATCATCGTCGAACCAGCATTGACGTAAGCTGAATTGGCGTATAGCGCGGCATCGGCGGTTCCGGCTGTGGCGTTATTAGGATTGGTAATGGTCTGCCCATAATTGATCGAACTACCGTATATATCGAACAGATAGCCTTTCTGCCACTCCTTCCCATCGGCTGCGATGAAGGTATTATTCCCTGAACCAGCCGAGAAATAACTGGTAGATGGCCCTGTTGTGCAGAGCGAGGGAACAGGATACTTCCCGATAAGGGTCTTGCTGGCAATATCGATGGACAATAGTTGCTTGTTGGTCAAATCCATGACATACAGCGTCTTATCGTCTTCGCTAACGTCAATATCACCTAAGCCAATCCCGGCTACGACACTGAACGACTGGGCATCTAAGCTGGGAGTTCCGGCGTTGGTCAAACCACGGGCGGCATCCAGATCAAATTGCCAGTTACCACTTACCCCAGCCAGGGCAGAGACATTGAGCCAGGGCGTGGTGACCGGGCTAGCCGGATTGGTCATATCGGTCACGTAAATCTGCCCCAGATTCCCATCTTTAAGCCCCACATGCCGCTTGAGGAAAGCCGCTGTGTATAATTGCTTGGTTGTTTTGGCATAAGCCACGCCCCAGGTCGAGCCAATTTGGGTACGAGTGGCAATGTGGTTCACGCTACCGGTCAGGTCATAATTGATACCTACCAATACATCGGTACCAGCGACTGTATTAGGTGTAACAGCACCATCCAGATAACAGGGCGTTACCAGCAATGGATTGGTCTGACAATAATCATTGGCGGTGTTTAAGCCCAAACTGGTGGTACAGGAACCTGGCTGCGTAAACTGTACGGTGGTGCCGTTATTGGTGCCCCGATAGGTGGGTTGGTAACCTGCTGGCAGGTTGCTGAACTCGACCCGGTAGGTTGTTCCGGCAGTCAAACCCGTGAAACTGTAGGCACCATTCAGATCGGTTTGCATCTGAGCAACTTGTGCGCTTTGGTTAGTGGCATCGCAACGAAAGAGGGTCACGGTTACATTGCTCAGGCTGACATCATAGGTGTCGGCTGTTCCATCACTGTCAAAGTCATGAAACACTTTGCCGCCCAGGCTGGTGGCACTGGCAGTGCAAGATGTACAGGTAACGGGGGTAACGGTAAAGCTAGCATCATCCGATACGCAACTACTTAGTGTAACACGTACCCGATAGGTAGCTGCCGTATTAATGGCCGTGGTAGTATACGGGTTGCTGGTGCTGATAGAGGTAGTACCGCTGCCATAGAACCACTGGTATGTGGCTCCACTGAAAGCTAGTGCTGATAGCGTCGCTTTATCGCCTGTACACACCTGTGTTGGGCCCCCAATAATCGTATTCGGACGGGGCTTCAGGGTAATAATCAGGTCATCAACAGGTTGGCAGCTCGCATCTGCTGTTGCCAGTATTGCATACACAAACAAACCCATGTTTGCTCCAGTGAGGTTGTCGGGTAATTGTACATTGCTAAAGGTGAGCGTTTTAGTGCCCGTTGCCGTACTGGATGCAGTCGACGTAGAGAAGACGGGAGTGGCTGTAGTAGAATATGGATTGGTTTCGGTGGTGAATGCAACCAGTTTAATGCCATCGGGTGCTACGGCAGTCGTCGAAACGGTAAAGGTGGCTGTGCCGTTGCCACAATATTGCGTATTGGCCGCTGGTGCTGTGAATGTAATGGTTGGGCAGGTGGCAAAGCTGGCCTCAAAGGGAGGACTATTAGGACTATTGGTACCCAGGCTCATTGTGGCTACAGCTGTAGCAGAACCGACTGGGCTTGAGGTAAAGCCGCTGTTGACGTCAGTACCTGGACTTGCCTGTATACCGTGACTGATTACTATAAACGTCATAGACGCAATCAAAAACCAGGCATAGGTTCTGATCGCGTAAAAAGCTCTATACAGCAAGGAGGATGCTTGCGGGTAGTAGTAAAGCCTACCTGATTGTGAGGTAGAGATATCTGACATACGACAAGTCGTTTGGTGGGTACTCAAAAAGAAAGAGGAGACTATTCCTGATCGAACAGGTTCTATAAAAAACAAAAATGAAATGCGCTATTGCACTGACCTTAAGCTCATTTGCCTACTGTTAGTTGGGGGTGCCGAGCTAACGAGGTTCCAGCTTGATTGGAGCAGAACTGGTTGCTGTTGATCGATTATAATCCTGAACAGTGGAGTAGAACGTTTTCATGTGTATCAAGAGGTAGATTAATAGTGATTCTATGAACAAGTAGTAACTAGCTAACCAGTGATTAGCCAAGGCAATTGGACTCTAGCGTTGAGAAGGTTACACAAAACAGATTCACTGAATCAGCAGAAACGGCTACTTATTGGCCGCTTAACCAATATGATTTTGCCTTTCAGTTGATCATCGAAAAGATTCATTGGCTGAGTAAAAGTCAGAATAACACCTTGGGTCCACTTGCAGAATTGGGCTAATCTGGATGGTAATAACCTCAACAATTAGTAAATCAAAGTTAGATTTACACCTACTTGATAGAGTTATTATAATAGAGATAGGCCACCATGAATTTAGAAAATTGGCACTGCTAGTAGATTTCAGCAGGTATCGTAGCCAAATTGTTGCCAATTATTACTATAGAGTCACTTGCTATTTCCTAAATACACTTATTTAGTGTATACAATCTCGTTTTTTACATGAACGAGGCTTTTCTTACAATGAATGACGCAAATACATATAGAAAACCAACAGTTGAGAATACGAAGTAACTTCTAACCAATACACATCTAGCAGCAATCATCTGTCTGCCCAAAGCCTGGATCTGTCGTACGCTAGAATTACTCGATCTAGGTAGACTTCCCAGCTATTTCCCCAAATCGTAGTCATCCATTCCTATTTCATAACAGACTCTATTTTTATTCATACAAAGCCAGAAATACTATTTGTCCAGTGCAGTGAACCGTATTTCTGGCTTTGTCATGGAATTGGTTGATAATCTCTATAAGCTGTATATACGTATATAGTTAACAGTGTTAAGAAGCAAACTCAACTCTGCAGATTCAGGGTAGTTAAGAAGAAAGAGTAGTTTTATTCTTTGTAATCGCTGGCATTCAAAATCAAATTGGACTGATAATTGCAAGGTCGACTTTGGCCATTCATCCAGCTCATTAGAATCATTTATCTGGCGATGCACTCAGTAGCCTAGATTGTCTGGATGTGCGGAGATTACTAATCTAGATGTAGCGGTATTAAACCTATAGGCTGCACCTCTGTTTACTTTTAACTACTATAGGACTTACGCAAAAGTGGTAAATTGAAATAAAAAATAGCTTGAAGGTCACCGCACAACTTTACGGACAGTTTCTACTGAGTAGCCAGATCAACTATACGGCTACCTACTTGGCTGATCACCTGGAAGGGATCACCCATGACAATGTGCAGTACTTTCTCAAAGCTAGCCGAGTGGCACCTCGCCAGGTCTGGCAACATGTCCGCCACCAAATTCAACTGGATACCGATGGCTATATCCTCTTTGATGATACCGTGCTCAATAAAGAACATAGTCATAAAATTGAACTGGTTCGTCGGCAATACAGTGGAAATGCTCATGGAATCATCAAAGGCATCGGTGTGGTTAATTGTGTCTACTTCAATCCTAAAATTAATCAGTTCTGGCTCATTGACTACCGTATTTTTAATCCCGATGAGGATGGAAAAAGCAAGTTGGATCATGTGTTGGACATGCTTAACCAACTAGCACCCCGCCAGATCAGTTATCGAATCGTCTTAATGGACAGTTGGTATGCTGTGACCGACCTCTTCAAGTGGCTCATTACCAATGAAAAACTGTTTTACTGTCCTATCAAGAGCAACCGTAAGGTCGATGATTCAGGTGGCAAAGAACCGTATCAACCTGTCAGCTATCTGAGCTGGTCAGCTCAACAGGTGCAGCAGGGTAAGCTGGTTAAAGTACACAAGATGCCTCAAAACACCTATCTTAAACTGTTCCGCGTACTGGTGTCTACCCACCGGACGGACTATATCGTCACCAACGATTTAGCTCAAAATGAGACGAGTGCCGCTGAAGAAAAAAGTGGTATTCGTTGGACAATTGAGCAGTTTCATTGAGAAGATAAGCAGATCACGGGTCTGGAATGTTGTCAATGTCGATTAGCTCGTAGTCAACGCAATCACATTGGCTTAGCGGCTCTGACTTGGTTACGTTTTAAACAGTTGGCTTATCAGACTAAGAAAACGGTTTACCAACTCAAACAAGGCTTATTAGATGCTTACCTTCGTCAAGAGTTGGCGAATCCTTCAGTTGCCTTTGCGTAAGTCCTATACTATTCAAGATAAAAAATAAGTATACGCATTTAGCTTTTCTAGCAACTATCTGTTATACAAGAGATAACGTATAGCTGGCTAAGCAGCCCAGTTTACCCATAGCTAGTTAGCAACAGTCAGGCGAACACATCAAAACTCGACTATATCTATCGTAACTGTATGTAGCTATTTATTTTTGCTCAATTACTTTTTGTAACTAACTTGGCATTAATAATACTTCGTAACTTCACTATACCTTATTATGTATTCCTGTCTCATTGTTGAAGATGACCCCATCTTTGTTGATCAACTCAGGGCGTATCTGGCTCAAACAACCCTCTTCGAATCACCCCTAGTTTGTTCTACAGCCATGGATGCTTTCATGGTGCTGACTACTAAAAACGTCGACCTTTTAATTCTTGATTATGATTTACCGGGGATGACGGGCCTGGAATTAATTCAGGGCCTAACAAATCTTCCGCCGGTTATAATGACTACTGTGTATAGTAGTCACGCTGCCACTTGCTATGATCTGGATGCAGTGGTTGATTTTCTGGTCAAGCCGTTTGATTACATGCGCTTTTTTCGGGGCATTCGGCGAGCCTTAGCGGCACTACCCCAACTCACAGAAAATAAGCCCGTAGAGCCGCTTCCTGTTGTCGATGAGAAAAAGCATATGTTCTTTAAATCGGGCCGGAAGCTGAACCGATTTGTGCTCGACGATATCTTATATGCTGAAGCCTATGGCACGTATATAAAGGTGTACACCTTAACAGGCCCCGTAATTATAAACCAACGCCTAAAAACGCTGGAAAACGAACTCCCCGGCGATCGATTTGTACGTATACACAAATCGTTTATCATCAATGTGCAGCATCTTAGCCACTTAGAGGCTCATCAGGTACAGGTTTCAGCGAAAAAGTTCCCGATTGGAGTTACTTACCGTCCATCGGTGCTTCAGTTTATGCAGCAGGCGGGGGTTTTAGGAACGAGTAATTAATGGCTTTATGAGCTTGATTACCCGGCTCCGAACAAGACTTTATCCGAAAGATCGCCTTGATGCACTTCCTACGTTTGATCGGGTCAGATTTGTGACATTAGCCAACATTGGTTGGTTCGGTATACCGTTGCTGGCACTTCTGATAACCATCAATCTTGTTTTCCACAATTATGATCGAGCGCTTAATAACCTCGTAACCATTTCTTTATACCTATTCCCGACCCTATGGTTAATATATCGCTATAAACTAAAGCTGGCTTCCTGGTATTTCATCTGTGCGATGTACGTTGCAGCAATCTGGGGGCTCTACACCAGGTTGATAGTCCATGTTGATGTACATCTTGAGATGTATTTTATCATGATTGCCCTCTTTTCCATCATTTTATTGGACGATAAGGCATCTGTGATTGTTCCTGTTTTTATGGCCATTAGCTATGTAACAGCCAGGCTGCTCGTACTTAGGCAGTTGAACCTTCCGTTTGAAATTGGCCAATTCAATTCGGGTTTAGGTGTATTCATTGTACTTACCTACGTTACCTACACCGTCAAGAAAATAGCCACTACGATTCAGGAGGTTGTCCAACAGCAAAACAAACAGTTACAACAAAAAAACCATGAGCTTAGCGAAAGTAATCTTGTAAAAGACAAACTGTTTGCCATACTGGGTCATGACCTTCGAAGCCCTATTGTGAGCCTCAAAGTCCAACTCATGAATGTGCAGAAAGGGTATACAACAACTGAACAATATGCCGAAGCGAATACCCGACTGCAGCTAACCGTAGATAACGTGTTCAGCACGCTCGACAACCTACTCAATTGGACTCAGCTCCAGCGTGGCGGCATTTATGTAACACCCACTCAGTTCGATTTGCAGGAAGTTGCTCAATCGGTGCTTTTACTATACAATTTTGAGGTTCCAAATAAGCAATTGACCGTAACGACACTTTATGAGCCAGCCCCAATAATTGCGGATGAGTATCAATTAACAATTGTGGCTCGCAATCTCATCCAGAATGCGATTAAGTTCACGCCTAAAGGTGGACATATTCAGGTAAGCACTCGCCAGTTAAACGGTCGATCTCAATTAATTATTCAGGACACGGGTGTTGGCATGCCTAAATCCATTGGCATGCCAACAAGGCCCATTGGTACGTCTAGTTATGGAACTGCAGGCGAAAAAGGCACAGGGTTGGGTCTGGAAATCAGCCGGGAATTTGTGCGACTCAACAATGGTCAGTTATTGATTGACAGTGTCCTTGGTATGGGAACTACGGTTACGATGGAATTTTGAGTCGTTACTCATTCTTGCCGCCACTCACTTTGCCTGCTTTCGCTGGAACGCCGGGTTGAGTGATTTCGAAGTTTTCTTTCTGCTTGGCATCAGCGACTAGTTTCCGTACATCGGCCAGTAATTTTTTAGCATCGTACACAATGCCATCCTTCACGGTGTAGGTAACGCCACCTACACGCTCAACTTCGTTTTTTTCATTGAGGTGAATAGCGCCGGTTCCGTATAGAACCTTCAGATTCGCCAGCGGATTCTGATCGACAATCACGAAATCGGCCAGTTTTCCCACTTCCACCGAACCAATCTGGTCGGCCATACCGAGCGCTTCGGCGCCTTTTAACGTAGCTGCCCGAATAACTTCGAGCGGATGGAAGCCTGATTCGCGCAGCAGTTCAAGCTCGCGAATGTAGGCAAAGCCGTATAGCTGATAAATGAAGCCAGAATCAGACCCTGCCGTAACGCGGCCACCCCGGTTTTTGTACTCGTTGATGAACGCCATCCAGAGTTGGTAATTCTTTTTCCAGGCCACTTCCTGTTCTGTTCCCCACGATTGCCAATACGACCCGTGCGAGATACGGCTGGGGCCGTAGAAACGCCAGAGGCTCGGCATCGTGTACTCTTCATGCCACTCAGCACGCCGAGCCAACATCAGCTCGCGGTTAGCTTCGTAGATATTAAAAGTTGGATCAAGCGTAAAATCCAGCGAAATGAGCTCGTCCATTACCTTATTCCAGCGATCGGAGCCTGGTTTAGCGGCTTGCTGCCACAGATTACCTGCTTCCTCGAAACGATTCTGCTCGTTGCCATAATTGTAATTAACCGGATAGTTTTGGATGGTTTTATCTTCAAATAAGGCTTCGGGAAGTCCATACCAATGTTCGAGCGAAGTCAGCCCTGCTTTAGCAGTCGCCAGGGCATTCATGCGAGCTACTTCTAACTGAGCATGGTGGCAGGCCGACCGCAAACCCAATTTCTTGTTCTCTTCCAGCGCAGCTCGAAACACGTTTGGTTCGGCGCCAAAGAATTTAATGCCGTCGGCGCCCCGCTTCGCATTCAGTTGCACCCAGGCGCGGGCCTGTTCGGGCGTGCTGATTGGCTCCTTTGCGCCTTGCCCAAAAACGGTGTATGCTTTGATACGAGGAGCGGTAATTTCATTCCGTTCACTTTTGGCGCGGTGTTCAAGCACCCAGTCCAGGCCATTGCCACAGGATGGATCGCGAATCGTTGTAATGCCATGCCCGAGCCAGAGTTTAAACACATACTCCGCATTGGCCCCCTGCGCCTGTCCGCCAATATGGCCGTGCATATCCACAAAACCCGGCATCAGGTACATGCCTTCGCAATTCAGTTCCTTATCGCCGGGATCGGCTTTAGGTCGACTTTTCGGATCAATCGGAACACCGGGATAACCAACCTGACGAATCTGTGTAATTCGGTTTTTCTCGACTACAATATCCATTGGACCAACAGGTGGCGCCCCTGTGCTGTTGACCAACGTAACACCCCGAATAATCAGCTTTCCGAACGGTCCGTCACCCTCGTGGCGTGGTGGTGATTTTTCGACCTGAGCCGTTACAGAATGGAGAATGAATAAGGAACAATGAATGAAGAGGAGTACCCGAGAGAAAGGTCGTATCATGGTTGGGTAAATCGTTTGGCTAAACAGTTGTAAGATAAGCGAAACCGTCGGACTTTTGTAGCACAGCGCGGCCGAAACAGGCATATTATGAAACAGATCGTCACTAAAAATTTCTTACTCTTTGTTCTGATTCTTGCCGTCATCTTCGCTTTCGCTATGAAAGCAACCATTTTCCAGAAAGAACCCGACACGAAACCTAAGCCTGCCGATACCTTATCGGCTCATTTCAACAGCTATTGGTTTTCGGGAAAGGCCGAAGTAAATAGTTACCAGCTCAAACAGGCGAAAAATGGTGCCCTGAATGATGGTGAGGCCATGTTGATCTTCATGACCGAAGATTTTCGGACCGACAAGCAGGTGAAAACCGACAACAAGGAAAACACAATACCCGTCCTGAAAACAACCAACTCCAAAAAGTTTTCGACGGGAGCGTATGAGTACTCGCTATTGGCTTCCGTATTTACGCCAATCAATAACCCTACCGATGGGCCGCCCCTTTTCCCGAACACCCTGAAAGTCAGCCTGTCCGATCAGGAGTGGGATGGGCATAGTTATCTTCAGATCAGTTACCGAAATAACGGATATCAGGTGAGTGGCAAGTCCTATTACGAGAAAGAGGCCGATGAAAACTATACCATTGCCAAAGCCATGTTTGAAGACGAACTCTGGAATCGGATTCGTCTGAATCCAGACAAGCTCCCTAGTGGTGAATTACAATTGATTCCGGGCACAATGGCCGCTCGATTACGCCATAAACCACTTGAGCCCTTGCCTGCCAAAGCGACACTCGCCGATTATGAAGGCGTTCTGTATCCGGGCCTCTACCTTAAATCCTACACCATTGAATACCCTACCGACGACCGGACGCTGATCATTATTTTCGAGAAGTTATTCCCCCATAAAATTGTTGGCTGGGAAGAAACCTACGATACCAAAGATAACCTTCTGACCTCGAGAGCGGTTCTTAAGAAGACAACTCAAACGGATTACTGGAATCATAAAGCGCCTGCCGACAGTGTGTTACGGCAATCGCTTCTATCAACACGATAAAACCAAAGCGCCGAACTCAGGCATTCTCAACTGCTTCAGCGCCTAGAAAATCTTATGAAACACATACTGATTGGTTGCTTCTTTCTAACCTTATTTTTTTCCTGTTCTGACAGTGGCGACAAAGCCAAAACGATTGCAGAGGGGCCCGTTTATACACTGATTTTTCTGGATAAAACCCGAAGTGTCAATATCAACAAATCGTTTGTCGCTCAGAAATACCAAAAGGCGCTGACCGACATTATCGAGCAAAATATCCGGCAGAAAGGCGACAAACTGGATGTCTATTTTATTCACGAAAACACGTCCAAAGCTCGTGCGTTAAACCTGACCGTTCGCTCCGAAATGGAAGATGTATCAGCAGCCAGCCCCACAGACCGCGAAGCCGCCGAAACCGAATTTAATTTGAGTCTCTCGCGAGAGAAGGCGCAGATTCGGCAGCGTGTACTTCAACAGTTAGTCGCACAGAACACGGGCTCATCAAATCAGGAAACCGACATCTGGGCCAGCCTACCCGTCATTGCCAAAGCGAATGAAACAGGGGCGACCGTGAAAGTCTATTACCTCAGCGACATGATCGAGAGTGTGAAAGGGACTACCCGGCGGGATTTTCAGGTGAAACCGCCAAAGGACAATGCGCAGGCCGATGAATGGGCTAAAGCGGATGCCGAACAACTTAAACGCTATACAGTTGGTAGTCCTGAGATCTCGATGATCCTGCCATTCGAGCCAAATGCGTCTATTAAGGAAAACAACCCGTCGGTAACGCAATACTGGCAAACCTTATTTTCGGCCTTAGGCGCCGGAACTATAACCGAGGATTGAGTTAGTCAATGAACTACAAATCCGGGCGGCACATCTTTCATGGCATCGCCCCAGTTCGACTTGATTTTGCTGTCCAGGGTACGGCTGTACATAATCGCTGGGTACATAGCCGAAAGCCGGGTACCAATTGGGCGCTCTATGGCGTATTCAACCCAACTGCTGTTGTATTTAAGGAGAAGGAATAGCTCTTTTTTATACGATCGCCACACTGCCTGACGGCTATCTATAAATCCCCATATACTAGTCTTAAGGAGCAATTGCCTTTTCGCGTGCGCATAGCGAACAATTAAGTATTTGCTCAGCGCTCCCCGCGACTCAATGGCGGTAATTTGATCGGCGGTATCGGGTAGATCCGGCCTTATCGATAAATCCTGACTTCGATAGAGGATACGGTATTGAGCATCTGTCTGTTGACTATATAATAGGCCCAATAATAGAGTTATCAAGCGTAGCCAGTTCATAACGAGGATAGCTAGTTTTACGTAGAAGACACGTCGGCCTGTTCACTACTTATTCAGCGGAAACTTCGGCAGGAATTTCAAATTGATAGCCCACCGAAAAGCCCGAAAAATCACTTTTCAGGCAGTATGAGGTCAATACTAACCCTTCGCCTTCACGCTTTACGGCAAGATAGTGAAACATTGGCTTGTAGGTTAACGCCAAATCGGGCAGGCGGCTGGGCGATGTATTGAGCGGTTGACGAAGTCCACCACCACCGCCGATCACCAGGAACGTTTTGCCTTCAAATTCATAGCGCTCAAAGGCATGCGAGTGTCCCGTAATAAATAAGCGCGCTTTCTGAGATTGAACATAGGCCGGAACAAACCGTTGCTGCACCAGCTTCGACGACCCCACTAACTTACTGTTCGAATAAGGTGCATGATGACAGGTAACGATAACTACCTTCACAGCGGGGTCATTATCAAGATCCACCAGTGTTTGTTGGTACCAGGTTTGCTGAGCTACCAAATCAGCAATAGAGAGCGTACTGAAATTGGAATTCAGCATGACCACCGCAATTTCGTCGGTTATTTTTACATAGCCTGTTGGGCTGTGCTCGGGAAAGCGCTGCTGAAAATTCTTAGCGCCTTTGCGGGGGCGGCCCATTACGTCATGATTGCCCATAATAGCATACACAGCCGTTTTTACTTCTGTACACTGAAGCAAAAACTGATCGATGATTCGCCACTTTCGGTTTCGGTAACCCAGCGAAACAATATCGCCCAGCCAGTAAAGTACCGCCGGTTGAATCCGTATAATTTCATCAAAAATTGCCTGTGTTGCTTTTGTATTCTGATGCGTTCGTAACACCAGTCGTTCAACCCACATGGGCGCCTGCGTGTCACTTAAAAATAGAATTTCGCGTTTCGCTGAGTCTTGTTCCATAACGATAATAGAACGCTGATTTTTAGGATCAGTGTGGTTCTGTTATGATAAAAAAAGTTATCCTAACCAATCATGACCATCTGCGGGCCATTATCACTTACTTTCGTTCACCAGGAAAATGCCCGCCAGACAAGCTGAAGCTCTGCGGTAAACGCAGCATTTTCCGTTGCTACAGCATCGAACCATTTTAATTCGCCCGCTACCCTGAATTTACGCCCGATTGGATACGTGTACGATGCAGCCGCCATCCAGCCCAGGCTATTGGTATTACTGAAAACCGTTCCGTCATAATCGAGTCGGGAGTGGTTCACATATAGGCCCGTTCCGGCCGTGATAGCAAGCCGCCGAACCAGACTTTTATCGGTTCCTCTAAGCCAGGCCAAGGGCATCGAGAATACCAGCAAAATCGGAATAGCCGATACATACACATGGGCATTATCGCCAGCAACCTGCCCTTTATAGCTATACATCGTTGTCCAACCGGTTTCCAGCCCCATCCGTAATCGATGATCGGGATACCACATTACACGGAGTGAGCTCGGCACCCCAAACCGGCTGACATGCGTTTGCTCCAGCGCAGCCGGAACCCCAAGGTGGGTTGAGTAATAAGACAACCCGCCCCCCGCCGTTACAACTAGCGTATAAGGCCCGCGTGTCGAATCGGTTAAAACGGGTAGTGGCCGCTGACGTCGAATCCTTGATTGGGCTATAGCGGTTACGTTACTGATAAACAGCAAGGTTAGCACCGCCAGTATCTGTAAACGAATAATCATGCGCTTACTGTTGTTCGATATAATGATAATACGCTACTACCGGCGAATAGTTAGACAGAATTCCATTGAAATGGTTCTGACTGATAAACTCCCGGATAAATTCGGGTTCATCGAGCGTCCAGACGAAAACCGTTAATCCTTCTGCCTGCATGGCCAGCACTTCATCTGTTTGAGGACCTAACGTCCAGCGGGGAGCCCAGATACGGGCGTTCAAACTACGCGTAATGGATGTATCCAATTCACACAAAATCGGCGTATTATCTTTATTAGCCAGGGCTTTATAGGAGTCTACAGCCTCTGTAGTTGGCAAGCCAATTATAATGCGGAGGTTACGCCCCAGGGCCAATGCCTTTTGCCGGTATTTCTGTTGAATGGCCTGTACTTTGTCCATTGGGCCGATGTATTTGGTATCGAGCCAGACAAAATCTAAGGACGTATTATTAACGACCGTTTCCAGTGCCTCCTCCAGCGTTGGAATCTTTTCGCCATTGATCAGCCGAACCAAGGTGCTTAGTTGTTGATAAGTATAATCTTCAAGAGGGCCCGCCAGCCCGCTCTTCTGAATGAGCCGCAAATTCAGCGTATTGTCATGGTATAATACCGGAACGCCATCTTTCGTAAACCGAACATCAACTTCGATTCCTGTGGCGCCAAGCCGTGAAGCCAGCTTAATAATTTCCACTGAATTTTCGGACGCAGGCAGCAAATCCGACGTTCGGCCTCCGCTTCGATGCGCCATGATCGAAAAGGGTTTCGGATTAAGTGGCCGATTATATGTCAGCGTAAGCGGATTAGTAGGCGTAGCTGATTTGTCGCCGTATAAGCCATCAACTACCAGGGTGTCGCCAGGAATCAAACTACCTTTAAAGAGCTGTAGCTTTCCATTATGCTTTTCTCGTACAATCAACCGAGCTTCGCCAATGGACTCATTCACTAGCTTACGCCAGTAACCTTTTAACACCAGGCTATCGGCCTCTGGGCTACCTTCCAGATTAAAATAAGTGGCATCAGTACCCATGAAAATAGACAGATAATGGGTAGTATCTGAACCGTTGAGCAGATAGGTCCATTTTAAAACGGCCTGATCGCCAAACTGACTGGCACCATTTGAAATTGTATAGACCCCTTCCAGAGCCTGCCGTATAGGTGGCACAAACTGCCCCGATCCGGGCGTATTGGTAAACGCATAAGGCACTACAGCTTCGTACGTCTTTCGGCAACCGTCGAAGAGTAGAAATAATAAGCCTATTAGCAGATAATGAGACCGTTTCACAGGATAAAATCAAAAATAAGTTGTGGGTAGAACAGGTTCCGGTCAAAGGTGTCGAAGAGTGACCAGAGCTGCCAGTTGAAATTGGAATAAGCCGCCCGAATCCCTACCGATACATGCCGCTGATGATAAAAAGGCTGCTCTAGTATAAAGGTGAATGCTACCCCGTTGATAGTCCGTCGGTTATAAACAACTGCCAGTGAGCCCACCTGCGATCGGTAATAGAGGTCAATGATAGCTTCCGACTTTACCGTTAATCGCAGATCTTTCGTCAGTTTATACCCAACCGAAACATTGGGAAACGTTTCGACGCCATAAGCCTGACTAGCAAATACATCTTTGATCTGTAAAGCCCCAAGCCAACCCGTTACATCATAACCCGCCGATAAGAACAAGCGGTTCGTTAATGGCGTGGCCCAACGCACGCCCAGGCCCAGATTGCTCTGCACAAACTGCGTCTGGAATCGGCTAGTCAGAAATAGGTGCTTGGTTAATCCGCGCTGGACATTGAAATCAATAGCGGGCACGCTCACCCGAATCTCCTCCGTTAATTCGGGCGGAGTAGTTGTAAAAACAACACCAACCGCTTTGCGCCATTTACCGGGTAGCGGTGCCTCAGGAAAGTAAATTCCTGGCTGTATTGGCCAAGTTTCAGTCGCCTGCGTTTGGGCAAACGATGGTACAACAACCAATAAGCCCACCCATCGGCAGATTTTGGTAACTATATTTCGCAAACTAACCACCTACTAAGTTGCTATAAGAATGAGAACTAGTAAACCGTATTCGCAAGGATTATGTTACGACTAACTATCAGGCTATATACGTTTTCTACGTAGTTCTTCTGAATAACAACCAAAAACAGGGATATTGTCTGCAATTTTATACATACCAACGGCAGGTGCACATCTTTCAATCTCACCGGGTTAAAACCCGGTGAGATTGAAAAAATAAAGAAGTGAAAACCAATTGGGTGCGGCCGGTTATTAGAAAAATAGGTCGCACCTACGGCGCTTAACACTATTGGATCTGGTACGATCACTATTGGCAGGTCACCCCGATAGGGGCTGCTCCGCTATCCTCAAAGATGTGTGCATATCGTAAGTACCAAGCGGATCGGCTTTGTAGTTGTTGAGCCGAACGCTTAGCAGCTATTGGCTAGATAAGCCTTGCGCTGAGGTGCCTTTGAAACGAGTCGTTAAATAAGGGTAATCGCCCATTAGCTGGACAACTTTTCGCCAGTTATTGTACAAAAACCAGTGTATATACTCCCCTGATTCATCTACCCTTTTGAACTCCCGAAGCAATGCTTTATCCACAGTGGGGTCAGCCATTCGCAGTATCATCTTCAGGCCAAGGTTAATATCTTCCAGTTCGGCTTTGGTAAATTCTTTACCCCATTTACGGGGTAGCGTGCCAGGAAACACCACTTCCGAAGCAATTAATGTCTTAATGTACTCCTTAAGTAGGTCTATATTAATTTGATTGTCCATCATTGTTGAGTTTCACAAAATAGATGTAACTAAAATCCTGCCAAATTTTAGAATAACCTTGCAAAATATACTTTGCGTGCCTGTTTTTTCACAATTAGATTACCTAATATCCATAACTACCAGTTTTACAATCACTTAACAACAAAGCCTTTCGAATAAAAATTAATAGCCCACTGGGTATCATAAAAAACGCTGACCTTAGAAAAGTCAGCGTTTAAACCTAACCCATAAGAGCTCACAACCCCACTTACAGGATTGCAATCGCTAACAAATTAGAAAGTAAATTATCTATGCAGTAACATATTGACTGAGTGGTATTCTTATATAAGCCCGATTAAATTGACTATTTATGCACGTCGTTGCGCAAAATCGATTGGTTTTGAGCCTAAAGCGTCTGGCAGCTATCGATAAAAGTCGACTGATTTATTATTTCGTAGCTCAATTACAACCTACCCAATATCGACTACAGACTTGCCCACTTAATGAATTATATGAATAAACCAGAAGATGCGCTCCGTTTGAAGATTATGGAGATTTGTACCGAGACCAAACGGGAAACGCCTAATGGATGGACCCTAACGGCCACACTAGGCGAGTTTATGCAACGCTGTCTGGTCAACCAAATCACAGATGGAGATACCTGGATCGAAGCTGTTCAGTTAGAAGTCGAAGAGTTTCTGGATGCGATTGTACTGTTATTCGAGCTTACTCCCTTATTGGCAGTAGGCGATAGCCTAATGGGCACATCGGGACAATTGTTTCGTATAACTGGTCGGCGTTTTTATCCGGTCGACAAGATTATCAACTATCATTTTGCCTATATATTCGACCGCGAAGATGAGCCAGAATATTACGACGACCAGGAAAGTGATCGTGAAGAAGAAGCTGATTGAAAATCGTGATTACAAACCTATAAGGTTTTGGAAACCTTATAGGTTTAAATAGTACAAACTACCGTTAGAATTTCGGGCAGGGCAGTTTTTTATCCCGACGCTTTACGCCAGGACGTCCCTTTTCGGGCTTGTCGAAAATATAAGATAACGACAATTCGTGCGATCCACCACTATTACCAAGGGTTGAGATCGTGACGTCGTAACTATAGCCAATAGAGAATTTTTCCATCCGCCAGCCAATCAGAGCCGCCACGGCATCGTGGTTATTAAGCGTCTGCTCGTATTTTTTGAATGGAATACCGCGATAATAGGCACCGATCGTTAACGGCGAATAAGTCAGATAAGCACCAATGTCTAACTGATCGTATTTGCCCTGATGCTTATACATAATCACAGGCGATAAACTAATTTCCCGGTCCAGGTCATCGGCCAGTCCCGTGAAACTCCCCAACGGAATTCGAAGGCCTGCCTGAACACTGGTTTTCATTGGCAATCGCTCGTTTTCACTGATAAAGAATCCCTGCGCAGGTCGGTTAATATGGTGCGCCGACAAGCCGACCCAGAACCAGTCGGAATAAAAAAGACCACCCGTCGAAAAATCAAGGTATTTGTTTGTGGGTAGACCACCCTGCAAGGCAGGATCACCCGAGACGCTGCCTGTAATAAAACCTCGATCCGTAAATTGGTCGCCGGTAGTCAAGCCAAAATAGTTGATACTCCGATTTACATAAGACCCCTGCAACCCTAAACGCACAGACGATGATTCACTAACTTGGAATTGGTATGCATATTGCAACCCAATGTCTGTAGATTGAATCCTTCCCTGACCCTGGTTGTCGCTCTGAATCATCAGCCCGACACCACTGTTATATTTTTCAATGAAATGATCTACGGCAACCATGGTGGTTACGTAGTTCGTAATGGCGGGCCATTGGTTTCGATAGTTGGCTGTAATTCGTGGAGCCAGCGCCGAACCAGCGAAGGCCGGGTTGAGGTACATAGGTGCCGCATAGAATTGAGTAAACTGAGGGTCCTGAGCAAAGACCATGCGGCTTAGGGTCAGCGTCAAAAGAGTCAGTAAGTATTTCTTAAGCATAACAGCTAAATCAAGGCAAAGACTGGGCCAACTTTATTGTTGCAACGTTATCAAGACAAACGAAGTATTTAACAACAAAACAATCTATGAAATTAGGCGAATTTTAAGGGCTTTTATGATGGTTAGTCGATAAAATTTTAACTAAGCATCATCGTTTATAGTAACGTAATGCCCCTGCTGTTGTTATGTTGAGGGAGTGAATTTGAGAGGGTGGCTTTATTATTCAGCGTTTCTTCATGTCAAGGTTTATCAGTCATATCCGGGTAGTTGGAATTCTAGCGGTGCTATTCCTTATGGCAGGACTAACTACGTCCTGGGCGCAGGAAATAAAAATTAGTGGTAAGGCCTGTATTCCCGATCAGGAATGTGGGGCCGACTCGCTCACCTTTACCGATAGTATACGCACAGGCGTGACAAAACGGGTCTGGGATTTCGGCGATGGCGGCACACTTACCAAGCAAAACAGCGATTCTATCGCCAAGCACGTTTATCAAACAGCGGGTTTATACACCATCACCTTAACCCGAACCATCAACGGGACCACACAAACGGCTACAACCAAGGTAAATGTTAGTACCCCACCCCCATCGTTTACCAACTGGCGTACCGATACAACCATCTGTAAGGGAGAAAAAATTACGCTTGATCCGTATGCCGGAGCGACTCAATCGGGATATCGGTATTTATGGTACCCTAAGGGCGATACAACGCAAAGCATACAGGTCGATAGCTCCGGTTGTTATTCGGTCGAAGCAATAAGCCCCAATGGTTGCTCCTATCAGAATCGTATCAACGTCGATGTTTGTGGAGAAAAGAAAGAATCGCAGGGGGTAAAGTGGTATTTTGGCCAGAACGCAGGTCTGGATTTTAGTGGTGGAGGTACGCCTAAACCCATTACGGATGGTAGTTTAAGTACCATTGAAGGGTCATCATCGATTGCCAATACCAAAGGCATATTGCTGTTTTATACGGATGGGATAACGATTTATGGTAAAGACGGCAAACCTCTCAAATCGCTCGTGCCGGGCGACACGAATGCCGTTCAGATTCCATTAGATGGTAATACACACTCCACGCAGTCGGCGATTATTGTACCTAAGCCAACCTGCCGGGGCTGCGAGTATTTATATTACGTGTACACGACTTCTGAAATTCGTGGCCAGAAAACACTAACGTATAGTGTAGTCGATATGCGCCAGAACGGTGGAAAGGGTGCTGTTGTGGAAAAGAATATTCCCATATCGAATCAGAGTACAGAGCAGTCAGCCTCCGTAGAAAATAAGACTGATTCAACCTTCTGGGTCATTACCCGGAAATACGGGACGAATCAATTCGTCATTCAGCATTTAACTAAAGCATCGTCACCCGTTGTAACTACGTACAATGGTGGGCAAGTCATTGACTCTTTAGCCAATGCAGAAGGCTATATAAAAATAGGCCCAGCCGATACCACCGCTGCCAATAAGGGCGACCGGCCAATGGCGGTTGTTATTCCGGGGCCACCCAAAAATTCCGTTGATTTATACACTTTCAACGACTCAACGGGTGTAATGAAATTCAATAAAACCATCGATTTAGGTACGGCTCCACCTAAGGCCTATGGGGTTGAGTTTTCGCCCGACGGTAAAAGTTTATACGTAACGATGCTTGCCGATACCAATAGTGACGGCAGTCTGAAAGGAGCATCTTATCTTCTAAAATATGATTTGAGCCAGCCAGACTCGTTGATAAAAAGCTCCAGAACCGTTGTCGATAGTAGTACAACCAGGCAATATGGGTCCCTTCAGATTGGACCCGATGGCCGAATTTACGTAGCCATAAAGGGCAGTAAATCCCTGGGGACGATCGAAAACCCAAATGGTGGTTTACTGGATAGTTTGGTGTTTAACCCATCGGGTCAGTCACTCGGGGGCAAAACGAGTCAGTTAGGGTTGCCTAACTTAGTGGCTAACTTTAACGACCCATCCAGCGGTCCAGGGTTAACCTATGCCGATACTTGTGTAAACGCCCCTACGGTCTTTCAGATTGGGCCAAACTGCCCGAAACTTAAAGAAACGTATACGCTTGATTATGGCGACGGTAGCCGCCCTTACTCAACAACATCATCACAACCTGTTACCCACGGTTACGCACAACCTGGGCAGTATTTTGTCAGTCTTCGGATTGTAACCCGAACAAGCGCAGGCGGAATCTGTAAAGACACGCTGATTAAAGACACGCTGACCATTTTAGCAACCCCACCCGATATACATCTGGGAGCCGATACCGCCATTTGTAATAAAAAAGGGATTACACTGGATATGAAGGTACAGGCCAAAGTATATGTCTGGCTGGTCAATGGAGCGGTCGCCAGTAGGCAACAGACTATAAAACTCGACAGGCCCGGCTATTACATTGTAGTTGGTCTGGCGGCCAATGGCGAGTGTTTTAAAAGCGATACGATTGAGGTACAGATCAAACCACCGCCATCACTCGACTTAGGTCCCGATACCGTTTTTTGTTATCGATCATCGATCAACCTGACCGTACCGCAGCAAACCTGGACGCAGTTTCAGTGGAGTAACGGCGGGAATACGCGAACCATTTCGGTTTCCAAAGGGGGCACCTACACTGTTACCGCGCAATCGACGGTAAATGGTACCACCTGCGAAAACTCGGATACGATCCGGGTTAGCGAATTGCCTAAACTACGGGTAGCCGCTACCCTGACTGGCCCAACAACCTGCACATCGGCAGATGGCTCGATTCAACTGACACCGACCCCGGCCGGAACATATCTTTACACCTGGACTCGTTCGGACGGAGCGATTCTAACGGGTACTGGCAGTCGGCAAACCAGTCTGACAGAAGGCGGCTATAAGGTCAGCGTAACGGATAGCATTCACACCTGTAAGGCCGATACTGCCTTTACGTTAAAATCCCCGGCCAATCAACTGGCTCTTACTGCATTGGTTAAGGACGCTTTATGCAGTGTACCGAATAGTGGCACCATCAATGTAACCGTAACGGGAGGAACGCCAGCGAGCTACATCTGGCTGGACCGAAACAACAACCTGGTAACAACAACGCCCGTTTTGGGGAATGCGTCGCCAGGGCTTTATTCAGTACAGGTAACGGACATATTGGGCTGTAAAATCCTAAAAGATAGCATTCGGGTGGGTCTCGATAGTACGGGCTTTGCCCGTCTGGGACCCGATACACTCAAATGTTCAGGAATTGGGGTTATTCTGTCTCCCTTATCTGGCGATCAACCGGGTAATACCTATCAATGGAGTACCGGATCATCGGCCCCATTCATTACTGTTTCTCAACCAGGTTCGTATAGCCTTATCCTTAGAAATACACAAACAGGTTGCGTAGGCCGAAGTAATATCCAGGTAGGCGACCGACCACCGCCAACCTTTTCACTTTCAGATAATGTTGCCCTTTGCGAAGGTGATTTAGAGAAAGCACAACTTTCGGCTAATGGAGCGCCGGGGTTGCGCTATCTGTGGCTCACTCGTAATGATACCACTAAAACGATTGTGGTTGACCGAGCTGGTAGCTATTCTATTCGGGTGACTGATCCGCAAGGATGTACGGCAACGGGTATTGCACGCGTGTTCAATTTGTGTGAGCCCCGCGTCAATGTTCCCGATGCATTCACCCCCAACAACGATGGTGTAAACGACGTATTACAGATTTTCACCGCCTATACCACAAACTACGAGTTCCGTATTTACAATCGATGGGGCGAGGTGATTTTTGCCAGCGATAATCCAGAGCAGAAATGGGATGGCACCTATCATGGATCTACCTATCCATCAATGCTTTACCCGTACATTATTACCTATAAAAGTGAGTCATTCCCAGAGCGTCCACAGGTTGTAAAACGAGGCTCAGTATTGCTCATTCGGTAGCGATTTTCTCCTGTTTTTTTCGTAAATTTGAGGTAAACGACCCGGCCAAATAAGCCTATTTTCAGGTAAACATTTGGCCGGGTCTATACGATTCAAAATCATGCGAAATGACTTTTTAAAGGGCTCGACAGAGGGCATGAGTGCGACCGACAAGGAGATTGAACGGGCGCTTAGACCCCTCTCCTTCGAGGACTTTACAGGGCAGGAAAAAGTCCTCGAAAATCTCGAAGTATTTGTTCGGGCGGCTATGCAACGGGGCGAAGCCCTCGACCATGTTTTGCTTCATGGCCCCCCAGGGTTAGGCAAAACAACCCTATCGCACATTGTTGCCAATGAACTCAACGCCAGCATCAAAATGACTTCCGGACCTGTTCTGGATAAACCCAGTGATCTGGCTGGTTTGTTGACAAATCTGCAACCAAACGATGTGCTCTTTATCGACGAAATTCACCGGCTCAACCCAATTGTGGAAGAGTATCTGTATTCGGCGATGGAGGACTATAAAATTGACATCATGCTCGACTCCGGCCCCAACGCCCGAACCGTGCAGATAAAATTGAATCCGTTTACGCTTATTGGCGCCACAACTCGGGCGGGTATGCTTACCTCTCCCCTACGAGCCCGTTTTGGTATTAGTTGCCGATTGGAATATTATGACGCCAAACTTCTAACATCCATCGTTCAACGGTCGTCGGCTATTCTGGGAACCGCAATTGATGAAACAGGCGCTTATGAGATTGCACGTCGGAGTCGGGGTACACCGCGTATCGCGAATAACCTCCTGCGCCGTACCCGCGACTTTGCACAAGTTAAAGGGAACGGTTATATCAACGTCGATATTGCTGAAATCGCGTTGAGCGCTCTGGAAGTTGACCAGAATGGGTTAGATGAAATGGATAATCGGATTCTGACAACGATCATCGAGAAGTTCAAAGGGGGGCCGGTAGGTCTCTCAACCATTGCTACGGCTTGTGGGGAGGAATCTGAAACGATTGAAGAAGTCTACGAACCGTTCTTAATTAAGGAAGGCTTCCTAAAACGAACATCGCGCGGACGAGAAGCTACCGAGCGGGCTTATATTCATCTTGGTATCATACCGCCTTATAAAACCGGCGATCTATTCAGCTAACAGTCGGTAAGTAAAAAGCGTTAGAAAAAAGACCTCGGTCTTTTTTCTAACGCTTTTTACTGTGCTCTCTAAATGGATTAGCTTATTAGTTTACTCTTGTAAATACAATCGATGATCTCCGCTACAGCAGCATCGACCAGAAAGTAATAAATGTTTTTGCCGCTGCGCCGGATATCCAGAATGCCTTTGTCGCGCATGTTAATTAAGTGGTGCGAAATGAGGGATTGTTCGGCGTTTAGATTTTTGTAGATAGTCGACACATTTAGCTCTTTGCTCTCATTCAACATCTGAATGATCTTTATTCGCAGAGGGTGCGCAACAGCTTTAAGCACATAAGCCGCTTTGTCAATGCGTTTTTCGTCATCTAAAATTTTTTCGGTTGCCATGATAAGGTGGGTAATCGTTTGGGTAATAACGGGGGCCAATATACTCCTAAAATAGACATATGTAAAATACTAACGTCCTGAACGTGAGCGCAACTTTATTTAATGGTTGTTTTTGTAATCCTATCGTAACATGATACTTCTTTTATATAGCAGGCTAGTTACCTTTAAGTAAGTAATACCCCCATAATAGGCACAATTTGTTAGTTGGTTACAGAAGGAGTTACTTGTTTGTTCCCTTTCCAACCAATCATAAAGACGCCAGCTAATACCAGTAGGGTACCTATAATTTGCTCAATGCTAATCGTTTCATGGAGAATAGTGGTCGACAGGAAAATTGTAAAAATTGGACCAATACTGCCAATAATAGAGGCATTACCCGATCCCACCCGCTTAATTCCTTCAGCAATCATAAACGTCGGGATCACGGTTACAAAAATGCCCATCCCCAACCCTAAAGCATATACGGGCATTGGATAGCCTCCCAAGTGCAGCCCATTTTGAACCGCGCAATGCAGCACTGTAGGTACCGTGGCGGCAATCATGGCATAACAGGTATACCGCAGCGACCCAATTAATGGGATCATGCGGTCGCTACCAACCAAATAAACGGCATAGACCAATCCGCTAAGGATAACCCAGAAGGCGCCCAACACAACATTGTTTTGAGCCGAAGTCTCAATATTTCCCCAAAACGCCAGGAGAATTCCGGCATAGGTTAAGATAAGCGCTACGATCTGTAATTTCGTAACCCGCAGGCCAAAGCCCATGGCGTTCATCAGCAGCACAAAGGTTGGATAGACGAATAGAAGAATCCGCTCCAAACTTGCTGTTATGTAAATCAAGCCTAAAAAATTGAAGAAACTGGCAAAGTAATAACCTGTAATTCCAAATATGGCCAGAGCTGCCCATTGCCGACTCGTTAGTTTAGCGGGGGATTGCTTTCGGTTCAGATTGACTAAAATAACGATGTAGAATGGCAGCGCAAACAACATTCGTAATGTTAGCAGCGAAATCGAGTCAATCTGATATTGGTAGGCCAGTTTAATAAGAATGCCTTTACAGGCAAAGCAAAAAGCAGCTAAAAAAACTAGAAAAGCGCCAATCCAATAACGTGAGGAAGTTTTCATGATATACTGACCAAAACAAGTCAGGAGTAGCCGAGTATCGTAATTAGACGAACAATACCTGGCTACTCCTGACTATATTAACTCTACTCTGTGCTTTATTTTTGCCGGAAAAACACCGTAATCGGTACACCTGTAAAGTCAAAATGTTCTCGAAGCCTGTTCTCCAGGAAACGCTGGTATGATTCCTGAACATACTGAGGTAGGTTACAGAAAAATACGAACGTTGGCGAAGGCGTTGGCACCTGAAGCATGTACTTAATTTTAATATGCTTCCCTTTGATAGCCGGCGGTGGATATTTCTCGATTTCGGGCTGCATGGCATCATTCAGCTTCGACGTCGCAACCTTTTTCGTCTTGTTCTCATACACTTCCATCGCTTTTTCCATCACCTGGAAAATACGTTGCTTCTCATGAACCGACGCAAAAATGATAGGCAGATAGTCAATCGGCATCATTCGCTGAATCATTTCCTTACGCAATCTGTCGGCAGTATGCTGGTCTTTTTCAACCGCATCCCATTTATTGACCATGATTACTACGCCCTTTTTCGCTTTCACAGCCTGCCCAATAATGGTCAAATCCTGCGCTTCGAGGCCACGTGTCGCATCAAGGAGAATAATACAGACATCCGAATCCTCCATGGCTTTAATCGAACGTAATGTCGAATAAAACTCAACGTTGGAGTCAATACGCGCTTTACGGCGGATACCAGCCGTATCAGTCAGAATAAAGTCTTTACCGTAAGCTTTATAGCGAGTGTCGATCGCGTCTCGAGTAGTACCGGCGATAGGCGTCACAATACTACGCTCCTGCCCTGTCAGGACATTCAAAAACGACGATTTACCAACGTTCGGACGCCCGAGAATTGCAATTCTTGGAATTCCGGCATCCGGATTTTCAACGCCAGCCGTTGGAAAATGCTTGATCACTTCATCCAGTAAATCACCAGTACCAGTGCCCGTTTGCGACGAAATTGCATAGGGATCACCTAATCCAAGGGCATAAAATTCGGCAGCGCCATGCGCCCGTTCGCCGGTTTCGGCCTTATTAGCGACTACGTATACGGGCTTTTTGGTTCGGCGTAGAACATTGGCAAAGTCCTGATCCAGGCCAGTGATGCCTGTTTGCGTATCAACAACAAACAACAAAACCGTTGATTCCTGAATAGCAATTTCGACCTGTTCCCGAATCGACTCTTCAAATACATCCTCAGAGCCAACAACGTAGCCACCTGTATCGATGACTGTAAAATATTTATCGTTCCACTCGGCCGTGCCATAATGCCGGTCGCGTGTAACACCACTTTGGTTATCCATGATGGCCTGTCGCTGTTCCGTCAGACGGTTAAACAGCGTGGACTTGCCCACATTTGGGCGACCAACGATTGCAACAATGTTTGCCATTTTTTTGAAGGAGTGAGGAGCGAGGAGTGAGAAGTGAGGAGTTGCTGACGCAAGTTTAATGAGTGCTTCAACAACTCCTCACTTCTCACTTCTCACTCCTAATGCTTATTCATCGTATCCTAACCGCTTGAGCATCCGCTCTTTCTGGCGCCAGTCGGGTTCTACTTTGACGAATTGTTCTAAAAATACTTTTTTGCCGAAGAAGCGCTCAAGTTCTTCACGGGCCATAATTCCCGTTTTTTTAATCATATTCCCACCTTCACCAAGCAGAATAGCCCGTTGCGTAGCCCGTTCGACCAAAATTTCGGCCTGAATAACAATGATATCCTCTTTTTCCTTGAAGCCCGTTATAACTACCTCACTGCTATAGGGAACTTCGCGTTTGTAGTTCAGGAAAATTTTCTCCCGAATAATTTCTGAGGCAAAAAACCGCTCGGGTTTATCGGTCAGTTCGCTCTTAGGAAAATAAGGCGGATGCTGAGGCAGCCGACTGATAATACCGCCAAATACCTGATCAATATTAAAGCCGTTCAACGCCGAGATAGGAATGATTTCCTGGGCGTTGAAATTTTCCTGCCAGTACGCAATTTTCTCCATTACCTGATCCTGCGTAGCCTGGTCAATTTTATTGATCAGCAGCAGCACAGGAACTTCCGATTTTTGCAGTCGCTCAATGACGTCGTTTTCGTCGTGTTGTTCGAAGATATCCGTTACGAACAGCACAACATCAGCATCTTCAATGGAGCCGCGTACAAAGCTCATCATTGATTCATGAAGTTTGTACTGGGGTTTAATAATTCCGGGGGTATCGGAGTAAACGAGTTGGAACTCCTGTCCGTCATGAGTTCCGTTCAGGATACCCATTATCCGGTGGCGTGTCGTCTGTGCTTTGGAGGTGATAATAGACAGCCGTTCGCCAACGAGCTGATTCATCAGGGTAGATTTACCGACATTGGGCTTACCAACGATACTGACGAAACCGGCCTTATGATTGGCCGGGAAATTTTCAATGATTTCCGTATTCATTCTTTGAGGTGATCCCGCTGGCTGATTACCAGCGGCTTTAGCAAACAACTCACTCCTGACAAAAAACGTTTCAGACAGTGAATAAACTTTTTTTTACAAAGATAATTGTATTTGTAAAATGTTGTCGTACATTTGCAGTCCCAACATCGCGGGATGGAGCAGTTGGTAGCTCGTTGGGCTCATAACCCAAAGGTCGCTGGTTCGAGTCCAGCTCCCGCTACTAAGAAAAGCCGTTACGAATTCGTAACGGCTTTTTCATTTTGCGCCAGTATTTTTTTGCATGAAGCCAAATCGAATAGCTTTAATTTAGCCCCTTCTTTCGTTTCTGCTTCAAAGCAAATCATGCTCGACCAGTTAAAGAACACAATCCTGGCCTGTTTTCCTGACCTTGCCGACGCTACCTTTACATTACTAACTACCGGATGGGATTCTGTTGCCGTTGATATAGATGATCGGTTAGTTTTTAAATTCCCCCGTGATCCGGAAGCTATCGAGGCTTTGCGCAGAGAGGCTACAATGCTCACCGTGATTCGGCCCAGTGTGACAATACAAGTGCCCGATCTTGAGTTTTTTGAAAAGCCAGTTACGTTTTCGAAACACACAAAGCTTAAAGGAGAACCCGTTACGAGGCCGCAGTACGAATTATTGGGGAAGGTAGCTAAAGAGAGCTTAGCGAAAGACATAGCTCGTTTTTATGGGGAGTTACACGCAATTGAGCCAGACTTGCTACGAACTGCCGGCGCCCTACCAATTGACCAATGGCCAAGTCCTGACATTATTCTGGCTGGTATTCAACCACTCTTACCCAAAAATCTTCTCCCTAAGGCCCAACAAACGCTCAAAACCTGGGCGCAGCTTCCTCCCGATCTGCCTATATATGGATTTTTCGATGGTCATGGCAGGAATATGGCATTTGACTATTCTACTCAACAACTAACTGGTATTTATGACTTTGGCGATGCTGGTTTTGGCGAATTGCACGAGGAATTTATTTATACCAGTTTTATTTCAAAGGAGCTTACCGCGGATGTCATTAGCCACTATGAACAGCTAACAGGACGCACAATCGATCATAATCGTGTTCACACCTTAACCGGCGTATTACTGTTAACCGAACTGGCCGATATGGTTGACGACCCTGAACATGGGGCTACGTGTTTAGAAAACGCGTTGACTTGGCTAACGGAGAATAGTTAAGTATCAAAACAGCCACCCATCGCCAAGTTGCCCTCCAAACGAACGGTCCCATATAGTCAATTGACCGTATAGGACCGTTTTGGATTTATAACCAGCCAATTCTTTCTTAAGCCAGCGTTTTCCGTGCTTCGCGATCGGGATCATTCGCCAAAGCGGGAACATCATCCAGAATCATGGTTTCACCATGTTGGGTCGTATACGGCTTCCAGTTAGGTAAGCCTCCCCCATTAGGATTTCCGGTTTTGATAAAGTTCAGAAACGAGTGAGCCATCTTATCGGATAAGGCTCTTGGTCGCTTCCCACCACCAGTATGCGTCAGCATCAAATCGGTATTATAAAACCAGAAACAAATATCGTCGCAGTGGAAAGCCCGCATCCGACCATCAAATAGCGGGGGCTGCCAGCCAAACCAGGCTACGTAAACAGGCGCTTTTTGCTGAGCGGCTTTAGCATCGGCAGTGGCAACGACATTCTTTCGATTCGAAACAATCAATGCCCAAATCTCAATGGGGCGAGCCTTCGGGAAATTCTTGGCGTAAGCGTCTACAATTTCACCAGATTTATCGCCAAAGCGGGATTTTATTTTCTCTTTCACTTCGGCCAACGAAATACCCTCCAGGCTGGCATCTGTCCGGTCAGGATTTTGCTCATGAAATGTGGAACAGAGAATCAGCGGAATATCAGCCGAGAATTGATTGGGGTTATTGAAAAAAGCCCCTTCGGCCAAGTAGGTGCCATCACCAACGGGCGAATAGCCTCCCCGCTGGATATTCATTCGCTTGGCTTCATCGGCCATTTTCTCAACAGCCCGGTTGGCGATATCAATGTATTGGCGCCACGGAATCTGCTGAAGTTTATCGATTTCGCCCGGCTTCAGACCAGCTTCCTCCATCACCTTCACGCCTAATTTTTCGGCATATTCTTTATTAACGCCAGATAGCGAGCTACCACTCAATGCAACAGCCTTATGAAACAGGCCTTTGGCGGATGGCATATTCATTAGGGTTGTCACTTTGGCTCCGCCACCCGACTGCCCAATAATAGTTACATTGGCAGGGTCTCCACCAAAATTGGCAATATTGTTTTTGACCCATTCCAGAGCGGCCACCATGTCCAGATTACCTACGTTACCAGATGCGGCATGGCCTCCGGCAGCTTTCAGATCGGTATACCCCAGCGAGCCAAGCCGATGATTGATGGAGCAAAAAACGATATTGCCCAAACGAGACAAGTTTTCACCCTGATATCCATCCTGCTCAACCGCATTTCCATTAACGAAGCCACCGCCGTGCAGCCAGACAACTACTGGTCGTTTTTGCGAGTCTAGGGCTGGTGTCCATACATTTAGCTTCAGGCAGTCTTCTGAAACATCATCGTAATTCCAGTGGTCAACGAAGGACGCGTAAACATTGGCATATCGTTTTTCCATGATTTGGGGAGCTGAGTTTCCCCACCACAGAGTAGGCCGAATATCAGTCCAGGGTGCGGGCTTTTGTGGAGGCATAAACCGATTTTTACCCGAGGTATCAGCCCCATAAGGCACTCCTAAAAATTGATGAATACCCCGAAGAATAAATCCTCTAACTTTTCCGTGTTCTGTATTGGCAATGGCAATCGTATCGCCCACAAACAGAACCTGATCGTCGCCTGCTGGCTTTTTAGGTGCAGGTAATGCTGTAGCAGAAGCTTGTTTAGTAACCCCCAAACTGGCCACGCCAACGCCCAGCGATTGTAAGAAATTACGTCTTGACGGTTTCATCGATTGTTTTTTGTTAAAGGGTGAAGAAAAGGCGAACCCTATGCATCTAAAACACAAGGCAAACTATCTCTTAAAGCATGATCTTTCGTGAATCTATTGGCTCCTTAAGAAATTAGTAAAGCGCTAACCGCCAGCCATCTATCTGCCGAGAGCATTAACAATAAACGGGTACCACGTTTCAAAAGGAAACGTGGTACCCGTTTATTGTTAATGCCCTTCCTAAATTACCCCAATTTTTTATACTTGATCCGGGTTGGCGTGGCATCCGTGCCTAGTCGTTTGCGCCGATTTTCTTCGTATTCCGAGAAATTTCCCTCAAACCAATAGACCTGTGAATCGCCTTCAAAGGCCAGAATGTGCGTAGCAATCCGATCCAGGAACCAGCGATCGTGGCTGATGATCACCGCACAGCCTGCAAAATTCTCCAGGCCTTCTTCCAACGCTCGCAACGTATTCACATCCAGGTCATTGGTCGGCTCATCCAACAAGAGCAGGTTAGCGCCTTCCTTAAGTGTCATGGCCAGATGAACCCGGTTACGCTCACCACCCGACAATGTTCCGATTTTCTTTTCTTGATCGGCACCGCCAAAATTAAATCGGCTTACATAGGCGCGAGCGTTTGACTGCTTTCCGCCCATAATAATCCAATCGTTGCCTCCCGAAATGGTTTCATAGACCGTCTTGTTCGGATCTAAGCCATCATGTTCCTGGTCAACGTAGGCCACTTTTACCGTTTCGCCTACGTCGAATGTGCCCGAATTGGGTTTGTCGCGACCCGTAATAAGTTTGAATAGCGTCGTTTTACCGGCTCCGTTTGGCCCGATGATACCAACAATACCACCCTGTGGGAGTCTAAAACCTAAGTGTTCAAATAAAAGTCGGTCGCCAAACGCTTTGGATACGTCTTCGGCTTCAATCACTTTAGCACCTAGACGTGGACCAGCTGGAATAAAAATTTCTAGTTTTTCGTCGCGTTGCTTAGCGTCTTCATTCAACAGCTTTTCGTAAGCTCCCAAACGTGCTTTAGATTTTGCCTGTCGTGCTTTCGGAGCCATTTTCACCCATTCTAACTCGCGTTGAAGGGTTTTCTGACGCTTCGATTCTGTCTTTTCTTCCTTCGCTAGCCGATTTTGTTTCTGCTCTAACCACGATGAATAATTGCCTTTCCAGGGAATGCCTTCACCCCGATCAAGTTCGAGAATCCAACCCGCCACGTTATCCAGAAAATATCGATCGTGGGTTACAGCGATAACGGTTCCTGAATATTGGCGAAGGTGTTCTTCTAACCACAACACCGATTCGGCATCAAGGTGGTTCGTTGGCTCGTCAAGTAGCAGAACGTCTGGTTGCTGTAGCAGCAGGCGACAGAGAGCCACCCGGCGTTTTTCTCCCCCCGACAGATTATCGATCAGAGCATCGGACGGTGGGCATCGGAGTGCATCCATGGCTCGTTCGAGCTTCTGGTCGAGTTCCCAGGCGTTATAATGGTCTAGTTTTTCCTGAACCTCGCCTTGCCGATTAATAAGTTTATCGAAGTCGGCATCGGGGTCGCCAAAGGCTTCATTAATCTCGTCAAATTCCTTCAAAAGGTTCACAACTTCCTGTACGCCCTCTTCCACAACTTCACGTACAGTTTTGCCAGCCTCAAACTTTGGCTCCTGCTCAAGCATACCAACCGAATAACCGGGCGAGAAAACGACTTCTCCGGTATAATTTTTGTCTATACCTGCTATGATCCGCAATAAGGTCGATTTTCCAGAACCATTAAGTCCTAAAACACCAATTTTTGCACCATAAAAAAAGGAAAGGTAGATGTTCTTTAGGATTTGTCGGTTAGGCGGAATATTTTTACTCACGCCTGCCATAGAGAAAATTATGGTTTCCTGGCTCATTAATTTCTGATAGATTTGTGTTGGCAATAATCCTCAAAATTAACCCACAGCGCAGCCTTAACCAAGCACAGTAATGGAAAACGCTTCACTGGTAGATGAATACGGTTACGTCAAAGACGGAAAGGTATTTTTGAAAGGCTACCTGAATTACGAAGACCGCCAAATCGGCGAAGTCAAACGCACCGAGCAGGAAGCGCTCGATTATTTTAAAAATCGCTTCATCATTGCAGAGAACAAAGTCAGTCAGTTAGAGAAAGACATCGACGAGGCTCAGAACAAAGGCTCGTACCTGACAAAGCTGGTCCAACTCCGCAAGAAACTGCTTGGATTTGATGCATTAGGAGATTTCCCTCCCCTACTCGACCGTCTGGACGAGCAAGAAAAGTTATTGGCCGATTTAATTACGGTCAACCAACGCAAGAATTATGACATTAAGCGGGCTCTGATCGCTGAAGCCGAAGCTATTGTCGACAGTACTGACTGGCGAACAACAGCTGATGAACTTCAGGAGATCAAGACGAAATGGATTAAGACTGGCCCGGTTGACAAATCGGTAGAGGAGGAAGTAGAAGGACGGTTTCAGGAACTACTGGACGGCTTTTTTCAACGCCGACGGGAGTTCTTCAACGAGCAGAACAAAGTTATTCAGGAACGCCTGGATAAGTATGACGAGCTGATTCGATTAGCCTTCCGTGCCAATCGATTGGGTGATCTGGATGCGGCCTTTCAAGAGGTTCGGCGGCTGAACAATGCCTGGAAGGCGGTTGGTGAAGTACCGATCAAGAAAAGTGGAAAACTGTATAAGCAGTTCAAGAAAGCCACAACCATGTTCTATGCGAAGTATAACGACGCGAAGGGCATTGTACTGGTACCCAAGATCGATCCACGGATTGAGGCTCAAATGAAAATGGCCGATGAAGTGGAGAAACTATCCAAACAATCCGACATTTTTGCTGCTGCTGAGCGAGCAAAAGTGTTACTCAATGCCTGGAAAGAGATTCGGGTGCCGTTCAAATTACAGGACAAAGTTGTTAATGAACGTTTCCGGGCAGCCTGCGACAAAATTTTCGAGCTAAGCTATCTTGGCCGTGTTCTGACCCGGAAATACCCTGCGTTTGAGCTTAAAAGTCAATCGGAGCAGATTCGGACGAAAATTCGGGAGATGGAATATCTCGTTAAACGCGAGAAAAACGACTTGCAGTTTGCCTTGCAGGATGCTGACGGCCTCGATCCAAACAATGATGCCGACAAGCAGATTCTGAACAAAATCAATACGCAGAGACGAAAAATCGCGATGAAAGAAACAATTCTGCGCGAGTTACAGAAACAACTGGAAACAGCTGGCTATTAATTTTTGCCACGCTGGATTCAGCCGGGATTTCAACCTAACGAGACGTGCTCCGATCTAGAATTGGGGCACGTTTCGCATTTTAGGATTGTTGTTAGGATATGGAAACAAACCTGATTGCGTCCGACTTTATTCCTTCTGAAACCGATTTTCGGTCTGCTATTATTCCTGGCAAATTCGTGCGTCTTGAGTACCTGACCGATTTGAGTGAGTTCATCAAAGCCGATGTCATGATTAAGCAACTTCTCCACGAAAATGGTGCTGAATGGCTCGAACTGGCCACTGGCGAAACTTTACCACTCGATCGTGTTGTGAGTATTTCGGGCAACTTATCTCCGAAATACCCTAGTTACGGCAATTACTCTTGCGACTGTTAAGCCGCCTGGGCATGAGAGTTAACACTTAGATCAAATGTGGCCATCAGTTGGTTAAGCTGTTCCACATATTGTTCACGAACACGAACAAACCCTTCGATAGCCAATTCATTGCGAGGCTGGATTTGTCGATGCCGCTCAATGGAAGCATTTGCCCGCTCAATTAAATCTAGAAGATAGCTGATAGCTAGTTTTAAATAGTCTGATTGCGAAATCTCGGGATGTTTCATGCCTAAACCTAAGTACTTATCTGATTTCACAGAAAACTTGTTGACTCTGCGCCCATTAGGGTTTGATAGTAAGTTGGCTGCTCTGGCCATAAATCAACTTCCCATCTTTATCAATAGTTAGCTTTCCTACTGGAAAACTACCATTGACTTGTATCTCATGGTAAATACTTGTCTGTTCGCCTAATAAGGGTGGACGGCCAACGTTCCAAGTACTTGCATCTGACCAATTACCATTACCTATTGTAAATATTTTATCTATTAATACCGTCAGCTGATTTTTTTTACTGCTATTTCCATAGTTGGAGTAGAGCTTATTATTGTACAACATTGGAACGCCAGAATATCCATAGCCAGTGTCAGGGTTTGGTACCAATGTCAAGTTGTTTCCATCATATTGACCCAACTGATGCTTGCCATCACTATTTTGGTAGTCAAGATAGAATTTATTGTTGTGTACTATTGGGTTTCCATAAAAGCCAAGCCCATTATCAGGATTAGGAACCAATTTCAGGTTATTACCATCATACTCACCTAATTGAATGGTACCGCTACTATTTGAATAGCCAACATAGAGTTTATTGTTGAGCAAATACTTATAACTAGAAAAACCAAGACCATTATCAGGGTTTGGTACCAACGTTAGGCTGGTACCATCATATTGTGCCATCCGGTATGTCCAAGGACGGCTTAAGTACCATATATAGAGTTTATTATTATATTCAATTGGATAGCCCCAATAACCATAGCCATTGTCAGGGTTAGGTACTAACGTAAGGCTGCTGCCATCGTACTGTGCCAACTGATAATTCTCACTACTATTTTGGTACCAGAGGTAGAGTTTGTTATTGTAAACAATCGGTGGAATATACCGATCACCCGAGCCAAAGCTATAATAGCTATTGTCAGGGTTAGGTATTAATGTAAGGCTGTTTCCATCGTATTGAGCTAATTGGTAGATGTTATTACTGTTTTTGTACAGAATGTAAAGTTTATTGTTATAAATTACTGGACTGCCCATATAGCCCCTGCCATTTTCGGGGTTGGGCACCAGCGTTATGCTAATACCATCATACTGTGCTAACCGTATTTTATTGTTTCCATCTATATACTTAAGATAGAGTTTGTTATTGTACTCAATTGGCCAGCCTTGATAGCCAGAACCATCGTCGGGGTTAGGTACCAGCGTTAGGCTATTGCCATCGAACTGCGCTAGCTGATAATTACCCCTTCCGCTCTGGTACCAGAAGTAGAGTTTGTCCTTGTAAACAATCGGTGGAGTAGACTGGGATCCAAAGACAGAGCCATTATCGGGATTAGGCACAAGCCTTAATTTGTTACCATCATATTCACCTAATTGATTGCTAAGATTGTTACTAAAATTTTGGTACCAGATGTAAAGCTTATTTTTGTACACTGTTGATGGCGCATCATAATAAAGAGTGTAATTGTCAGGGTTTGGTATCAGTGTCAGATTGTTTCCATCGTACTGTGCCAATTGATAGGCGTAGTTGCTGTTAATATACTGGAGGAAGATTTTGTTGTCATATCCTATCTTGATAACCTCATTACCATAACCATTATCGGGGTTAGGAACAAGCATCAGGCTCTGAGCCTGAATTGCCAACTTCCATAGTATTAATCCACAAAACAAAAGTAGCCGTACTACATGCTGCTTTCCCCACTCACTGATCAAATCACCACCGAGTACGCGTTTATCCATTATTATATAAAATGATGCGTAAAATTAATCCAAAGCAAGATAATAAGAATACAAAATCGTAAGTGATCGAAGCTACTGTATTTGCAGTCACCCAAAGACAGGGCTGCTAAAGTTCACTGTCAAACGAGTCTGGCTTGTCGCCGACGAAACACGAACAAAATCGCTGATGATCAAAAACTTACACTCTATATATGTAGGAAAAATATTAAAGGCGACCAACACTTTAAAACTATATACTAATCCCTATCAAATTATTAAAACAGAAATAGTCACAATCAAACGTTTGATTGTGACTATTTCTGTTTTAATAATTTGATAGGGAGATAAATTTACTCGCTCATCAAACGTCATAACACCTTAAAATTATCTACTCAATCGTTTCAAAGCCACAATACGGCACCAGCACTTTCGGAATACGGATGCCTTCTGGCATTTGGTTATTTTCCAGAATCGATGCCAGAATACGGGGAAGGGCTAACGCTGAACCATTCAGCGTATGCATCAACTGCATCTTACCCTCCAACTTCGAACGAAGTTTAAGCCGATTAGCCTGGTAGGTTTCGAAGTTAGAGACTGAGCTTACTTCCAGCCAGCGCTGTTGCGCAGCCGACCAAACTTCCATATCGTATGTAAGCGCTGATGTAAAGCCCATATCGCCCCCGCAAAGCCGCAGAACCCGATAAGGGAGTTCCAGTTTTTGCAACAGATTTTGCACATGTAGGCTCATTTCTTCCAGAGCGGCATACGAATTTTCAGGCTTCTCGATCCGAACAATTTCAACCTTGTCGAACTGGTGTAACCGGTTCAACCCACGAACATGGGCTCCCCAGGAACCCGCTTCACGACGGAAACAGGGGGTATAACCAACGTTTTTAACGGGTAGCTGGCTTTCTGGCAGAATGACATCGCGGTAGATGTTCGTAATAGGAACTTCGGCCGTTGGAATCAGATATAACTTATCTTCCATTACGTAGTACATCTGCCCTTCTTTGTCTGGCAATTGCCCCGTTCCGAAACCTGAGTCTTCGTTGACGACAATCGGCGGTTGTACTTCCATATAGCCCGCTTTTAGGGCTTCGTCCAGGAAGAAGTTAATCATTGCCCGCTGAATCCGTGCCCCTTTGCCTTTGTAGACCGGGAAACCCGCTCCTGAAATCTTGACGCCTAACTCGAAGTCAATGATATCGTACTTCTTAATCAGTTCCCAGTGCGGCTGCGCCTTTTCGTGCAGCGTCGGCTTCTCACCATGTTCCAGCACAACTTCGTTATCCTCAGGCGTGCGGCCTTCAGGAACGCTGCTATGCGGAATATTAGGAATGGTAACGAGTACCGCCTGCAAATCTGATTCAATTTGCCGAAGGGCATCGGCAAGATCTTTTGAGCGTGCTTTTAAGTCTGCCGTTTCGGCTTTAGCCGCTTCGGCAGCTGCTTTATCGCCAGCTTTCATCAACGCGCCGATCTGGCCCGCTTTCGCATTGGATTGAGATAATACGTCATCCAGTTCACGTTGGGTATCGCGTCGGTTTTGATCAAGTGTGAGAACCTGATCAATGGCGACCTCGGCATTGGCGAAATTGCGTTTGCGCAATCCCGCTAACGTTGTCTCTTTATTTTCGCGGATAAATGGAAGCTGGAGCATTATTTTATGTTGATAAATTCTTTTTCAAACCTATAAGGTTTCAAAAACCGCTCCGGCGGCCCGGCTTATAGGTTTGGGAGAGTACTAGTTGGCAAAAAGTCCATCGTTCAGCGCATTCAAAGCTTCTGCTTTATAACGGCCATGAACGAGCAAGGAGATGTTGCTTTCCGTTCCACCGTACGAAATCATCCGAATCGGAATATTTTTCATGGCGCTGAAAACACGAATGGCAACCCCTTCGTTGTCAGCGCTGAAATTGCCCACAACGCAAATAATGGTTTGGTCAAAATCAGGCTCTTCGAGTGTGCAGAATGTATTTAGCTCGTCGGTTATTTCCTGAATCCGTTCCGTATTATCGATCGTAACCGATACCGAAACTTCGGATGTGGTTATCATATCGACCGGCGTTTTGTACTTCTCGAAAATCTCGAAAATCCGACGCAGGAAACCATACGCATTCAGCATACGGGTCGAGTGAATATACAAGGCCGTGATGCCGTCTTTGGCCGCAATGGCTTTAAACACCTGGTTAGAAGTCCGGTCGGCAATCAGTGTTCCCGGTGCACTTGGGTCCATCGTGTTTTTCAGACGAACGGGCACACCGAACATCCGCGCCGGTGTAATAGTGGACGGGTGCAGAATTTTAGCCCCGAAATACGCTAACTCAGCCGCTTCGTCGAACGTCAACTCCCGAACCGGAAAGGTATTTTTCACGATTCGAGGGTCATTATTATGCATCCCGTCGATATCGGTCCAAATCTGAATTTCTTCGGCACGCATAGCCCCGCCAATTAGGGAAGCGGTGTAATCAGACCCACCCCGTTTGAGGTTATCGACTTCACCTCGTGGATTTCGGCAGATAAACCCTTGCGTGACAATAATTTGCTTATCGGCATGCAGTGGTAGCATTTCAGCTAATTTCTCCTCCGTAAAGTGAATTTCTGGCTCGTTATCAGCATCGATTCGCATGAATTCCAGTGCAGGCAGCAAGGTCGATGGTACGCCTTCTTCCGCTAGAAACGCCTGGAAAATCTGTGTACTCAGGAGTTCTCCTTCAGCCACCAATTCTTTCTCCTGCTTGAGCGTAAATGGCTTAATCCCGACCAGCGAGCGGATAAACGAAAATTCGTTATCAATGATTTTCTGCCCAGCGGCTTTCCCATCGGTCGTTTTATACAACTCGTCGATAAAGCTGTCATAATGCGCTTTAAGGGCATCAATCTTAGCATTTGCATCGGCATCGTTATTTGCTTTAAGCGATTCGCCAATGGCCAAAAGTGAATTGGTAGAGCCAGACAGAGCTGACAGGACGACGATTTTACGTGTATCGTCTTCAGTAATCAGATTTCGAATCGACTGCATACGCTCAGGTTTCCCAACCGACGTACCGCCAAATTTCCAAACATGCATAATGGTGAAAGAGTGAATGAGTGAAAGAGCGACTAAGTTGAGAGCTATCTGGCGCTCTCTCACTCATTCACTCTTTCGCTCTTTAAAATTTAGTATAAACTTGTTGTTGTAATCCGAGCATTTTGATGGCGGTAATTGCCGCTTCGTCGCCTTTGTTGCCATGCTTCCCACCTGCTCGATCAAGTGCTTGTTGCTGATCATTAGGGGTTAACACGCCAAAAATGACGGGCTTGCTTGTTTTCAGACTCACGTTCGTCAAGCCCTGTGCCACAGCGTGGTTTATGTAATCGTTATGTTTGGTTTCACCCTGGATTACACAACCAAGCGCGATTACGGCATCGATATCATCGCGCTGCGCAAACCATTGAGCGCCTAAACTCAACTCGTAGCTACCCGGCACATTGCCCCGGATAATGTTTTCAGCCTTTGCACCGTGTTGAAGCAGGATTTGGTAAGCGCCTTCGAATAAGGCTTCGGTAACCTCGGTATTCCACTCAGAAACCAGAATAGCAAACCGTCGAGCGCTAATATCAGGTAGTTCGTCTGTCGAGAAGACGCTTAGATTTTTTAAGTCAGATGCCATTTTTTTTGTCATGCTGACGAAGGAAGCATCTTCGCGAAAAGCAATAGAGGTTATTATCGTTAAACCCAATTGACGAAGATGCTTCCTTCGTCAGCATGACAAAAGTCCAACAAAAAAGGACAAAACCGATGTCGGCTTTGTCCTTTGCAGTATTGATTTAGTCAAGTACGCTTACGACTCACCGACGGTTGCCTCAAGTACGGATTTGTACTTCTTAGCACTACCAACCTCAGCGGATTCAGCGTATTTTTCAATGATTTCGTTGTACGTCTCGATAGCTTTATCATTCTGCTTAGCTTGCTCGTAAGCAACAGCTAGCTTCATAAGATAGCCAGGCGTGAAGTATTTGTTCGACTTATAATCAGCAGCCTTTCTGTAATAATCGGCAGCTTCGTCGAAGCTTTTCTTCTCCATATAAGCATCACCCGTCAGAGCATAAGCACGCGCCTGCACTAACAGATCTGAAGAACTGAAGCTTTTCAAATGCTCAATGGCATCGTCGTATTTGCCTTCTTTCAGCAAACCAACGCCCGCATAAAATTCGGCCAGGTTACCACCTGGTGTCGAGCCATAATTATCAGCCACTGATAGCAAACCAGGAGTTTTGCCATCGCCGTTCAAGGCTTTTTTCAGTGAGTCTGCTTCGAGTTGATAAACCGACGGAAACATTTCGACCTGCGCCGTTTCATCCTGGCTACCGATGTAAAAACGATATCCTACAAAACCAGCAACCAGCAGCACAATACCGCCGAGAATACCGAGTACAATATTCTTGTTTTGCTGGAAGTAATCGCCAACATCCTCTAACTTTCCTTCTAATGCGTCTGGATCTTCCAGAAAATCCAGGCCACTATTCTTTTTGCTCATGCTTTTGCAATTTGGACTGCAAAATTATAAATATTTATAATTGCGGAAAAGCGTAAGTCTCAAAAGTTTACGAATTCTGAGCTTCTTATTGCGATATATCGCGTACCGCCATAATTTCTGACGCCCGAACCTCCCGAATTTGGTGTGCTAACAAGGTTTCGATAGCTACAGCCTCGCCCGTTAAGGTGACAAATTCAACTTCAAACGCCTTTCCTCCATTATACACAGTTAAAATCGTGCCAACATCACCAGCTTTTAACTGTCCATCTGAAACATCTTCCTGTAAAACCACTAAATCAAACTCATTCATATCTACATAAATATGGTACGAACACTATCTTTTAAGTACACAAACGACGGATTTTACCTCTTGTTTCGCAAATTAAATTAACTTTGCCTCGCTAATCTTAATAAGGGGTGCCCTAATACAACGGGCTGAGATTATACCCATTGAACCTGCGCGGGTAATGCCGCGAAGGGAAATGAATTCGCAGCAAGCAGTTGTGAATGTGTCCAAACAATTATCTCTAACCAAAGGTAGGTTTGGCCCCTTGCCTATCGTAACTGTTTTCAGTCGTGAAAAAAAGTACGACCTATCTTACAATTCTCGTAGCCCTACTGTGGCTATCAGCACTGCCTTCATGGGCTCAATTATCTATTTCCGGTACAGTCAGCGATGCCGATGGCGGTACATTGCCTGGTGCAGCCATTACGATTGATGGTACTTACAAAGGCACGTTCACAAACGCTTCAGGTGCTTTTCGGCTCACCGGCTTAAAACAGGGGCCTTTATCTTTACGCATATCCTTATTGGGGTATGAACCTCAGAATCAAACAGTCGACCCAACGTCAACGACAAACCTTGCCATCAAATTAGTCAAAACGGCAGTGGCAGTTGATGAAGTGGTGGTTAGCGCCACGCGTGCCAATCAGAAATCAGCTATTGCGTATACAGATGTAACGCGTCGGGATTTAGACAAGCTGAATCTGGGACAGGATGTGCCCCAACTACTGAATTTTACCCCGTCGATTGTTACAACGTCGGATGCGGGTGCAGGCGTGGGGTATACGGGTATCCGTATCCGTGGGTCCGATGCCACACGGGTCAATGTGACACTCAATGGGATTCCCTATAACGATGCCGAGTCGCAAGGGACATTTTTTGTAGATATGCCCGACTTTGCTTCGTCGGTAAGCAGTATCCAGATTCAGCGCGGTGTTGGCACCTCAACCAATGGCGCTGGCGCATTTGGAGCCTCTGTTAACATTCAGACGAACAAACTCGAAACAAAACCCTATGCCGAAGTCAATCTATCGGGCGGATCGTTCGGGACTCGGAAAGCGAATGTGCTGGCGGGTACGGGTTTATTGAACAACCACTTTACGGTAGATGCTCGTCTGTCGAGTATTCACTCCGATGGTTTTATTGATCGCGCTTTTTCAAATCTGAAATCGTTTTATCTGTCAGGCGGCTACTACTCGGATAAGAGTTTTGTGCGGTTAAATGTCTTTTCGGGCACGGAGCAAACTTATCAGGCCTGGAATGGCGTGCCGGAAGATATTCTGAAGACGAACCGACGGTATAACTCGTTCACCTACGATAATCAGACAGACAATTATCAACAGGATAACTACCAGCTAATTAGCTCGTTCGGGTTAAGTAAAAACTGGCGGTTGAATGCGTCTTTATTCTACACCAAAGGCAAAGGTTATTATGAAGAACTAAAGCCGAACGATGCATTCAGCAAGTATAACTTGCCCAATGTGGTTATCGGCGATTCGGTGATAAAGAGCACGGACATTATTCGGCGGAAATGGTTGGATAATGATTTCTACGGAACCGTTTTCTCCCTCGATTACAACAGCTTCGGTAAACTAACGGCCAACTTCGGTGGAGGCTGGAACCAGTATCAGGGCGCTCACTTTGGGGAAATCATTTGGGCGCGCGTAGCCGGGAATACCAATATCCGGGATCATTACTACGACGACAACGCCATTAAAACCGATTTCAACTTGTATGCAAAGGCATTTTATCAATTTAGCAACCCACTTAGCGGTTTTCTGGATCTACAGGTTAGAACCGTTGGTTATTCGTTTTTAGGCTTCAATAGTAAGCTCCAGAATGTTCAGCAGAATGCCAACTTAACATTCTTCAACCCGAAAGCGGGGCTGACGTATACTATAAGTGATCACAGCACAGTATATGCTTCGGTAGGCGTTGGGCATCGTGAACCCAATCGCGATGATTATACCCAATCGACCCCCGAAAGCCGCCCGAAAGCTGAGCAATTGATCGACTATGAAGCGGGTTATAAAATTCAGTCGGAGGGGCTGGCCTTTTCGGTCAATGGTTACTATATGAGCTACAAGAACCAGTTAGTGTTATCTGGTCAGTTAAATGATGTTGGCGCTTACAACCGCGTGAATATTCCGGTAAGTTATCGCGCGGGTCTGGAGTTTGAAGTGGGCGCGCGATTGGCGAAACAGCTTCGCTGGAACGTAAATGCTACGTTTAGCCGAAATAAGGTTAAGAATTTCACAGAATATCTGGACAACTACGACACCGGCAATCAAGACAGCCGCAGCTACAGCCAAACCGATATTTCGTTTTCGCCCAATGTTATTGCCGGATCGCAGTTGTTGTTTACTCCTGCTAAAGGGTTGGAACTGGGGTTACTTTCAAAGTATGTTGGCAAGCAGTATCTGGATAATACGTCCAATGAAAGCCGGAAATTGAATTCCTATTTCACGAATGATATCCGATTGATTTATACAATCAAGCCGAAATTCGCGAAGGAAATTGCGTTTACAATACTGTTCAACAACGTTTTGAACGAACTCTATGAGTCGAACGGCTACACATACGCTTACATTTCGGAAGGCAAAGTCTTAGCTGATAACGCTTACTATCCACAAGCCGGGCGGAATTTCCTGGCCGGGATACGAATGCGTTTTTAGTGTACCACTAATCGACGGTGCAAGGCTGGCTGGTTAGCAGGGCGTACAACAATCTGGTACAAGCCTGCTGGCCAGTCAGCAACCGAAATAGCGTACTCATTTACTCCGGTTATAAATCGAATAGGGCGTTCGTAGATACTACGGCCCAGCAGGTCAGTCACTTCCAGCTGGGCACTCCCAGACATAAGCGCTGTATAACGAACGGTTGCCTGATCCTGAGCGGGTGATGGAAATACGATAAAGCCTCCTTCTGCTTCAGGGGTTGTAGCAGTAATAACCTGAGGGCTAAATAAGTACGGCTTACTGACAATCGCTTTCTCGAACTGATCAGAACCCCAAAAGAGCCGCGCCGTTGCATAACCGGCATTTTCCAGGTAATCCATCTGAATATCATATACCTGCCCTGCCACTAAACTAGCCTGCCCCGACCATTGACTGGACGGTTGTAATCCCCATTTGTCGATCAATAGTTTTTTGTCCACCCAGAGTCGAACGCCGTCATCGGTTTCCGTGTAAAACGTATAGGTATCGGTAAGTGGTGCCTGCACTTTTCCGGTCCAGCGCGTAACAAAGTTATCATCGCCAATAAGGGGGGAAGGAGAGCCTTCGCCCCAGTTAAAGTCAATGGTATTATCAACACGGGTTACTGTGGGTGTTCCGGTGATTTCGCTGCTATTGTTATAATACTCACCTAATAAACCATTACCCTTTGGAGGGGTTATAGCCTCATAATTCATTGCCAGGTTAGGGCTTCCCGATGGCACTTCGTAGGTTATTAAGGGCGCATTTTGGTTATTCCCCCAACCCAGAAATTTATAGAAACCGTCGGACGTAGCCAGATAGGGTTTGGTTTCGAGGCTCCGAAGCATCCCAACTACGGACTGAAACGTCAGATCAACCTGCTGGGGTTGCCCTTCCAGATAGATTCGAATACCTGTTAAACTACTCCCAATGGTAACCGTAGCGATTTCAGGTTTAACATCAACATAGGTTTCGTTGGTAAGGCCCGACACATCGGTAACCAGCAAGTGGATTCGATACCAGACTTCAGTAGAGGTTTCGCCCACACGAGGCACTCTGTATGTGCCGGTAGAAATGCCGCTAACGGGGTCAAGAGCGGGGTGCGTATGATCTTCGTGATGAAAATTAATCCACCAGGTCAACTTAGCATTTGTTAATGGCTGCTGGCTGGCATTTAGCGCACTGCCTGCGAATGTAATCAGATCGCCCGCTTTGTACGTTGTATTGCTTACGGGCTGGCTGATAGAGGCTATCGGCCGCTGTGCTTGTACAACGCGTAACGACATAACATCCGAACTATCGGCCCCCAACGCATTCGAAATAATACAATTAAATGTGGCTCCATTGTCGTCCAAAGTAGGACTAGTTAGTGTATACTGACTTTGATTGGCCCCCGAGATTACTTTTCCATTCCGATACCAGGTGTAAATCAATGGTTTCTGACCAACGGCTTCTACTTCAAACGTGACAGCTTCGCCCACTGGAACAAAGGCGCTTGTCGACTGGCGGCTGATATACGGTAAACCCGAATCGAAAAATGAGACTTTATACACCGAACCGTTCGTGCTTGAGGTGTTATCTTCCAAAGCACCTCCCCCCTGCCCAGCTCGAGCCACGTAATAAAGGTATCCGTCGGGACTAGTAGCCAGTGCAACAGGCCGATCAATTCCCGTTACGAATGTGTTGATTATCTGCCCGGTTGCCGGGTCCAATGTCTTGATGGTTCCTCCGCAGTAATCAGCGAAAAACGCTCGTCCTTTGTATTCAGCAGGAAAACGAACAGTGGGTGGATTATAAATCGCCAGACCCGCTACCGCACAGTCGGAATCGTGATTGTAGGCATAAATTGGGTCTACGTAATTGCTGGGTGCATCCTGACTGGTTCGACGCCCTTCGATCAGCGGCCAGCCATAATTACCTCCGGCTTGAACCACGTCGATTTCTTCGAACAAATCCCCACCAACATCACCAACCAGGATTTGTCCGGAAACAGGGTTAATATCCATCGAAAATGGATTTCGAAAACCCAGCGCGTAAATAGCCTTGTACGGGGCCGCCAGTTGATTCGCGAACGGATTATCGGCGGGGAAGCTACCATCATCATTCAATCGAAGTACTTTCCCTAATAGGCTGCTTAAACTTTGGGCAGCTGTGGCATTGGAGCCCTCCCCTACGGCCACGTATAACTTTCGATCAGGCCCAAATCGGAGTACACCGGCATTGTGAATTGTCCCAAGTAATGGGTCGAAGTCGAGTAGAGTTTTCTCACTTTTCGGATCGGGAACACCACTAACTACCGTAAATCGGCTCAATCGGTTGTGCTCGGCCCCTTTTACGGTGTAGTAAACGTAAAGATAAGGCGTTCGCGGGAAATCGGGGTGGAAGCATAGGCCCGATAAACCGCGCTCATTGTAGGTATCAACATTGGTCAGCGTCAGAAATGGATCAGAGGCTAATACATCGTTGATAATTTCGCGGATGCTCCCGTCTTTATCAACCACAAACAACCGCCCATCTGGCGAAAAGGTGATCGTGGTAGGATTCAAATTTCGCGCCACCTGTCGCTGGACAAACCCATCCTGCAGTTGAGCCAGCGCCGATTTTAGAAGCGTAACCAGAATTAGCGTAAAAATGAAGCGCATCCGTTTAATAAAATAAAGCTTTTATCAAGCCAATTCCATCTCAATACTAGTTGGCTTGGGCATTTTTTGGGAAGCGTTCAGTAGCTCTATACCAACCAATGCCCCAGATACCGAGTAATCTAAAATAACACCGGGCTTATCTTCATCACTTTCGGCAATCGGTTCATTGCTCAAACTGATATACAGAATATCTGTTTCCTTATCATACTTTACTTTCATTCGTATTTCTTGATTTTTGAGGTGAGATAAACTGTCTTGACTAAGTTCGGGGTTTTAGTACCATTAACAAAAATTCGCAGTAAATAGTCTTTTGTGTCTCGTTCAACTACACCCTGATAAATTTTTTGACCATCTCCCTCTTCGAAAATAGAATCGGGAGCAGATAGAACTGAGTCAACCATTTCCAAAGTTAAATTACGCAGTTCTATCTGTTCAAGTGCATGCTTAGAAAGTTCAAACTTTGCCATCTCAGCCAATGGCCTGTTCCAGATCCTGAATCAAATCCTCAACGTCTTCAATACCAACGCTGAGCCGGATGAGCGTGTCTTTCAGGCCATTTTTAATCCGTTCTTCTTTAGGAATGCTGGCGTGGGTCATGCTGGCCGGATGCGTACAAAGCGACTCCACACCACCCAGCGATTCGCCAAGGGAAAATACCTCGAAGCTTTCCATGACTCGCACGGCTTCCGGCATTGAATCGCCTTTTAATTCAAACGACAACATACCCCCGAAACCCCGCATTTGTTTTTTCGCCAGTTCATGGCCAATGTGCGACTCCAGACCCGGATAATAAACCTTGCTTACTTTAGGATGCTGTTGTAAATACGTTGCTACTTTCATTGCGTTTTCACAATGCCGCTGCATTCGAATGTGCAGCGTTTTTATACCGCGAAGCACCAGAAAACAATCTTGCGGCCCCGGCACGGCCCCGCAGGCATTTTGAATAAAAGTTAGTTTCTGAGCGGTTTCGTCATCGTTCAGGACAATAGCGCCCATAACCGTATCGGAATGGCCACCCAGGTATTTCGTCACGGAATGCATCACAATATCAGCACCCAGATCGAGCGGATTTTGCAGGTAGGGCGACGCAAACGTATTATCAACTACCAGCTTAATGTTGTGTGGTTTCGTAATGGCCGCAATAGCCGCAATGTCGACTAGCCGAAGCAACGGATTGGTTGGGGTTTCAATCCAGACCATTTTGGTTGCTGGCGTAATCAGTCCATCCAGATTAGCCGGATTCGATAGATCGACGAATTTAAATTTCAGCCCAAATTCCTGAAACACCCGAACCATAATTCGGTAGGTGCCGCCGTATAAATCATTGCTGGTAATGATTTCATCGCCGGGCTTAAATAGTTTCAAAATCGCATCCGTCGCGCCAAGTCCCGACGAATAACAAATACCGTGTTTGCCATTTTCGAGCGCTGCGAGGTTATTTTGCAGCACCGTACGCGTTGGATTTTGCGTACGGGCGTATTCGTAGCCTTTGTGCTTACCCGGTGACTCCTGAACGTAAGTCGACGTTTGATAAATGGGCGTCATAATGGCACCCGTAGTAGGGTCCGGCTCAATACCGGCATGGATGGCTTTGGTTCCGAATTTCATGATCAAAGGTAGCGAAGAATACAATGTAGAGCCGAGCCTATAGATAGGGTTTAAACCACAATCCCCATTTCCCCGTTTGATACAGTGTGAAGTTAACTATTTCTAAATCGGTTACCGGCCCGGCCCTTGCTGGCCTCGCCTTATCGGTAACCCCAATTGTATTTACCTCTATACTGACCTACTATGCCGTAGTTCATGAGGCTGCTATTGCCGGTTTTACGGCCTGGCAATGGGCAGGTATTACGATTACCTGCGCCATTACGTCAGCAGGCTTAACGCCCCCAACCATGTTAGCGCTGATTTTCGGCTATTTTCTCGGCTGGCAGGCTGTTTTGCCCCTATTCGTTATCAATTTCGGCGGAATTCTGTTCATCAACCTGCTCGTCCGTTGGCTCGATCACGAGCGTTTTCTGGCCTTTATTCGACGAAATCCAAAAGCCCAATCGGTACTCGATCGGATTTTGAACAACGAGTTAGAAGTTATCTTTTTCGCGAAACTCTCCCCTATTCTACCTTTTGGTCTGACGAACCTACTGTTTGCGCTATCGGGAGCAAAGCTCAAAAATATTCTACTAGGCGGCTTTTTAGGCATGACGCCCCGCACCATATTGGCGATCTGGTCTGGTCACGAAGCCCATGAGATCAAAACGCTGCTGGAAAATCCGAACCAAAGTGCCTGGACCCAAATTGTGGTTATTGGCTTAATTGTCGTCTCAATTGCGGGGCTGTGGCAGGTTATTCAGCGATCATTAAAATAACATACTTCTGGCGCGGGTATTCACCCGTGCTTTTCAATATGGCGAGCATATGCTCGCGTTTATGAATGGGCACGAGTAAATACTCGCGCCATACGGTGCTTAATACATTGACTCTTTTACTTTTAGCCCTTCTCCGGCCAACTCAATTAAATGATTGTGGCCTGTTTTTAAAACGGTGAGTTCGTAGTGAAGAAGGCGTTTTGTTAGAGGCAAAATGTAGATGCCCGGAACAATTCGGTCGAAAGCACCCGTAAAAAAATGTACGTGCACCCTATATTCATTCAATACCTTACTGATAACAGTCAGATTTGGCTGAATCAGGCGAAACTGAGTCCAGCTTTTATACACTAATGCTCGTTGCTCAGGAGTACCCAACGAAATTTCGGCGAAGCGCATAACCGTTCGATTCAGTAAGCCAAGCCGGGTGAGCGTATGACCGAAGGCCGTTAGCATCGACAAATGCCGGAGTACATAACGAAACAGCCATCTTCCTACACTTGATCCTGTAGCCACCTGATACCACGGACTTCGCGTAATACCATCAGGCGCCAGCAAGAACAGTTGATCAAGCCGACCTGCAAACCCCTCAACAGTCGCTAAAGCAAAACGACCACCAAGACTAAAGCCCATTAACGAAAATCGGTCGATGTGCTGCTCCTGCAAAAAGGCACCGATAAACCCTTGCCAGACTGATTTAGTCAGTAACTCGTCGCTCGTGTATTGACTTTTGCCATGGAAAAATAAATCAATCGCAAAAATGGTAAATTGATTACCCAGCGATGCTTCTAACGGTGTAAAAGCCAGGCGGCTTTGCCCAAAACCATGGAAGGCCAGCAAAACAGCCGGGCCCGTTCCGAATTTTTGGTAAGCCATCAACTTGCCTTTGCGCTCAAACGTTTGAACAGTAGCCTCGCTCATAGCCAGCAAAGTTGCAAAAACCCGAACACCCATGCTAACCTTCACTAATCTGGCCGACTTTTCGGCTCACGTTGGACAACCTCTCGGCACAACCGAGTACATGACCATCACGCAGGAAATGGTCAATCTCTTTGCTGAAGCCACCGGCGATCATCAGTGGATTCATACCGACCCCGAACGAGCGGCCAAACTATCACCCTATAAAATGCCTATTGCGCATGGATTCTTAACGTTATCACTGGCCCCCAAGCTAATGGCTGAACTCTACCGAATTGAATCAGTGAAGATGGGAATTAACTATGGGTCCAATAAAGTTCGTTTTACCAATGCTGTTCCCGTTGGAAGCCGATTGCGGATGAGCGTCCAATTGCAAAGCGTAGAGGCTCAAAGCAAAGGCTTTCGGGTTATTACGGAATGTATTTTCAACGTAAAAGGCGACCCAAAACCAGCTTGTGTGGCGGAGTTAATTACCTTATTGTTCGAATAAATAGTATGCAAGCATACCATTATCCAACAATTTATTACATTTACACATAGACCGCTGATGTTTATGATCGTTATGATCCATTATGATTTTTGAGGTGAAATATATCTCCTTACATAATAGAGGCCGGTGCGGTTCTATCAATACTCACAACAAACCTTTTAAACAACACAATTCAGATGGCAACGGCATCGCTGGAGTTACAGGGATTGAATTTTAATTTATCGGAAGAGCATCTGGCAGTAAAGGAAGCTGCCCGCGATTTCGCCCAGAATGAGTTATTACCTGGCATTGTCGAGCGTGACAATGAAGCCCGATTCCCAGCCGAACAGGTCAAAAAAATGGGCGAGCTGGGCTTTCTGGGCATGATGGTTTCGCCCGATTATGGGGGTGGCGGCATGGATACGGTTTCGTATGTGCTGGCCATGGAAGAAATTTCCAAGATCGATGCGTCGGCTTCGGTGATCATGTCGGTTAATAACTCGCTGGTTTGCTATGGTCTCGAAGCATTTGGCACCGAGGAGCAAAAACAGACCTATTTAACCCGACTGGCAACAGGCGAAACCTTAGGCGCTTTTTGCCTGTCAGAACCAGAAGCTGGCTCCGATGCTACCTCACAAGCCACCACCGCCGAAGATAAAGGGGATTATTATTTGGTAAACGGGACTAAAAACTGGATTACGAATGGTAACTCATCCGGCATTTGCCTAGTCATCGCCCAAACGGACCGGGAGAAAAAACATCGGGGTATCAATTGCCTGATTGTCGAGAAAGGTACCCCCGGCTTTGTCGTTGGCAAAAAAGAAGATAAAATGGGGATCAGGGCCTCCGATACGCATTCCTTGTTGTTTACCGATGTAAAAATACCTAAAGAAAATCGTATCGGGGAGGACGGTTTCGGTTTCAAGTTTGCCATGTCGACCCTGAACGGAGGCCGGATAGGTATTGCCGCCCAAGCCCTGGGTATTGCTGCTGGGGCCTATGAGTTAGCCCTGAAATATAGTCAGGAACGAAAATCGTTTGGTAAGCAAATCTTTGAACATCAGGCTATTCAATTCAAATTAGCCGAAATGGCAACCAAAATTGAGGCCGCTCGCTTACTGGTGTATAAGGCCGCCCGGCTTAAAGATGAGCATAAAGACTATATCCAGGCCGCGGCTATGGCCAAGCTATTTGCCTCAGAAATAGCTATGTGGGCCACCACCGAAGCCGTACAGATTCATGGAGGCTATGGCTACGTAAAAGAATTCCATGTAGAGCGATTAATGCGCGATGCTAAAATCACACAGATTTACGAGGGTACATCTGAAATCCAAAAATTAGTGATAGCTCGAGAACTCATTCGATAGGGTATTTTTCCTTAAAATAGAATTTTTCTTACTCTATAATGCGTGTTCAAAGCGAATACGCATTATTTTTTTTATTTTTTGGAAACTTTTATAGTTGTATTAGTTTTGTACAAATTATTAGTTTTGTGCAACTTTGTACAAACCTATGTTTACGGAACACTCCATTCAGCTATGGAAGACTATAATAAAATTATCGAATCGTTGGGCGTAAAGTTTATTAAGGCCCGCAACATTCGGATTTTGCAACCGATCACCATCAAAAACTTCTACGATGTTGAAAATACATTGTTGATTTTGTATAGTGGTGAAGTATCGATCGGCGATGAAAAAATAAAGGTGGAAGTTGGTGATATGCTTTTCATTCCGGGCGGTAAACATGTTACCGTTACCTATGGCGATCCAACAAACCCGAAAACCGTCTCGAACGAAGAGTTCATGACGCATCGCGAATCGTACTGGGAAGGTAACCATGACCCAAAATTGATTGGGCATTTACCGAACTCATTCGGCTATGTATCGTTCGAGGCTAAGGTATTCGATTCGGTTAACTTCTTCAACTCACTTGATGTCCCGCCTTTCATTATTAAGCGGGAAGAACATTTAGCCATTACCATCGACCAGATTCTGGCCGAGGAAATGACTGATCTGGCCGGTAAAGGTCGGATTATCAAGATTAAAACTGAAGAAATCGTTATCGAGGTTGTTCGGTACATTCTGAAGAATCACCTGTTTGTTGAGCAATTGGTAACGAACAGTACGTACTTCAAAGATCCTCGCCTGATCGACATCTTTGCTTACATCAAAGAAAATCTGGGTGGCGATCTTTCGAACAAAGTATTGGCTAACGTAGCTAACGTTTCGGAAGATTATGTGGGGCAGTATTTCAAAATGCTGACCGGTATCAATCCACAGGATTATATCGAATATCAGCGAATGGAAGCGGCTGTCGGTCTTCTACGAACAAGTAAGAAGAGCATTCGGGCTATTGGTGCCGAAGTTGGTTATAAAGACACTGCCTACTTCTGCCGACGCTTTAAGATGATGTTTGGCATTCCAGCTGGCAAGATGCGCCGTCGGGAATCGCTGATGAATGTATAAAAAGAGGGAGAAACGGGAAGAGGGTGGAAAGGACTGTAATTATTTTCCTTTCCACCCTCTCCTCCTTTCTCCCTTTAACGTACGTTTACCTCAATTGGTAGCGTATAAAACACGGGCACACGTTTACCACCAACTTCGCCAGGTTCCCAGCGGGGCATTTTTTCAATGGCGGTAATAATACTAGCCATAAAATCTTCCATACCCTTCTGTGTTTTTTTGTCGAGAGGTTTTGTCACTACGCGCACATCGTGTACATAGCCTAGCTCATCGACAATAAATTTGGCGGCTACCTGTCCAGTATTGTAATTTTTGCGCACCAATACCCCCGGCACCTTTATGTTTTCGGCCAGATAGAGGCTCAAAGCAGGTTTCCCACCTGGAAACTCAGGCTGTTGCTCAGCTACGGTATAAACCTTTTGGTTTTGGGCCTGTGCTGTTGACCAAACTGATGGTGCTATATAAACTGTGCCAGTCAAACACAGGGCTGCAAGAATAAATCGTTTCATGAATTAAGCGCGTACATCTAATTGATTAAACTCTCGCACTACAGTTGATAATTGCGGCAACAGATCGGGGTCTTGCTCGATACCATTTCCAATGACAATCATATCGGCGCCAGCTTTTAAGGCCTGATAAGCCTTTTCTCCTGAATTAATACCTCCGCCAACGATAACAGGTAAATCAACCACCGCTCGAACGGCAGCAATCATTTCAGGCGACACAGGCCGACGTGCTCCACTACCCGCATCCAGATACATAAGTTGTAGACCCAGCATTTCGCCAGCCATAGCCGTACAAGCTGCCACACCTGGTTTATCGTGAGGTAACGGCATTGTTCCGCTTATGTATGAGACAGTTGTTTGCGTACCGCTATCGACCACCATATAGCCTGTTGGTAGAATTTCAAGGCCACTTTTTTTAAGCAACGGGGCCGCAATAACATGTTGTCCAATTAAAAACTCCGGATTTCGGCCTGAAATCAAAGACAGGAATAGAATAGCATCGGCCGACGGTTCAATATGAAGCGGGTTTCCTGGAAACAGGATAACCGGTATGTTGGTATGCTGGCGAATGGCAGCAATCAATTCTTTGTGCAGATAATCGGTCACTAAACTTCCGCCAACCAGAAAAAAGTCAATGGGGTACTCAATTGTGCGGGAAAGTAAGTTAACTAAAGCGTTCTGCTCGATTTTATCGGGGTCGAGCAGAACGCCAATCGCCTTTTGGCCAGATAGCCTATTATTGCGCAGTGTAGTCAACAGGCTCGGTCGAAGCCCGTTCGTGATATTGTGTTGGTTCGGCAGTTGGATTGATGGCATTATTTGTACGGATGCGGGCTAAAAATCCAGTTAGCTGCTCGCGAGCGATATTTGTTAATACAGAGGTGATAATCCCTCCAATTAATCCACTCGCAGCTGCCGACTTATTTACTTTTTTTGCTTGCTGCCGGATAGCCTTATGAGTCGACGGTTGATCATGCTCTTCGTCATCGTCATAATCCTCCTCATCAAATTCGTCTGGTTCGCCATATTTCTCAGCGTACCGATACTCATCAGACTTCGGCAGAATAGCATTAACCACCAAATATACGGCTAAAGCGGCACCCGCGACAAATACAGCTGATTTCCCAACCTCGGTTGCATCTTCTTTTATCGACTCAACCCCATCGGTAATTGATGACTTAAATCGCTCAGTAGCAGCCATCAATTGCGCCCGACGGGCAGTTGTGTCGGCAAATAACACTTTAGGATCTTCCATTTTTAGTTATAGTAAATGTGTACAGGAGCTACACTTTATCAAATTAATTATTTGTTTATCAGAAGCTTGGCAAAAATTCCTGGTTTAATTAGAAATACGATTCGAGTCATTTAACGACGAACGAGTTTGCGCCATCAACTCCTCAACTGCTTCTGTTTTCTCCTCTTTTTTCTTCTCCTGGCTCTTTTTCATAGCGCTATAAGCCGCCACACGAATTTTTGCTTTGAAGAAATCTTTAGCAGCTAGCCAGAAAATGGTCATTACCAGGAAAAAACCAGCCACAATCAAAAAGCCCAGATACTTACTGTCTGTCAGCTGATTTATGTAAGCCGCGAGTAAAATAAACAGGAATATAAGCGTCATTGTACTGAGCAGCGCCAGTACGATACCATGTATCCCAACTACAACTCCTTCTTCTAGTTTACCCCGACTTTCTAATGTAAACAGCTCGATACGGGCTTCCAGATAACGGAATATATTCTCCCGAATTTCTTCCAGATGTTCCAACATGGTCGTTAATAATTAATTATGCTCTCCGGTATTTACAAATAACCGCTCAATTTGTTCAAAAAACCGATAAAAATAAAAACAGCTTCGGCGCCTGGTGCGCCGAAGCTGTTTCGATACTACTATTGATTGCTAACCAGATCTTAAGAGGATAGGCTAGCGTCCAAAATCAATGTTCCTAATCTACCTTCTGTTTATGCCAGACATAAGGTCATACACAAACGGCAGTTGATACAAACACTAACTAGCGTGACTGACGCAATTTAGCTTCAATCGTTTGTTGTGTGTGTGGCACTGCCCGTAGGCGCTCTTTCGGAATCAATTTGCCGGTGTCTTTGCAAATGCCGTAGGTTCCGTTTTTAATCCGAACCATGGCAGCGTCTAATTGCTGAATAAACTTCTGCAACCGAGCAGCTAACTGGCTCAAATTTTCACGTTCGCTGGTATCGGCACCATCTTCGAGCAGTTTAGAGTTACCTGATGTGTTATCGGTACCACTGTCGTTCCGTTTGCTAAGCGTTTCTTTAATATAATTTAACTCACTTCGGGTTGCGTCAAGCTTCTGACTAATCAGTACTTCAAATTCTTTCAGCTCTTCCTCCGAATACCGTTTTTTCTCGTCCATAACCATAGCTAAATCCTACGTTAGGTGGTGTGCTCTGTTTCAGCCACAAAATTAATGTTTTGTATCCGGTATTTCAATGATTCGTCTAATATTGATCGTTTTTTTCTTAAATTTTATCAAATTGACATTAGAACGTTTCTCAAACTAATCTTTGGCCTTGTCTTTCTATTTATATATAACCCTTTGGTAAATAAAAGAATTTATTATGAATCATTTGGTTTATTAACATTATATTAATCTTAGAAAAAATATACCTTTCACAATATAGACTATGATTTATTAAGTTTGTGGGACACTTCATCATCAAATTTGTTTTAAAACTGAAGTTAATCTAACGTCATGGGATATATTGAACCAGCCCCAATAAAAGATAAAGAGAATCCACTCGAATCAATGATGTCGCGCTTCGATGCTGCGGCCAAATTAGTGGGCATTTCAGACGAAATGTATGATATCTTAAAAGTGCCAGCCCGGCAGGTCATTGTAGGCTTACCGGTTACGATGGATAATGGCACAATAAAAGTGTTTGAAGGCTACCGGGTTATTCATTCCAACATTCTTGGACCTGCCAAAGGGGGCATCCGACTTGATCCAGCTGTTAATCTGGACGAAGTGCGTGCGCTGGCAGCCTGGATGACCTGGAAATGCGCCGTTGTCGACATTCCGTATGGAGGTGCCAAAGGAGGCATCGCCTGTAACCCGCGCGAAATGTCGGCAGGCGAAATTGAACGGCTCATCCGGCAATATACGGTAGCTATGCTCGATGTCATTGGACCAGATCGTGATATTCCAGCTCCCGACATGGGCACTGGCCCACGTGAAATGGCCTGGATCGTAGATGAATATTCGAAAGCGAAAGGGATGACCGTTAACAACGTGGTAACGGGCAAGCCACTTGTACTGGGTGGTTCATTGGGCCGTACCGAGGCAACTGGTCGTGGGGTTACGGTAGCAGCCTTGTCGGCGATGGATAAACTTCGCATGAACCCATATCGAACCACGGCAGCCGTTCAGGGTTTTGGTAATGTAGGTTCATTCGCGGCTGAATTGCTCCACGAACGTGGGGTTACAGTAGTTGCTGTAAGCGACATTTCGGGTGGTTATTACAACAAAAGTGGTATCGACATTACAGCGGCTGTCAGTTATCGGAACTCGAATAAAGGAACGCTGGAAGGTTTTGGCGGAGCTGAGAAGATATCGAATGAAGAACTGCTTTCGCTGGCAGTCGATGTGTTAGTTCCGGCTGCGAAGGAAGATGTCATTACGGAAGACAATGCAGCTTCGATTCAGGCCAAAATGATTGTAGAGGGTGCCAATGGCCCGACATCGGCCAGCGCCGACGAAATCATCAACAGCAAAGGCATATTAGTTGTACCCGACATTCTGGCCAATGCCGGTGGCGTTACGGTTTCTTACTTTGAATGGGTGCAAAACCGGATCGGCTACAAATGGACGCTCGACCGCGTTAACCGCCGGGCCGACCGGGTTATGAAAGACGCTTTTGACCGTGTATTTGAAACATCGCAACGATATCAGGTACCACTCCGTCTGGCAGCTTATATTGTTGCTATCGATAAAGTAGCAAGTACCTATAAATACCGTGGCGGCTATTGATTTAGTTTAAAATGTATGATGTATACGGTATGATGTATAATTTTGCTCGAACTTGATACATTAAGAATACATCATACATTATATATCACACATCTTTCTATGCGTTTACATCGCGAAGGCAATACAATAATGCTAACCACAGGCCTGGTTTTACTAGCCCTGAATTTGCTCGCTTATTTCTACCTGTTTTCTGACAGCCCAACAGCAACGACCTTATTGGCCGTGGTAAGTCTGGTTCTGTTTATACTGGTTGTGCAGTTTTTCCGGATTCCAAACCGGCAACTCACACTGGGCGACACGCAGGTGATTGCCCCTGCCGATGGCAAAGTTGTGGTGATTGAAGAAACCACCGAAGGCGAGTACTTTAAAGATCGTCGGCGGCAGGTATCCATCTTCATGTCTCCCCTCAATGTGCACGTTAACCGTAATCCGGTATCAGGCATTGTACGCTATTTCAAGTACTTTCCGGGCAAATATCTGGTGGCCTGGCATCCAAAATCAAGCACAGAAAACGAGCGCACAACGATCGTCATTGAAACCTCAACCGGTGTACAAGTACTTTTTCGTCAGATTGCAGGTGCCGTTGCCCGTCGAATTATCTGGTACGTGAAAGAGGGCCAACCCGTAAAACAGGGCGATGAGTTTGGCTTTATAAAATTCGGTTCGCGGGTGGATGTATTCCTGCCTTTAGATGCTGAAATTAAGGCTAAAATCGGCGACATTACCAAAGGGGGCGTCACGGTTATCGCCGAATTGAAAAGCTAAATTCAATATTTCAGGTTTCAAGTTCCATGTTGATCGTAGTCAACTTTAAACATGGAACTTGAAACCTTGAACTATACGATGCTTAACAGTTGCCCTTTTTCGGTTTCTGTTACAATTAATCCCAATTCTCCCGACGGATCATACACACAATTCGAGGGATTTTGGCCAGGTAGTGAAATATCACGCACAAAGCTCCCATCCGCCGAGAATACCCGAATAATACCTGCTCCAAACACAGCAACATAAAGATTCCCGTCGGGGCCGGGGGTCATGCCATCAGGACCCGGAATCGATGCACCTACAGGCGTATCGATTACATCTGCCCACACCCGAATTGTTTCCCAGCTCAATGACTCGGTATCCCAATAACCACTCCAGATGCGTTGCTGGTGCGTTTCAGCGATAAGTAACGTTTGATTATCTGGATAAAAGGCAAGTCCATTGGGGTAAAGTAAGCCATCGGCAATAATTTCAACCAGCCCATCGGCCGAATAAACCGCCACATAGCCCTGCTGGCCAGCGTCGGGCGGTCCCGGACAGGTAACGATTAAATTGTTTTGCTCATCGAATAACAAGTCGTTGGGCATATTCAGGGGCTGACCGCTAACATGACTAATCACTGTTTCGATTGTTTCATCATCCGTATGCAAACGCCGTATACAGTTCTGCCCTGAGTCGCAGAACCATAAGTCACCCCTGTTGAAAACTAATGAATTGGGGCGCCCACCCGTCTGAACACGTTTTGTTTTCCCATCCTTATATCGACAAAATAATCCTTCTCCTTCCTGCTCTACGCACCATAGGTTTCCATGAGCATCAAATGCAGGACCTTCCGGAAAACGTAAGCCTTCTGCCAGTACACGTATATCATCCATAACAAACTGTCGTTGAGTCCTTTTACTTTAGCCTAAATAGCCCTACTATCTATCTCAAAATCGGACTTTAGTCAAGCTCGATCATTCAGATTAAAGAGTCGTATGGGATTTTTGTTCACAAATTTTATCATACGAACACATAATCAACGACCGGCAAGTAAGCATTTGGCAGAGACGAACAACAGCCCTTACAATGAGTAGGCGACTTTGTAAGGGCTACGTTTTGTATACGGAAATTGGCAATCTGGAGTCACTGCTAAAAACGAGTTTATCAGTTTTTTCATACTCTCCCGGTTAGAACTCGGCGCAAAAAACACAGCATAAATGACCTGTGCCGGGTTTTAACTCGGGGAGTATGAAAAAGGGAAGGAGATATTTCGTCGATCAATTAGTTCAGCTCAACAATGCAATTGCTAGCCAGACTTCTTCACGCTATAGAAGCGCTAAATAAGCTAAGTTTCGCTCAACAATCTCAAAAATTACAACATCTGGCTTTTCAGAAAAAACTAATTCATCTGAGATCAAATTACTCCGCACGAGGTAAGATTTAAAAAAATAATTGGGGACAAATTGCGCCAGTGAGATCGTAAATGAATCGCCTATGAACAATAGGCTCGGCGATTTTTTATTCATACTTACGAATCGCTGAGAGGGCCACCCGCCCAATTCTGTATTATGAATACGGCCTGCTTCCTTAACTTGCAAATAAGGTGGGGCATCTATCTGATAATTAACCGTATCCGAAATATCCCGATTAAGTGCCATCATGGTGACTAAATCGCCAGAATAACCCTTTTTAGCACAAATAGAGTAGTCATTTTCTTTGGGTAAGGGCATATCAGGAAAATCCTGCCGAATACGATTAGCTAAAGACAGCGTAGCAATAAAAGCCCCATAATCATTCCAGTGCGTATCCGTTTGCATATACGTTTGGTGCCTGGATTTAGCAGCTAGTAAAGCCGGACGAACGTCAATAAGCGGGATGGTCGTATTTTTTAGCAAATACTGTTTTAAACGATCATAATTAGATATGACCCGATTATTTTGTAGGTAGTCAGGCAAATTTTCGGGGTAAATCGTGTACGAATCAGGCGGTATAAACAGATAAAACTTTATGCCCTGAGCAGCTAGCTTCCGCTGTTTGGCCGTCAATTTTTGTACAATTGTCTGTAAAGTCTGCAGCTCTATCGGCTGTAATCCCTGATGCTGATCGGCTACATTATTTAAATCATTACCAGGATAAAACCAGTTGTTCTTACCGAGAATGACTTTGTAAGGTAGTGGCGAAACGCCCAATACATCATATTTAAGATGGCTGTACTGATAAAAGAGCGCATTGCGCCAGCCAAAATTTTCTTTATAGTATTGATTAAACTGACTGATGTACGTGTTGACGTGGGGAAATTTGAAGGTTGGAAAAGGCGCCAGTATATGTTTTTCTGTGCTCTGAAAATCGGATGAAAAGCTAAACCATTGGTCAAGACCGGGCAAAATCAATAGGATAGCAAATCCGAACCCTGTAAGAAAAAAACGATATCTGGTTAGATTTTTTGGTTTAGGCGTATGGTGGGGGTCATTTTCCATAGAATTTGGGTGAACATCAAGAGTCGTTTTACTAGTTTCGGTGGAGATCATTGTCAAAAGCGGAAATAAATAAATGGATTATACGTATCCGCAGCTAAGTACATAACAGCCATAATAAATAAACCATACAGACCCAGAACATACACCGTATTCATTATGTATAACGCAGGTGTGTATACTAACCGTGCCTGTATACGAGACCACCAACGCTGAAAACGGAGATATACTGGCGTTGCCAGTACGAAGCCAAGTAGTAGTGTTGACCTCCTCCCAGGAAACTGGACCAACCTAAAGTAGAGAGTTCGGGCGATTTTTGATACCTTAAACCAATCAAACAATCGCTTATGAAGAAGACAAAATTCACCGAAGCGCAAATCGTTTTTGCGCTTCGCCAAGCCGACACCGGTACGGTCGTCGCAGAAGTTTGCCGTAAGATGGGCATCAGTGAGGCCACCTTTTATAATTGGAAAAAGAAGTACGGAGGCCTAGGGGTTCCCGAACTTCGACGGCTGCGTCAATTAGAAGAAGAGAACCAGCAACTAAAACAGTTGGTAGCGGACTTGAGCTTAGACAAACAGATGCTTCAGTATGTGGTCAAAAAAAAAGCTCTAAGGCCAGTTCAAAAGCGAGGGCTGGCCCAAAGCCTAATGTCTGACTATCGGATCTCGCAGCGTCGAGCCTGCGCAGTGCTTCTGCTTCGACGCTCGACCTGGTTTTATAAAGCCCATCGGCGAGACGATTCCATATTAAGAAAGCGCATACGCGAGATTGCCGAAACTAGGGTTCGATACGGTTGCCAACGCATTTTCACCTTGCTCCGACGTGAGGGTTGGCGGGATAATCACAAGCGTGTGCATCGGCTGTACCGCCTAGGAGGGCTGAATCTACGCAGTAAGCGGCCTCGACGCAACCGGGCAGCGGCTCATCGGCTTGAACGTCCCCAACGCTCCACTATTCATCAATGCTGGAGCATGGACTTTGTGGCTGATCAGTTGTTTGATGGTCGAAAAATCCGGGCCTTAACTATAGTGGATAATTATAGTCGCCAGTGCTTAGCCATCCATGTCGGCCTGTCATTAAAGGGTGAAGACGTGGTGAGAGTTATGAATCATTGATGTTACGCAGGCCATCCTTAGATTGACAGCTTACTGATTAAATTTAACAAAAATTACCTATGCACTTCGTATCGCCCGTTTTCGATCTGTATTCGGACTACCTGTTGGTTAATCAAGGCCAAACGACGGCGACCGGCTTGTCAGCTTTAGTCGAAGGCAAACTTTCCCACGATGCCATTACCCGAAGCCTCCATCAACTAAGCTATGGCTCGGCTCAACTCTGGCAAGTGGTGCGCCCCTTTATCGAACAAATTACCGACACCAACGCCGTGTTGACCCTTGATGATACCGTTGAAGCCAAAGCGTACATGAACCAAAATGCACTCATCCGCTTTCATTACGACCACTGTCAGCAAAAAGCACTTAAAGGCATCAACCAACTCACAGCCCTCTACACCGGCCAAGTTCATTCCCTACCCGTTGCTTATGAACTGATTGAGAAAGACCAGGCCATCCTAGACCACAAGACGGGTAAAACGAAATGGGTCAGTGGAGTCAGCAAGCAAGAACGTTTTCGCCGGTTGATCCACCAATGCTTGGTCAATAAGCTCATTTTTAAGTATGTACTGGTAGATTCCTGGTTTTCCTCTGCAGAGAATTTTGCTTATATCGCCGAACTAGACCAGCACTTTATTATGCCCTTGAAAAGCAATCGCAAGGTGGCACTTTCAAGGGCTGACCAACAACAGGGGCTGTATCGGTCGATTGAGTCATTAGCTATCGAAGCGCATCAATGCCTTGTCGTCTGGGTAGCCGGGGTGGATTTTCCCCTCTTGCTGACCAAGCAGGTCTTCAAACCGGGCCGCCGGAGCGGACGGGGATCGTGAACAGGGGGTGCTCTATCTGGTAACCAATGACTTGACGGCCGATACAGTCAGCATTCAAACGCAATATGCCCGTCGTTGGAAAGTAGAAGAATTTCACAAATCGATCAAGTCAAACACGGGTTATTCCCGCTCACCTGCCCACACGGTGCGCTCTCAGAGCAATCATCTTTTTCTATCCATGTTGGCCTTTGTTAAGTTGGAAGCCTTGCGGTTATCCACGTCAAAAAATCATTTTGCCTTAAAAAGTTTGCTGACGCTAAACGCGATGAAATTGGCCTTACGAGATCTAAACAGTCTCAAAAGTCAATCTACTCTATTAGCTAAGGCTGCGTAACATCAGTGAATCACTTAAAAATCGTAGATTTGGCTGTACCCGAACGGATTCAAGTGGACAACGGGAGTGAATTTATTTCGAAGGCACTGGACTTATGGGCGTATGATAACGGAGTAATGCTGGATTTTTCTAGGCCTGGTAAACCCACTGATAATCCACTCATTGAGTCATTCAACGGGAGTTTTCGTGACGAATGTCTGAACGCTCACTGGTTTTTATCACTGGAAGATGCTCGAGAAAAAATTGAGCATTGGCGGCAAGAATATAATGAGTTTCGACCTCACAGTTCACTCGGCGGACTGACGCCGGATGAGGTCGGAAAGGGCATTGAAAGAAGAACAAATGAACGTCCGATCCTCAATCTTTAAGCGGTCCAATATTCGGGGGGACCTCATTCTGGAGTACTAATGATTCAACAAGGCAAATCATTACGGGTAACGCTGATGTATATTCAGCTAAAGTTAGAGATGTAAATGGCTGCCTATCGGCACAGGCAGCTAGCACAACCGTGGAACTGCGTCCATTACCCGCTCCACCAACTGTAAATGTCATAGGTACGTATACACGGGAAGCTGTCAGTTCTTCGAACGGAACCCAGTTTCGCTGGTATAGAGGTTCCGATTCGTTATCGCTTCAATCGGCTATTATTAAAGCCAACCAGTCTGGATTGTACACGGCTCGCTCCTCCACAATTTACTCCCCAACCTTAAGTTGCTTTTCGCATCCCTCAACGCCTATTTCATTCACAATCGATTTAAGCAACAGAGGGCTTAGCATTTATCCCAATCCTACTCTTAATAAGCTTATTCTCTTGGAGACCCAAGAGAATCTGACGAATGCTACCGTAACAATTTTTAGAATGTGTTTGGGAATTGAGAACAATTGAGAGTCGTGCCAACTTTGTATCGACCAAAATGCAAAGCCGTGACCAAACAGTTCTCAAAACTGACCGACTCCCAATGGGACGCAATTTCGCCTTTTCTTAATCTCAAACGCAAACGAAAGCATGATTTACGCCAGATAATCAACGTCATTTTGTGGCTCCTACGAACTGGCGGACAGTGGCGTAACCTGCCTGAAGAGTGGCCTAACTGGCAGGCGGTTTATTATTACTTTGACCAATGGAAACAAGATGGCACCTTCGAGCGAATCAATACAGCCTTGAATCAACTGGATCGCCAACGAGTTGGGAAAGAAGCTTATCCTTCCGTCCTATGCATTGATTCACAGAGCGTTAAACTAAGTCCTATGATCTGTGAGTACCGGGGCACCGATGCCAACAAACGCGTCAACGGACGCAAGCGACAATTGGTAGTAGACACGCAAGGTCGCCTTTGGGTGGCTAATGTGCATGTGGCCAATCAAGCCGATGGCCCCGCTGCCATTTCGCTCATTGGTGATATTCTTTGGCGGGCAGGCGAGCGCTTAGAAAAAGTGTATGGCGATCAGTCGTACAATGGCGTTTTTGCCAACGCCTTATCGGACTGGTCAATTGACTTTGAGAAAGCATCGCGTCCCGAATCAGCCCAAGGTTTTGTGCCCGTTGCCAAGCGTTGGGTAGTCGAACGCAGCATTGCTTGGACTAATTTCTTCCGCCGAATCGTCAAAGATTACGAGTATACGTTATTATCTTCGGTGAGTTGGCTGTATTTGGCCAATATTCAACTAATGCTTCAGCGAATTTAACTTAGTTACCAAAGATAATTCCCCAACACGTTCTTAGTTTGACTGGCCAACATATTTTCACAACAACTGTAGCGGTCTTCGACGAGCGTAAACAGTTTGTTTTAACGGGGTTGCAGTCTGGGCCTTACATAATACGTGTGCAAGCTGCTAGTTTTGACGTTTCTAAGCGAATTTTGATTGGGCAATGAATTTAGTTTATATGGTTAATAAATAATCTGAGCCGTTTGAGTGATTTCTGCCTTGAATTATCGGAGAGATGGTCTTTATATATCTGTTCTCAAAGTTGCTTAAATTCCACTTATGAACCCATTGGGTACGTTTGGGATGCCGGCCAAATCCCAGTAGCCATTAATCGATTAGCCTTTTTTGAGGCAACTTTCAAGACATCCTTTTTGATAAATTACTGACTATCAATAAGCCGACAATTTAAACTATAAAACTCACCGCCCGCCGTAGCGCTTGCTTATCATGTAAATCGGCCTCCTCCCCCTTAGAAGTAGATTGCCTTACTCCACGAGCTTGTATGATCAAATAAATTTGATTTTGTTCAGGGCAAAAAACGTCATTTTTAATAGGAGCCAGCCGTGTTTGAATCGCGAAATATTGGTTTCGCCATACGTACGTGCACGGTAGCGAATTGGAATTTCAACGAACTTAAGATTAAGTTTTGCTGACCCAAAAATAAGGTCGAAGTCGCCGAAGGGATCAAAATCGCCGAAATAAGACCGGTTAGCAATAAGTCGCTCGTAGTTCTTTTTTGTTAACACTTTGGTACCACAAAGTGTATCTTTAATACGTTGGTTGAGCAACCAGGAGAAGGCAATAGAAAAGAATTTGTTCCCCAAAAGATTGAGGGTTCGCATGGCTTCTTTTTCCATTGGATATACCAAGCGGGTTCCGTTGATATATTCGCCCTTACCGCTAGCAATCGCTTCATAGAATTTAGGCAAATCTTCCGGCGGAACGGTCATATCGGCATCTAGAATCATTAGTATATCGCCTGTTGCCATGCCAAAGCCTTTTCGAACGGCATCGCCTTTTCCCTTGCCGTCCTGCTGAACGCACTTAATGTCATGGGTAGCACTATAAAGTGCTGTAATCCGTTGAATTTCAGCCCATGTATCATCGGTTGAATTGCCTTCTACGAAAATCAGTTCCGTATGTTTTCCCATCGCTGGAGTTCGGCGGACAATGGCATCAATATTTCCTTTTTCGTTCCGGGCCGGTACAATTACACTCACTGTCCGCTCAGTAGCAAAACGTTGATCCTGCATACTCCGAGCTACAATGTATGTACATAAGCCCAGGCGGTTGAACAGCGGAAGATTCGCGATGTATTTGTTGAATAAACCGGAAACAAGGGGTACGTAGCGAGGCAGTAGGAATTTCCGGCCATTCCGGACAACATCGAAGCCTGTTACATCTAGCAAATTTTCAATGTCGCCCCGATCTAGCCAATTTTGACGCTGTTCCGGCATTTTTAACCCAATCGCTTGAGCGATATTGAGTATAGGTGTCCACAACTGATTTCGGTAAGTAATCAAAATCCGGGTATCAGGATGGCAAACGCCGTGAAGTTGTTTGAATACTTGCTGAACATCGTCGAAGTGGCCAATTGTGTCACTGATCAGAACGATGTCGAATGTCTCGCCTGCTAAATTTAAGTGGTTAGCATCCGCAACCTTGAGTGTAAGATTGGGGTACTTTTTACGACCGTAATCGATTAAAGCTGACGAACTATCGATACCAACGCCCCGGCTGGGTTGTAATTGGTTTAATAGATACCCAGTGCCGCAGCCTAACTCTAGTATAGAGCTATTCGCGGGAATAGTATAGTTTAGAAAGTCGACTAAAATACGGTAATAATAGTTGTTACGTTGAATCCACTGTTCGCGTTCAGCCCCCTGTACGGATGATTGGGTAGTCGCTAAAGGTTCATCCTCAAGGTCAATGATTTCATTCATAATAAGAAAAATCCTGTGAAAGAAACTTAAAACTGTTGATAAAAGAGGCAAATAAAGCCTACTTTCGCAAGGAAATGAAGTCATATTATTGATATTCTTAGAAAACGATCCTCAACGCAACTGATAAATAGGCTTGTCCTACACTAGTAAATTATGCTTAAAAGTAACTGGCGATTGCTTGTCGGTTTTGTTATCGGTGTGTGTTTTTTTCTTTTTAAGGGCCTTCGCTTCCAAACGTTAGGCTACACATTTAATGACATGTATGCGTTTATTCAGATGTCGTGTAGCTATCTGGATGGCCGTCCATTTATGTACGACAACATCTGGGGATTTCACCATCGAATCCATAATTACTATACCATCCTGTTATGGGGACCGCTTTGCTATCTATGGGGAGCTTATGGTTTATTTCTGGTGCAAGCGAGCTTACTAACAGCTAGTTATTTACTTTTAAATGAGCGATTACGCATCCGGGACATTCCAGCTTGGGCACGCTATAGTGTCTTGATAGTTATTTTATTAGGACCTGTGGCATTCTGGCTCAATGATCATCCGAATATTGGTTGGCATACAGAATTGACGTATTTGCCCTTTGCTTTGTTCTTTGTGCTTGCTTTGTTAAGTCAGTCAGCATATCGGTCGATTTTGGTTATTCTAACTAGCTTATTGCTGGTCCTGGTAAAAGAAGACGGTGCTGTTTTGGCGGCACTCATTCATATAAGCTGGTTTGCCATGTCGTATTTGCAGCAATCGGGGCGCTCGTTACTAGGTTTGATTAAGCAATGGCGTTTTTGGGCTATTGGTCTAGGGTGGGTAGCTGTTTTCTTAATCGGCATGTTTTGGCTTTCAGCAAAGAATAGCGCTCCTGAACCTCGTTTACAGATAGCGCTTGCGCAGCTAGCTCAAAATGCAGGAACGAAGGCTTTCTGGAAGGAAATGCTCAAATTGTTTGGTGCGGTTGGGTTACTAATTAGCCCAGCGGCTGGATTGCTGCTCGTGTTAGCTCAGTCGCAACGTCGTTCAGTTGTGGTCAGTTGGGTGATTGTCTTTGGGTTAGGTTTGGGGATATTGATAGCCCTAAATTTTGTCCAGAGTGCTCTATATTACGGACAAACCCTATTCTATCTTGTATCGCTCACCTGGCCACCACGATTTGTACTTCTATGGGCTTTTGTAAGTGCTTTTTTGACCTTATGTATCGTATTTTCTGCTAATCGTTTGCCAGATCAGATTAGCTCGACTACACGAGTTACATTGATGGTACTCTGGTTAATACAGATTCCAATTTTGTATTGGGCGCGTCCTGATATTCCACCTTTGGCAGATTGGCTAAGTTTACTACGACATCAATTGGCTCCTGAAAAAAATGCTACTCTACTTCAGTCGGCTGATCTTGCAGTTGCCCAATGCATTGCCGACCAATTACCTCCGCGCTCGAGCGTATTTGTATCCGATTATCTAGTACCGTATTTTGATCAGCATTATGAAATCTGGCCAACAGGAAACGCCTATCGTCCCGCCGACATTGCTATTATACCAACAGCTGACCCGCAGCATTTAGCGGAAACCTCCTCAATGCCTAAAACCGATACATTGTTTCAATTGAACGCATATACGGTCTATACGAACCAATCCTTTACGCCCAAAATCAGTTCATGTTTGCCTATAAAAAAATAGGCGAAAACGATTGACTAATTTTATACTGGTAATCTTTACTAATTTTTCCTTTTGTAGAAAATGTCAGGTTACTTTTTGTCATTCCGACGCATTAGTAATCATCACCATCTAGGAATAAATCATTTAAGAAACGGGGATTTTGAGGTAATTGAGACCCTACCTTGTATATCTACTACAGTGATCGGATTACACCTAGTCTACTCGTGGTCTTGAAGGTTACCTTAACCACTTGGTACTTGACTCGATAGTAGATGTTGGTTGGGCATATGTAGACTCATCAGAGCGATTTGTTTGCCGCAAGGTACTATTTTGGAGCAAGTTACCAAAAGTTGAGCATCGCATCCGTCTCATTAAACGCTTGTGGCTGTTGCACAACTATTTTGAACCATGGTTTGCCGCAAATCTGCTTGCGGATTAGTTCAGAAAGCAGCCATTTTGCTAACCAAATGCCTCGTGTCCTGAACCCCTAAAAGTGAGCCAGTGAAAAGTAGAGTAAAACACTTAAATTTCACTGGTAAACAAAGGGAAAATGAAAGCAGGACGATTCTAGGAATCGCAGATTGTCGCGATTCTTAAGCAACAGGATAGCGGCCAAACAGTTGCTCAGATCACCCGTGAGCATGGAATCAGCGAGGCCACATTTTATAATTGACGAGCTAAATACGGCGGCATGCAGGTTTCGGAAGTCAAACGGCTGAAAGAATTGGAGGACGAAAACCGGCGGCTCAAAAATGGGGCCGCCCGAGCGGATGTACGCCGAGCTAAGTTTACAAAACGAAGTCATCAAGGAGGCTCTGGCAAAAAAGTGCCGGTCCGCCGTTGCGGTAGGGCCCGCTGAGCGTCGAGTAATGGTCAAGTGGATGGTTAATCAGAAACAGATTAGTCAACGCAAAGCCTCCGGGCCGCCGGTGCGGTCGTTGGGTGGGTCTAAGCCGTAATGCGCTGGCAGAACCAGTGGCCATTAAAGCGGAAGGCAAAGCACTGAGTAGTCGGATTGAGTAGTTGGATCGACGATACAAACAGTGGGGCGTACTGAAGATTTATCGCCGGTTGCGCAAGCAGGGAGAACTAGTGAATCATAAGCGAATCAGACGTTTGTACAGAAAGTTAGGATTAGGTTTACGGCGACGAACTAAGAAACGACTACCCGATGCTGTAAGTAAGCCGCTAACCAAAGCAACGGCTTGCAATCAATGCTGCCGGGCCGCCCTTTAGGTTTGTGGGCTGGTAATATTCTAAGATTTGGTAAGTTGCCAGTAGTCAACCAGAGTAGGGTACCCTATCGGGTCGCCGAGGACTCAGACCTATGCTCCGATTTAGTCCCACTCTGTTTTCCATTGCTGTAGACTCGGATAAAGAATTGGGTTGGTGGCCCACAAAAGGCGGTCGGCCGCTGCCGGTCGAGTAAAAGCAAGGAGTTGACGCTTCACTCAAAACTAACTAATCAGATGGACTTTTATCACTTCATCGGTATTGACATTGCCAAAGACACGGCACCGGCCGCCCGGCCTCGACTGGGCGGTTTATACCCAGCAACACGGTATCATTCTGAATATGCACACTGACAATACCCTCAAGGGAGTCAAAGAAGCTTTGATGCAGGTAAAGGCATTACCGAACTGGAACTTACCTCAGGCTGTGTTTTGCATGGAGCACACAGGAATCTATAACGCCCATTTGTTGGAGTTGCTCTACGAGCCAAAGCTCGCAATTTGGCTAGACGGGGCCGCCCGTGCGGTCGTCCTTGCAAATCAAACAAGCCGGAGGGATGCAACGGGGCAAGACCGACAAAGTCGATGCTCAACGCATTGCTCAGTATGCTTATGGCACCAGCCACCCGGCGTTTTCGCGATCAGATGCGGCTTTGGCAACCACCTCGGGAGGTAATGCAGAAACTGGCCGCTCTCAGTGCGACTCGTCAACGGCTTAACCAAGCCTACAACCTACTCGCAGTTCCTGTTGCCGAGCAAGATTCCTTTATAAGCCGTTCGCTACAAAGAACTTTGAAAGGTAATGTCAAAAAATCACTGGCCGCTCTCAAAGAAGAGCAAAAAGCAGTCGAACGACAGGTACATGAACTTATCCAGGCTGATGCCCGACTAAAAGACGGGGCCGCCCGTGCGGTTATTTGATTTAATGATATCGGTACCAGGCATTGGCCCCGTCATTGTTACCGAATTGCTGTTGGCCACTAATGAGATGCAGGCCATCAATGATCCTAAAAAACTGGCCTGCCATGCAAGGGTAGCTCCCTTCGCCTACCGCTCTGGCAGTAGCATACGAGGCCGGACGAAAGTGAGTTATCAAGCACGTAAACGACTGAAGGCCTTGATCCATTTGGCCGGGCGGCCGGTGCCGCACCATATCGACCATCCAGGTAACGGGAGACCTTCAGGACTACTATGCCCGCAAGTTGAAGGAGGGCAAGCCGAAAATGTTAGTCATTAATGCTGCTCGCAACAAGTTGATTCATCGCGTTTGTGCTGTTGTATGCCGGGGTGAAAAATATGACAAAAATTATACAACAACCCTTGCTTAATCCATAGAAATCGGAGCGGTCGCTGGATTTTACGTCGGATAATTTAACCGGTGGGCGCAAGTTCCGAACGCTGAATGTAGTTGACGATTACAATAGAGAGGCCTTGGTATCGAGGTGGATTATTCACTGCCAGCTCAGCGGGTTATCCGATTATTAGCTCAACTGGTTGAGCGGTATGGTAAGCCAGAGCGGCTACGGAGTGATAATGGTCCAGAGTTTATTAGCCAAGCGTTGCAGGATTGGTGTAAGGACCACACCGTTGATTTATGTTGGATCGAGCCGGGCAAACCCACCCAGAATGCCTACATTGAACGATTCAACGGAACGTTTCGGCGAGAAGTTCTAGATGCACATGTTTTTAGCAGTATCAAGCAAGTAAGACAAATAGTAGATGGGTGACTGTTGGAATACAACACTGAACGGCCCCACCAAGCATTAAAGTTTATTACACCAGTCGAATACCGACAGGCGGCTTAAAATCCAGCCAAAACTGGCTCACCGAACGGGGTAAGGACACGGCGATATATGGATAGTTGAAATTCTCTTTGAAATCAAAACCGAGCATCTTACCCAACCCAATGGCCATATCTGAGTAGCCCGAAAAATCAAAATAGATTTGAAGTGAGTAAGCGACAATGCCCAACCAGGCCGTTTCGGCAGCATAGCTATCAGCAGGAGCGTTAAAAATTGTATCGGCGACGCTGGCAAATGTATTCGCCAGCAGCAATTTTTTAATAATGCCAATAATAAATCGTTCGGCCCCCATACCAAATTTCTCGGGGGTAACAGTTCGCTCCGTTAATTCGGGAGCAATGTCACTATATCGAACGATCGGTCCCGCAATCTGGTGCGGAAACATAGCCACGTAGGTGCCATAGTCCAGAAAGCTCCGATTGGCCCGGATACGTCCCCAGTAAATATCAAGTGTATAGGAAATACCCTGGAACGTGTAGAAACTAATACCAATAGGGAGTACAACGGCTGGTATTGTCAAGTTCTCAGCCATTGGTATCGCCAGATTTTCGGCTAAACTGCGTATCGAACCGACAATGAAATTAGCATATTTGTAATAAAACAGCAGGGATAAGCTACCCCCTAACGACACCCACAAACCAATACGGCGGTAACCATTTTCAATAAGACGCCCTGCCGAAAAATTAATACATATGGATAGTAGTAAGACAAGTACAACGATATTCTCACCCCATGCATAAAACAGTAAACTGGCAAAAAATAAAAACGTATTACGCCAATAATTAGGCAACAAATAGTAAACCAGACTAAAGACTGGAAAATAGAGAAATAGAAAAATAGCAGAACTAAATAACATTCTAAATGGACGGTGGATTTGTACAAATATAGGAGACGCATTAATAAATCAGGTGCTACATTTCCTGACACTGTCCTAACGATTTGGCATAACCTGACATAATCGGTCTTCTTTGCGTGTGTAATTTGCGTTAGTACTATATAACCAACAAATGATTGATGTTTACTCAACGAAAGTTTATGTTCTGGTTACCAGCAGGAAAAATTACAGCAATAGCCTATCTTCTAATGATAGTAGTGGCTATAAGTAGCTGTGTTAAAGACTATCCTGCACAGGTCGGAAATATTATTCCACCCACGAATACAGCCACGCCAACATCTACAACTAGCTGTTCCTGTACAGGGGTATCATCTACAACGCCTACTAGTGGTACCACTATACCTGCCTCATCGACAACAGTTGCCGTTGACACGTTAGATGCATCCCCTCCCCACTTTTCTCCTAATGGTGGTAATTTCTATTTCAGCACAATAGTGAAACTGGCTTCTGATACGCTCCCTCCCCAGGCCGTGTATGAGTTTTCGCTCGATAATGGAACTACCTGGCAAATTGGGCAGCAATTTACCTTAACAACTGGTGGAAAGATTTTAACACGTTTCCGAGTCGGAAATAAGCCCTCACGGAGCAGGGCGGCCTCTTTTACGCTTTATTATCAGCGAATGCTGATTGTTGGTAATAGTATTATGAGCCACGCACCTGCGCCTGAAATAGGCTGGACTAATTTTAATGGCATGGCGGCTTCGGCCCCCGAAAAAGATTTCGTCCATTTGCTCACAGCCCGGTTGCAAACCTTGAATCCAGATATGACCGTTCGACTCCAGAGTGGCGCGGGTATTGAACTTGATTTTGGTAAATCGACCTATACGATGGATGAGTTCACAGAACCCCTTCAGACATTTAAGCCCGATTTGATTGTCGTTCGACTTGGGGAGAATGTAGTTGATGGAGATGTCCAGACCCGCAATTTTGAAGGGCAGTTCCGCCAATTCCTGGAACGTCTGAAACAACTTAGCAGAGGCTATAATCAGCCAGTTCAGATAGTTATATCGACGTGCGTATGGGAGCATCCAGCCACCGATGCTATACTCAAAAAGGTGGCTGCCGAAAATGGCTATCCACTCGTTGATTTGAGTTGTCTAATCGGGCAGCCACAATATTTCGCCAGTCAATATGCAAATCCTGGCGTTGCTGCCCACCCAAATGACACGGGTATGCAAAAAATCTCAGATTTAATTTGGGTTAAAATTCAATAAAGACTATTTGTTACCAAATATCAAAAAACGTTACTAATAGGCTTAAACAACCTTCATTAGCCGGAAATAGTGATTTCGAGGAGAATAATACGAACTGTTCACGCACAGACACTTCTAATAAAGATGGCACAGTTTTAGCAGGAATCTATTAGTGACTATACAGCTCATGATAGTGAATAAATTATTCCCTTTTTTCAAAATTCAATTCTTTATACAGTGTACGATCTTAGGCTTGTTAGGTTGTTTGTGTACAACAAACGCTTTAGCACAACCCTGCGATCCTCATTGCGTACTAATTACAGTTCGACGCATACTACCAGGATCAGGCGGAGGGGCTGCTCTGGCCGCTCCTTCATTCAAGCAATCATCTAACGTAATTCCTTTTGGAGACACGCTAAAAATTACGTCTCCTAGCCTTCCTGCAGGGGCCGTTATAGAATATTCCAAAGACAATGGAAGCACTTGGACAACTGGCGACCAGGTAGTGATCGACAATAAAGTAAACATTGTTGCTCGCGTGCGTTTGAATCAACAACTATCACCTTTATTGCAGGGAAGTTTTACCCCTTCTTATCAGCGAATGCTTGTTATTGGAAATAGCATTATGAGTCATGGACCAGCGCCCGATTTAGGCTGGTACAACTTTAACGGCATGGCGGCCTCTGCCCCGGAAAAAGATTTCGTCCATTTGCTTACCGCTCGACTACAAACCTTGAATCCAACCATGACCGTTCAGCTTCAGTCTGGTGTTGGTATTGAGCTTGATTTTGGCAAACCAACGTATGCTATGGATGAGTTCGATCAGCCGCTGCAAAGCTTTAAACCTGACCTAATCCTTATTCGCCTTGGAGAGAATGTAGTCGATGGGGATGTATCATCACGTAATTTTGAGGGGCAATTTCGTCAGCTACTGGATCGACTAAAGCAGGTTAGTACAACGAATGGGCAGCTAGTTCAGATAGTTATAACGACCACCGTTTGGGATCGCCCTTTAGCAGACGCTGCCATTCGAAAAGTAACCGCCGAAAAAGCGTATCCCTTGGTTGATTTAAGTAGTATGGTCGGCAAGAGTCAATATTTTGCCAGCCAATATGCAAACCCTGGGGTAGCCGCCCACCCAAATGATGCCGGTATGCAACAGATTTCCGACTTAATTTGGGTTAAATTTCAGTAAAATTGGCGATTAAGTTCAACCTGTCTAATTCCGAACTCACGTTAATTCCGATTGGAAATAACCCCAGCAGTTCGTCATTATTTGACCTAATAGAGGATTTTTTACGATCGAAAAGCCTGATTTCAGTCAATCAAAATGTGGCTAGTTGGCTAATGTTTCGTTCAACAATTTCAAGAACAAGAATAGTAGGATGTTCCGTATGAATGGCTTCATCGTCCAGCTTACCATCTCGTACAAAATAAGACTCTCGAAAATAGGCCGGCAAATACTGCATCATGCTAATGCTAAACGAATCCCCAATGAAGAGTAGTCGATCGGTTCCTGATCCAGCGAAACGGTGAGAGGGAAGGGGATTTTTTTCGCGAGGCACAACGGCAGTTTCCCGACTAGTCAGCTTATGCATTGGGCGGATTTCATAGGCAATTTTTTCGTCCACGTTATCCTGCAACATCAACATTCGGGTCAGGTCGCCATTTATGCCCGCCCATTGTTTTATATGGTAATCTGATTGCTGCACTGATGGCGTTGCTGGTTTATCCTGTCGGATACGATTCAGAAGTGCTACACAACCAACCAGCGTGCCATAATCATTCCAGTGCGTATCCGTCTGATAGTATACCCGATGCGTGCGTTTGGCAGCCAGGAGCGTATCCCGAATATCGATAAAGGGAACCGTTGTCTTCACCATGGCTCGCTTCAATACATCAAGTCGCGACGACTCGTTGCTTTGCTGTAAATGATCGGGCAGATATTCGGGGTAGATCGTATGCGAATCGGGGGCAATCATGACATAAAATTTAATCCCCTGTTTGGCCAACTCTTGCTGCCGTTTGGTCAGATGCTCCGCAATCTGAGAAGCCTCTTTGTCGGAAAGAGGCACTAATCCCCGGTGCTGGTCAACAACTTTGTTATAGCTATTGCCCAGATAAAACCAACCCTCCTTGCCAACAACAACTTTTTCGGGCAACGGAGATTGGCCTAATACCTTGTATTTCAGGCGGCTATACATATAAAACAATGCATTTCGACCACCGAAATTCTCTTTATAGTGCTGATCAAACCACACAACAAACTGCCGAACATGCGGAAAATGGAATGATGGCAGAGGTGCCGGCTGTCTGTTTTCGGTACTTTGAATCCAGGCAGATAGGCCAACTAGTTTATCGATTGTTGGCAATAACAAGAGTATAGCAAAACTAACAGCGACTATACGTGATCGTATTTGTATCATTAGTGAGAAGCGCTATCCTGTCAAAACCTAAAATAAATAAATGGATTGTAACTATCAGCGGCCAGATACGCTACTGATAAAACAAACAGCCCAACGAGCCCGACCACCACGTAGATCATATTGAGCGTAATCTGAGCGGGTAGTACAACCGCGCGTAACAATAGCCGATTCCAAATAACCTGAAAATGGTGATAAACAGGTGTGACTAGTATAATCCCAAGTAATAGTGACACACAAACCTCTGTATTAAGAAAATAGTTTAGTGGAAAAGCCACCCGACTCACGGAGCCCAAGCCCACCATTTTCTGTAAATAAACCAGTGCCGATGTCAAGTCTTCGGCCCGGAAGAATACCCAGCCGATCAGCACGATTAACAACGAGTAAACATGGGCAATGGGTGGCCATACTCGTTCCAGTTGTTTACTCAGCCCTGCCCGTTCGACCAATAGCCAGAGACCATGATAAAGACCCCAAACAATGAAATTCCAGCTAGCTCCGTGCCAAAGGCCCGTTACCGCGAACACAATCAGTAGATTGCGATAGGTTCGGATTTTACTGCCTCGATTACCTCCCAGTGGAATATAGAGGTAATCCCGAAACCAGCTCGATAGAGAAATATGCCAGCGTCGCCAGAAATCCTGAATAGAACGAGCGATGTACGGATAGTTGAAATTCTCTTTGAAATCAAAGCCAACCATTTTTCCCAGCCCAATGGCCATATCTGAGTAGCCCGAAAAATCGAAGTAAATCTGAAGCGAGTAAGCGATAATGCCCAGCCAGGCCGTTTCGGTTGGATAACTATCGGCAGGAGCATTGAAAATTGTATCGGCAACGCTGGCAAACGTATTGGCTAACAAAACTTTTTTAGCCATACCAATGATAAATCGTTCCGCACCGATACCAAACTTTTCGAGGTTAACCGACCGATCAGTCAGTTCAGGAGCAATGTCGGCATACCGAACAATCGGTCCCGCAATCTGGTGCGGAAACATAGCCACGTAGGTGCCATAGTCCAGAAAGCTCCGATTGGCCCGGATACGTCCCCAGTAAATATCAAGTGTATAGGAAATACCCTGAAACGTGTAAAAACTAATGCCAATTGGGAGTGCAATAGGTGCTAAAGTCAGTTTATCGGCAACGGAAAGGGCTAAATTCTCGGCCAACCCGTGTAACAAATTAACCAGGAAATTGGCGTACTTATAATAAAACAGTAACGATAAACTACCAATTAACGATAGCAGAACCCCCGTCCGTCGTTGTCCTTTTTCAACAAGCCATCCAGCCAGAAAATTAATGCACACCGACAATAACAATACCAGCACAACTTGCCCTTCGCCCCATGCATAAAACAATAAACTAGCGCCGAATAAAAAAGCATTCGTCCAGCGTATACCTAACCAGTAACGGGGCAGTAAGTAATAGATAATCAGAAAGAAAGGGAGAAATAAAAACAAAAAAATTGCCGAACTGAAGAGCATATCGCATACAATAAGTCAGGCCAAAGTTAGCGAAAAGGACCAGAATGCGAAAAGGGGTCAAAGAGCGGCTATGTCTCTCTGACCCCTTTCTGTATTTCCTTCGCGAATGCCTAAAAGAACGATAGCCGGAGCACAAATGGCGTGCCTCCATACACCTGATAGGAGATCGGATCGCTTGGTTTATAATTTAAGTTATATAAAGCCGTCAGGTTAACCCCAAATCGTCGGGAAATGGGCTGCATATAGGTAACCCCTACGAGTGGAGCTGTAACGGTACCGGTATAGGCACCCGCCACCTGATCTGTTTTGCTCTGATACGTGGTACTTTGTAACTCACCATGCAGGTACAGGTTGGGTAGTATACTTGGAATAAACTCATACATTAGGAAGCCTCTACCGCCATACTGGTTGATGGTAACCCCCTGATTTGCATAAATGTACCCTGGCTTGTAGCGTGTGTACGTATATGTAGCACTAACGCCAACAATTAAATGCTCGGTAGCCTGATACGCTACAACAGGCGCAACCCCTATGCTAAATGGATTGCCGAATTGAAATCCATTAATCCCGCCCCCAAACCGGAGTCGTTGACCAAATGGCAATGGGCGCCCTTCGGGTGTTTGTGTTTTTAGTGGGTCACGGCCCTGGTCCCGACGATCATCGGGGTCTTCGGTAAGTTGACCGAACGCCAGACTGCTACTCAACAAAGCCGCAATAAACAGTAACTTTCGAATATGATTCATGTTGGTTTTGTACAAAATAAAAACTTATACTAAGTAACGAAATTAGAACGTAAATTCTTTTACTTCAGGGTCATTCAGCAAACGATTAATGCATTTTTCATGATTTTTTTCGGAGCCATCAACACGCCAGTGTCCAATTATTTCGGTTCCAATACGCTGCTGTTGATTTCGTGTTGGATGGAGCCCACACTCCTCAAAGAACGCTTCGTATTGGTTCAATGTCCTGTTGTGGAATGCCGTTACAATTTTATAATCCCGCGTTTGGTTCAACTTCTGTATCCGGTTAGCAAAACCAACCAATAACAGCAACGAGCCCAAAATAAACACGAACCCCACAATGGCAATGTCGTAGTGTCCTGCGCCTACGCACATACCTAACGCAGATACGGCCCAAACCGTTGCAGCCGTTGTCAGACCTTTTACGCGACTATCTTCCCGAAAGATGATACCAGCCCCCAGGAAGCCAATCCCATTCACAATATTAGCCGCAATCCGATCACCAGACCCGCCAATTCGTCCCGAAACCATCGTGAACAGGGCCGAGCCAACGCAAATCATAATCATGGTGCGAAACCCAGCGGCTTTGCCATGATATTCGCGTTCAATGCCAATCAGTCCACCAATGATCAGCGCGACGCTCAACCGAATCATGTCTTCTTCTGCAAAATTCATTTGTTTCGTTAGCTAGTAGAGGACCCACAAGAACCTAATAACGTTGCATTTGTCGGGTAAGAAAAGCAATCAGGAGAAACCATATTTCGAAATAATCCGTTAAAATCTAGATAGAGTTTATCCTCATTAACACCGAATGACCCAGACCACGGAAACCGAATTTCGGAATCATACCGGAGAGCCCATACGTTCTGTAGACAATCTTGATCCCAAGCAGTTTATCATCATTAAAGGGGCGAAAGTACATAATCTAAAAGGAATTGATGTAGCCATACCCCGTAACAAATTAGTTGTTCTGACCGGCCTATCGGGTTCGGGAAAGTCTTCTTTGGCATTCGATACGCTGTTTGCCGAAGGACAACGGATGTATGTCGAAAGTTTAAGCAGTTATGCGCGGCAGTTTTTGGGCCGAATGGAAAAGCCTGAAGTTGAATACATTAAGGGGGTTTCTCCGGCAATTGCCATTGAGCAAAAAGTTTCGACCCGAAATCCACGCTCTACCGTAGGCACGTCCACCGAGATTTACGACTACCTGAAATTGCTTTTTGGTAGAGCCGGTGTTACTTACTCGCCTATTTCAGGCCACGAAGTTCGTAAAGATACCGTCACGGATGTCGTTAATTACATGTATGGTTATGAAGCCGGACAGCGGGTCATGATCATGGCTCCCTTGCGGGTTCGAGAAGGCCGGACGCTGGCTTACGAGCTAAATATTTTGCTTCAAAAAGGCTATACGCGAATTGTAGCCGACGGAAACGTGCTGCAGATTGAAGATGTTTTAGAATCATCAGGCGATAATCCGGAATTAGCTGTCGAACAACGTTTATCGGCTAACGCTTTGGAAATCCTTGTCGACCGCGGCACTGTGCTTTACGATGAGAACGGGCAGCCCGATGAAGACAATCAATATCGATTCTCGGATTCTGTACAGACAGCCTTCAACGAAGGCGAGGGTAGCTGCCGGGTCGATATAGTTGGCAGAGAGTCGAGGATTTTTTCCGATAAGTTTGAATTGGACGGCATTGTCTTTGAAGAACCCAGCGTCAATCTGTTTACGTTCAATAACCCTTATGGCGCCTGCCGACGCTGTGATGGGTTCGGCAAAGTGTTGGGTATCGACCCTGACCTGGTTATTCCAGACAAGAATCTGTCTGTTTTCGAAGGAGCCATTGCACCCTGGCGTAGTGAGAAAATGAGCGAGGAGTTTTTGAAACCGCTTCTCAAAAATGGCATCCGTTTCGACTTCCCAATCCACCGCCCTTATAAAGACTTAACGCCAGCCGAACAGGAGTTACTCTGGACGGGTAATACCTACTTCGACGGGCTGAACTCGTTTTTCGACTATGTTGAAAGCCAGACATTCAAAGTCCAGTATCGGGTGATGCTATCCCGTTATCGGGGTAAAACGACCTGTCCGGAATGCCGGGGATCGCGTTTACGGAAAGATGCGAGCTATGTAAAAGTAGGCGGAAAATCCATTACCGATCTAGTCCTGATGCCGCTTACCCATGTAACCGCTTTTTTCCGCGATCTTGAGTTACCGCAGACGCAACAACAGGTTGCCAATCGGATATTGATTGAGATTCGGAATCGCTTAGACTATATGGAGCGGGTTGGGTTAGGCTATTTGACACTCAATCGTTTAACGAATACCTTATCGGGTGGCGAATATCAACGCATTAAACTGGCAACGTCATTGGGTTCTGCGCTGGTTGGTTCTATGTATATTTTGGATGAACCAAGCATCGGTCTGCATCCACGCGACACCAAACGCCTTGTAAGTGTTCTGGAATCCCTTCGCGACATGGGCAATACGGTGATCGTAGTCGAACACGAAGAAGAAGTCATGCGAGCCGCCGATCAGCTCATCGATATTGGCCCCGATGCGGGTTCGCTGGGTGGTCATCTGGTCTTTCAGGGAACGTGGGCAGATGTAAATAATGAACAATGTAAAATGGAGAATGAAGATTCCTCTGATCCTACTTATCCATCATCCACTATTCATTATCCGTTCCAATCACATACCCTCGACTTTTTAACGGGTCGGGAAACGGTGCCGGTGCCGTCTTTCCGTCGCAAATCGGCGAATTTTATTGAACTGAAGGGCGCGCGGGAAAACAACCTGAAAGATGTCGATGTCCGCTTCCCGTTGAATACGCTGACCGTTGTAACAGGTGTGTCGGGTTCGGGAAAGAGTACCCTGATTCGGAAAGTGTTGTATCCAGCGTTAATGCGTCAAAAAGGCGATGCGGCCGAAGAAGCCGGTAAGTACGATTCGCTAACAGGTTCGCTTGAGCGAATTTCAGCCATTGAAATGATCGATCAGAATCCGATCGGCAAATCGAGTCGCTCCAATCCGGTTACTTACATCAAGGCCTATGACTATCTGCGTCAGGTCATGGCCGATCAACCGCTATCGAAATCTCGTGCTTATAAACCCAGCCATTTCTCGTTCAACGTAGACGGCGGTCGGTGCGAGGTTTGCCAGGGTGAAGGCGAAGTGAAGATCGAGATGCAGTTCATGGCCGATATTTACCTCAAATGCGAAGGTTGTGGCGGAAAACGCTTCAAACACGAAGTATTGGAGGTGATGCTACACGATAAAAATGTGTCGGATATTCTGGACATGACGGTCGATGAAGCCATCGATTTCTTCCGGGAGTTCGAACCCAAGATGGCTGACAAGCTCAAACCTTTGCAGGATGTCGGTCTTGGCTATATTGGGCTTGGGCAATCGGCCAACACGCTATCGGGTGGTGAGGCTCAGCGAGTGAAGCTGGCGTCTTTCCTCGGCAAAGGCAATCCGAACAAGGGCGGTACATTGTTCATCTTTGATGAGCCAACGACCGGTTTGCATTTCCACGACATTCGGAAACTGTTGGCGGCTATCAACGCGCTTGTCGATCAGGGCGATTCGGTAATCATTATCGAGCACAATATGGAAATCATTAAAAACGCCGACCATATTATTGACCTTGGCCCTGAAGGTGGTGAAACGGGTGGTTACGTAACCTTTACGGGCACACCTGAAGAAATGGTAAAGCTCACCAACGGGAATTACACCGCCGACTATTTAAAAGGCAAAGTGTAAGCGATTCAAATGTCCGTTAGCCCTTAACTACGAAGGGCTAACGGACAAAAAAGTACGTCTAGGCTACAAGCTAACTTTCGCGTAATTTCGCAGCAGTAAACGTACCTGCTGCTTCATGTCCACATTTTCAAAATGGGTTTTTCTGTTCGTCATCTGGCCCTTCGTTGCGGTAGCGCAACTCCAGATTTCACACCCAATGGCACGTCTTGTTGTACAGCGGGGAACAGACGGCACTGGACGAATGTATCTATCTGGACGACTCACCGGGGCTGTTGATCGGGTAGAAGCTCAATTAACGCCTGTGGCAGCCGGGCAAGGAACCGCTACAGCCTGGCAAACCGTCCAAACCAATCCGACCAACAACATTTTTCTGGGGTATATAACGGGTACTGGTGGTTGGTATGTACTGACTGTTCGCACCATTGTAAACAATGCAGTAACCGCCCAAGCGACAGTTCAACCCGTTGGCATTGGTGAAGTTTTTGTTACGGCGGGTCAATCAAATGCACGTGGCCTGGGTATCGGCGATAATGACCTTGGCACCAATACTGACCGTGTCAATGCCATCGATTCCATTAATCATTACTACCCGCCTAATGGGCAAGCCCTTGTCTCTTCTGGTGATCCTTCGCCCGTACCTGTTTACAAAGCATTAACAGCTACAAAACGCGTCTTTCCGATGGCCGAAAGCTCGTGGGGCTGGGGCGAGTTAGGTGATTACATTGTCAATCGATATAATGTGCCTGTAACCTTCTATGTAACAGGCTGGGATGGCTCAACAGTCGACAACTGGGCCAGTACGGCCAATGGTATCCCAACTTGTAACCGGTACAATTGTAGTTCAGGCAATTGGCCAAATCTACAGCCCTATACCAATCTGAAGAACGTGATGCAGTATTATCTGTCAATATCGGGTGCTCGAACTGTGCTCTGGCATCAGGGAGAGGCTGAGTATGGCGATAACACAACGGGTAGTATCCCCAATTATGTGACTAATTTAAAGACCGTTATCCAGAAGTCACGGCAGGATTTCGGCGGTAAAAATCTTTCCTGGATGGTGGCACGCGTTTCGTTCGATGGCAGTACAACACGACCCGAGGTAATTGCAAAGCAACAGGAAGTTATTAATACGGCGGGCTTAAATGTATTCCAGGGACCTTACAACGACACTATTCAGCTGCGTAATGCGGGTACAACCGATGTACACTTTCGGAACATTAGTCGCCCATCTCCGCATCCGCAATACTATTTAAATCCGAACACAATTCCGCAAGACATGGGACTTTCGCGGTTTGCCCGCAACTGGAACAACAGCCTCGACAATGCTTTTTTCCAGAACGCGCAACCGATCACTCCCACTCAATTTGCCGTTACGGGAAATCTGGCAAGTTATGTAACGCCTGGGGCTTCGCTAACCGTCACCTTTACAACACTGGGCACATTCGATTCGGGAAATCAGTGGCAGGTGCAGCTACTTGATTCACTAGGACAATATAAAAGCGTATTAAGTAGTGGCGCCACAAGCCCGATTCAGGTAACCTTGCCGAGTAATCTGCAAAGTGGTCATTTCCAGATTCGGGTTGTCTCCACATCGCCAGCCATGCCAGCGGTGCCCTCCAATTTATTTCTCATTACAACCACACCGCCACAACCCCAGGCAGATGTAAGTTTGGCTATGGCGGTTACGAACCGAACCCCTGACCTAAATAGTCCTGTTACGATTAGCCTGTTCGTTCGTAACGATGGCCCCGATCCGGCGACAGGTATCATCGTGCGAAATCGACTGCCAGCGAATCTGGCCTTTATATCGTCTACTGATTTTTCTTCAAGCAGCACCGTATTAACTAGTTCGCCCATAAATCTTTCTGCAGGCACGACTCAGTCGCTCAGCTTTATTGCCCAACCAACGGCCCTTGGGACGTACCAAAACGCGGCCGAAATTGCCCAGGCAACATCTGTTGACCCAGACAGCCAACCAAACTCGGGCACAGGCGATGGGCAGGACGATATGGCACAGCTAGACTTTCGAACTCGTCAGGATGGAGGTAGCGTGTTTACCTCGCCTAATCCAAATCAGGTCCCACTACCCAATGTGATTGGTAATCAGCCTACTCCCGACCCCGCCAAAGCCGACGTGAGCATTAGTCTAATCGTTAACAACCGTACCCCTCAAGTGAATGACGTAATTAGTTATTCGTTGACGATCAGTAATCAGGGTGGTTTAACCGCAACAGGGTTGAGCGTAACGGCTTATTTACCCGCTGGTCAAACCTTCGTTTCGGGTGATGATTTTGGGCTATCGGGCGGCAATCCTGTTGGTGGCATTAGTAGTCTGGCAGCTGGTACTAGTTTTACACTCGTATTTCGAGCAAAAGCAACGGCTGTAGGGTATGGTCTATGCACAGCCCAACTAACAGCCGCGAGTGTTCCAGATCCAGATTCCACGCCCAATAACGGAACCACCAATGGCGAAGACGATACCGCCCAGATAGATGTTCGTGTCCGGTAAATGGATGCATTGATATGATACTCTAACTGAACGACTTAGGCCATTTCTTCGTTAAAATTACATTTATCATTGATTTCCATAGTACAAAAACGAGTTCGTCTGCTTTTAGGAGCAGGTGATATATACCTGCGTTGGTTATATGAAAACTCAGTGGATACTTGTTGGTACAGCAGGGGCGGCAGTTGCCTTACTGCTCTCGTCGTTTCTTGGCATTTTCGAGAAACGAGTGGACTACAATACCCAAATCAAGCCCTTACTCAATAAAAACTGCATTGCCTGTCACGGAGGAGTCAAAAAAGCCGCCGGTTTTTCGCTGTTATTTAAGCAGGAAGCACTCGCTCCCGCCAAATCGGGGAAACTCGCTATTGTCCCTGGCGATGCCGATGCCAGTGAGATGATTCGGCGGCTCACCCTGACCGATCCCGACGAGCGCATGCCTCTTGACCACCCTGCCCTAAAACCCGACGAAATTGACCTTCTCCGAAAATGGATTGATCAGGGAGCCGAATGGGGTGACCACTGGGCATATCAGTCGGTAGAAAAGCCCGACGTTCCCACAATTGGTACATTGCTGAGCCGTCTGGGAATAACCAATAATGCCGAAACGGATTGGGCTAAGAATGAGATTGATAACTTCATTCTGGATAAACTAAAGCAGGATCAGTTAACACCTTCGCTCGAAGCCGACCGAGCTACCTTGATTCGGCGAGTTTCGCTTGATCTTATCGGGTTACCGCCAACAGAAAAAGAAGTCGCCGATTTCGTAGCTGATAAATCACCAGAAGCTTATGAAAAAGTGGTCGATCGGCTGCTAAAATCCCCTGCTTATGGCGAGCGCTGGACGGGCATGTGGCTCGATCTGGCCCGTTACGCCGACACCAAAGGCTATGAGCGCGATCCGGGTCGTAAAATCTGGCGCTACCGGGATTGGCTCATCAAGGCTTTTAATCAGGACAAACCCTTCGACAAGTTTACGGTTGAGCAGTTGGCGGGCGATTTACTGCCGTCGCCAACTGACGATCAGCTCATTGCCACAGGTTTTCATCGAAATACGATGACTAATGATGAAGGCGGCACGCAGGATGAAGAATTCCGAACTGCGGCTGTGCTCGACCGGGTCAACACAACCTGGGACGCATTTAATGGAACCACCTTCGCCTGCATCCAATGTCATAGCCATCCTTACGACCCGTTTACCCACGACGAGTATTACAAATTCCTCGCCTTTTTCAACAACTCCCGCGACGAGGACGTAACAAGTGATACGCCTACACTCCGATTCTACAAGACCGAAGATTCACTTAAACTCGTTGGTTTACAGAAGTTCATTGCAGCCAGCATTCCAAATTCGAAACAGGCACAAGCGAATATTGAACAAGTCACGCACCTGCTCCGCACCATTGAGCCGAAGATCAATTCCCACGATTTTGATCAATATGTCAATGCTTCGCTCCTCAATGCTAAATACTTCGGATTTCAGGGCAAAGGTTCGTGCCGGATTAAAAATGTAACGCTGACGGGTCGCCCGCGCTTGCTGCTCAAATGGGGTACCAAAGCAACCAATGCCACGGTTACCATTCATCAGGATAAGCTGGATGGCCCAATTTTGGCAAAAATTCCAACGCCAAATCCTGGAAAGGACACGGTTCAGATGATTCCATTACCCCCAATTCAGGGGCGACATAGCTTGTATCTATCGCTGGATAGCCCAGAAAAACCGAAAGATTGGGTACAGATCAAATGGGTTGCGTTTACACCTGTTTTGCCGGGTCAGCCTCAAAACGCCGTTGGCGAAAAAGATAAATTATTGCTCGATCTGCTGAATACGGATGTCGAGCAAACGCCCATCATGCTGGATGGCTCCGGCGACCTCGCCAGAGAAACCCACGTTTTTGACCGAGGTAACTGGATGGTGAAAGGAAAACGAGTAACGCCCGACGTGCCGAAGTCATTTCCGGCGATGGACCCCAAACTCCCTAAAAATAGGCTTGGCATGGCCCAGTGGATGGTTAGCCGGGAGCATCCGCTTACGGCTCGTGTGGCTGTAAACCGTTTCTGGGAACAGCTATTCGGTACAGGTATTGTCGAAACGGTTGAAGACATGGGAACCCAGGGTATTCAACCCACTCATCGCGAATTGCTCGATTATCTGGCTGCAGAGTTCATGGAAACAGATCAGTGGAGTGTAAAAAAGTTGCTAAAAAAGATGGTGATGTCAGCAACCTACCGGCAACAATCCAACGCTTCTCCCGAAATGCTGGCAAAAGATCCGTTTAATAAGTTGCTGGCTCGCGGACCGCGTGTTCGATTGTCATCCGAAGCGGTGCATGATCAGGCGTTAGCGGTTAGTGGTTTATTGAGCTACAAAATGTACGGTCCCAGTGTGATGCCTATGCAACCCGATGGCATCTGGCAGTCACCTTACGATGGTGAATCCTGGAAACAAAGCACTGGCGAAGACCTCCACCGACGCGCCCTGTACACCTACTGGAAACGAACGGCACCTTACCCCTCAATGGTAACGTTTGATAGCCCCAGCCGGGAATTTTGTCAGTTGCGTCGTCTGCGAACCAACACGCCTTTGCAAGCTTTGGTAACGCTCAACGATCCAGTTTATGTAGAGGCCGCGCAGAATTTGGGAGAATATATGCGTACGCACGGCTCATCGCCAGAGCAACAGATTCAGGCGGGTTTCCGGCAGGTCATGCTCCGTGATTTAGCTCCTAAAAAACTGGCGGTGCTGGCTAAGCTCTATCGAAGTACCGAATACTATTACCGTCAGAAGCCCGGCGAAGCCGAAAATTTGCTGGATCACCCTGGTTTCGATTGTAAAAAGGTTTCCCCTCAATTGGCGGCCTTGACAGTAACAGCGAATACAATGCTAAATCTGGATGAGGTGATTACGAAAGAATGATTGGTTGTTTTACCCCACCCCAACCCCTCCCCTGAAAAAAGGGGAGGGGCTAGCAAAGTGATAGGGAAGTTTCTGATGCTTAAGGAGTAATTTAATTGGAAAGAGTATGGGCCAGTTAATACATAATCGGAAAGCGATAGAGGTATTTCGACGAGAATTGCGAAAGAATCCAACTCCTTTTGAATCATTACTTTGGGATCGACTAAGAGGGAGTCAATTGGATGGCCGTAAGTTTCGACGACAACACAGTGTAGGCGTTTATATACTTGACTTCTATTGCCCAATGGAACGCCTATGTGTCGAAATTGATGGCAGTGTGCATACAAACAATGATGCTATTCTTCACGATAAGGATCGAGATGCCGCGTTGACTCAGTTACAAATAAGGACATTACGCATTAGCAATGCTGAAATAGAAACAGATATAGAAGCAACGCTTACTAAAATTAAAGCCTGCTTTAACAACTAAAGATCGCACATTCCCCCCTCCCCTAAAAAAAGGGGAGGGGCCGGGGGTGGGGTCATCAAGACAACACCATGAACAAACTCCTTCACGAACTTCAACAGGCAGCTGCCGAACGCGAAACACGGCGGCACTTTCTGCATACTTGTTCAACTGGACTGGGCGCTATGGCCCTTAGCTCTGTTCTTAGTAGCTGTGGGTTCTTCGGAAAAAGCACACCACAAGACAATACCGTTGGGAGTGTACTATCTGGAGAACCCACAGCCCCTCACCCATCGCAGTTCGTGCCCAAAGCAAAGCGGGTTATTTATATCCATATGGCGGGTTCGCCCAGCCAGTTGGAGTTGTTCGATTATAAACCCGAACTGGCAAAGTACAATGGCAAAGATTGTCCGCAGGCTCTGCTCGAAGGAAAAAAGTTTGCGTTCATTCGGGGTACTCCGAAAATGCTCGGTCCACAGGGAAAATTTGCCCAACACGGACAATCAGGGGCTTGGGTATCCAACTATTTACCCCATTTGCAGGGTGCTGTCGATGATATAACATTTCTGAAGGCCATGCACACCGACCAATTCAATCACGCACCCGCTCAATTGCTGATGCACACGGGTAGTGCGCGGCTGGGCCGCCCGAGTATGGGCTCATGGGTAACGTATGGGCTTGGCACTGAAAACGACAACTTACCTGGCTATATCGTGCTGGCTTCGGGCGGGAAACAACCCGATGCAGGAAAATCGGTTTGGGGAAGTGGCTTTCTACCAACGGTTTACCAGGGCGTCCAATGTCGGACTGATGGCGATCCTGTTCTTTACGCATCCGATCCATCTGGTATGAACCGCAATATTCGGAAGCAAACCATCGACGCCATTAGTCAGATCAATCAACAACAATACGACGATGTTAAAGACCCCGAAATCCTGACCCGTATTGCTCAATACGAACTGGCGTTTCGGATGCAGATGTCCGTTCCCGATGCGATGGATATCAAGAGCGAGCCCCAGTATATTATGGATAGCTACGGAGTCGATCCCAATAAAGGCTCATTTGCCCGAAACTGCCTGTTAGCACGCCGGTTAGTTGAGCGAGGAGTTCGGTTTGTACAACTTTTCGATTGGGGTTGGGATACCCACGGCACCAGCGCCGACGGTTCAATTGATATTGGTCTGCACGCAAAATGTAAGGAATCAGATCAGGCCGTAGCTGCTTTACTCAACGATCTCAAACAACGTGGCTTGCTGGACGATACGCTGGTTGTTTGGGGTGGCGAATTTGGCCGGACACCCATGCAGGAAAATCGCGATGGGCAAACTTTACCGTTCATGGGCCGCGATCACCACCTCGATGCGTTTACTGTCTGGATGGCGGGCGGTGGTGTCAAAAAAGGCTTTTCGTTCGGCGAAACCGATGACATTGGCTACTACGGCGTGAAAGACAAAGTGCATATTCACGACCTGCAAGCCACGATTCTGCACCTGTTAGGTTTCGACCATACCAAACTTACCTACCAGTTTCAGGGGCGACCGTTCCGACTAACCGATGTGGCCGGAAAGGTTGTCAAGCCAATTCTGGCATAATCTGGAACGCATCTAACGCTAATTGGGCTGATTTACGCGGATAAAATCTGTGTAGATCAGCCCAATTAGCGTTAGATGCGTTCTTATAATTTAGCTGTCGATTGGATTTCTAGACAAAATGTGCTCTTAACAGTTATGGTAAAATAGACACAATTTGTTAACCAGGAACGGTTGGATTCAGTAATGGATACTCGTTTCTTCGCCTTTTCAGAAAGAGCCGTGATAAAGCAAAATATTCTCTCGTGGCTATATCTCTTCGGGGCAGCAGCCTGCGAAATGGCCTGGACATACTCACTCAAATACATAAGCTGGGACGACCTGAAATCCCTCCGCTGGGCCACGTTCTATCGGCTCGATGGCGGCCTGCCCGTCCTGCTTCCGTGGCTGGCCTATGTTGTTTTTGGGATTGTTAATACGCTGATGCTGGCGGCCGCCATGCGCACGATATCCACAACAACCGCCTTTGCAGTCTGGATGGCCGTATCGCTGGTATTTATTAAAGCAGCCGACATTGTCTGGCTGAAGATAAGCTGGTCGTGGAGTGAATTATTCTTTATTCTGGTGATTACCATCGGCATTATAGGCCTGCGGATGGTTGGCCCAGCCGATGTTAACCCCTAACCATCTCTTTTATTCCAACACCTTGGGCACTTCAAAAAACTGCTCGTCGTGCTGAGGAGCGTTGGCCAGCGCCTTCTCGCGAGACAAGTGATTGCCTACCACATCCTCCCGTAACACATTGGTTTCAGCGGAGATGTGCGTTAACGGCTCAACGCCTGTTGTATCTATTTCGTTAAGTTGCTCCATCCAGGTTAATACACCGTTCAAGCTGCTAAGCAGGTCGGCTTCTTCTTCGGGCCGAACTTCGAGCCGGGCCAAGTGGGCAATTTTCTGAAGAGTTTCGTGATCGACTTTCATGGTCAATGAGTGATTGAGTGATTGAGTGGTTGAGTGTGCGCCGAGGTCATGCAGCTACTTTCTTTTCCTTCATCAACTCATCGTTTATAATTTTATACGTTTCTTCTTTTAATCGTTCTACATCATCCTGCGTCATGCCTGTTGTGTCAATAGGTGGATGAATGACGGCTCGCAAGGGATGCCAATGAAAGCGAACGGGACTTTTGTCGGGCAGAATCTGGTAGTTATTCAACAACGAAACGGGCACAATGGGTACCTGTTGCTGAATCGCCATTGTGAACGCACCATCTTTGAACGGCACCATCTGGGGCGGTTCAGTAGCACGGATTCCTCCTTCTGGAAAAATCATAATGCTTCGTCCCGATGCCAACGTCCGAATCGACTTCGCTAACGAATAAGCCCGACTATTTGGCTGGCTACGATCTACCTGAACGTGCAGTTTCGCAAACATATATCCTAGCAAGGGAATGTGCTTCACATCACTTTTCCCAACGAAGGCGTAGTAGTTTTTCACAATTACGCCCATTGCCGCTATATCCAGGTACGAAAAATGGTTCGCACAAAATACATACGTCTGCTTCGGATCAGGCTTGAAGCGACGATCGACCCGCACCCGAATACCAATCCCGATAAAAAACAACATCCCCCAGATGTAGTTGATCTTATGGGCAATAGGCTTCCATGCCTCGCGCTGCAAAAACACAAACTGGAACGGAAACAGCACGATATACAATGCCACAAAATAAATAGCGCACCAGATTGTGTAGAGTAGCCGCATGATGTAGCTTTTGTCATGCTGACGAAGGAAGCATCTTAAATCATCCTAATAGGTCAGTAAGGAAATTCAAGATGCTTCCTTCGTCAGCATAACAAAAAAGTTAATGTTTAAAATGCCTCACGCCTGTCGTAACCATTGCCAGGCCGTGCTGATTGCAATAATCGATCGAGTCCTGATCGCGGATAGAGCCACCGGGTTGTACTACGGCTGTAATGCCAGCCTGACCCGCAATTTCAACGCAGTCGGGGAATGGGAAGAATGCATCGGATGCCATCACTGATCCGTTCAGATCGAAACCAAACGAGTGCGCTTTTTCGATGGCTTGCCGTAATGCATCGACACGAGACGTTTGTCCAACACCGCTGGCCAGCAATTGACCTTCTTTAGCCAGAACAATCGTATTTGATTTTGTGTGTTTACACACTTTAAGAGCAAATTCCAGCGCCCGATTTTCGCTATCCGTTGGCGCTTTCTCCGTAACAACTTTAAACTGACTGGTTACCTCGGTCTGATTGTCTTTGTCCTGCTCTAGTACGCCGTTCAAAATCGTTTTGAACATAACCGTTGGCAGATTCACCGAATTACGTTTTAGCAGAATCCGGTTCTTTTTGGACTTGAGTAGGCTTAGTGCCTCGGTTGTGTAATCGGGAGCGATCAGAATTTCCATGAAGAGCTTATTCAGTTCTTCAGCCGTTTCCAGATCGACCGGCGCATTGGTAATAACCACACCACCAAAAGCGGAAACCGGATCACAAGCCAGTGCGTTCAAATAAGCTTCTTTGCTAGTTGGTGCTATCGCAATACCACAAGCGTTGGTATGCTTGATAATGGCAAACGCTTTCGCTTCGTCTGCAGCAAACTCGTCGATCAGGCTTACACAGGCATCAACGTCAACCAGGTTGTTATAAGACAACTCCTTTCCGTGTAGCTTGTCGAACATGGCTTCCAGATCGCCGTAGAATGTGGCCTGCTGATGCGGGTTTTCGCCGTACCGCAGATGATTGGCTGGCAGCGCTTTGAAATCGTAAATAGGCCCGGTTGTACCCGCACGTTGTGTTGTTCCGGCAAAATAAGACTGGATAGCCGTATCGTAGTGCGAGGTCGTGGCGAATGCTTTTCCGGCATACTCCCGACGGTCGCTCAGATCGGTAGCACCATTTTTCTGGGTTAACAGATCGACAACATCACCGTACTGGCTACGTGACGATACAATTAGGACATCATTGTAATTTTTGGCAGCCGCCCGAATCAGCGAGATTCCACCGATATCGATTTTCTCAATAATGTCCTCATCCGATGCGCCGGAGGCAACAGTTTCTTCGAACGGATACAAATCCACGATGGCCAAATCAATGGGCGGAATTTGGTGGCGCTCAGCCTGGGCAACGTCTTCAGCAACGTCGCGCCGATACAAAAGACCGCCCATAACGGCTGGGTGCAAGGTTTTTACGCGCCCACCAAAAATAGACGGATAGCCGGTCAGATCTTCAACGGCCGTAACCGGAATACCGAGTTGCTCGATAAATGCCTGGGTACCACCCGTCGAATAAAGTTTGACGTTCTGTTCGTTTAATAAACGGACTAAAGGCTCTAGACCGTCTTTATAAAAAACGGAAATCAGCGCAGAGGAGATTTTGAGAGACATGGACTTGGCCGAAACAGGCTCCGGCTGTTTCAGTAGAATAGGTACAAGTTATGCGAAACAGCCGGTAGCCTGTTTCGACTTGAAGTGCAAAGATAACCAAAGGTCTTAACTTTGTCTGCCCGAACACGGCAGGCCAACCTTGGCCAGACATTCTTTTATCGATGAGTACGTTTAAAAAATTAGCGAGCGATACAGCGCTTTATGGTATTAGTACGATTCTGGGGCGATTACTCAATTACGCACTCGTACCGATTCAAACCTACGCCTTCCAAAAACCATCGGCTATGGCATCCAATGTCGAGCTGTATGGCTGGATTGGGGTATTGCTCGTTGTGTACACACTTGGTCTGGAAACGGCTTTTTTTCGATTTATTGCCCGTTCCAAAAATCAGCCTATCGAAGAGAAAAACCGCATTTTTAACCAGTCATTGAGTATTGTTGCCTGTATCAGTGTAGTATCTTCGCTGCTTCTGTACAGTCTGGCCACGCCCATCACAAATTGGCTACACTATCCTGGCCAGGAGCGATTTGTGCAATGGTCGGCGCTACTGGTTGCCATTGATGCCATTGTGGCGATTCCCTTTGCCCGACTTCGGGTCGAGAATCGAGCCCGCGAGTTTGTTGGCGCAAAAATTACGAACATCGTTATTGTCGTTGCGCTGAATATCTTCTTCCTGATTTTCGCCAAAGACATTTATGAAGGTAAATACCTCACCTCATTACAACCAATAGCCGATTTAATCTACAACCCCAAGATTGGTCCTGGCTATACCTTTCTGGCCAATTTAATCGGCAACGCTCTTTACTTTATTATTATCCGAAAAGCATTTACCGGATTCCGATTCCAGTTTGATAAAGCACAAAGCTGGGCACTGCTGGCTTATGCCTTCCCGATTATGCTCACCAATCTGGCAAGCGTGCTGAATTTACTGACCGACCGGCTATTCTTACGCCATTTACTTCCAGCGGGTTTTTATCCCGGCTTATCATCAGAAGCCGTGCTAGGTATTTATGGGAACTGCCTGAAACTATCCGTTTTTATGGCGCTGGCGATTCAATCGTTCAAGTTTGCTGCGGACCCATTCTTTTTCTCGCAGGCCGAAGACAAAAACGCACCAACCTTGCTGGCTAATGTTACGAAGTGGTTTATCATCGTTTGCGTACTGATCTGGGTTGGTGTCAGCCTGAATCTTGATTTACTTGGCCAGTTGTTTTTGCGGTCAAAAGAATACCGGGTTGGCCTCAATGTCGTGCCGCTACTTTTGCTGGGCAATCTGCTGCTGGGCGTTTATTACAACATTTCGTTCTGGTTTAAACTGAGCGACAAAACGAGCTACGGCACGCTGATTACCGTTATTGGAACTGCTGTAACAATTGGCCTAAATTTGCTGCTGATACCCGTTATAGGGTATATGGGTTGCGCTGTGGCGTTTTCCGTATCCAGCTTCGTTATGATGTTGATCTGCTACCTATTGGGTGAAAAGTATTATCCGGTGCCTTATCATGTTGGCTCGGCAATCGGCTATGTACTTGGCGCAGGCTTATTGATTTACGCATCCTGGCACTTTCCAATTTCGAACCTTTGGGTGGCTGTGCCTGTCCATACGGCTCTATTCGGCCTCTTCCTTATTCTGATCATTTTCATCGAACGCGATACGTTTCAGCCAGCACTGGTACGCTTCCGAAATCGCAGGAATAAACCTGACAAGATTAATTCGTAGTTTAAAACCGACAAAAATGCCCCGATTTGCATCTGAGGTGTATTTTTATCGGTAAATTGCAAGATAATCTGGTTATTCTGCCACCGTAAAACGGCACATTCCTTTTCATGAAACCAACCTCTCGAAATAGCGCATGGCTGTTGCCCATCGCATGCTTGTGTATACTTACTTCATGCCGTGAAAAACCCCTCTTTGAGCGGCTCGACTCTTCCGAAACGGGTATAACCTTCGCCAATACGATTACTGATAGCGATACGCTCAACATTCTTAATTACCAGTACATATACAATGGTGGTGGCGTTGGTGTTGGCGATTTCAATGGTGACCAAAAACCAGATGTGTTCTTCGCCGGAAATCAGGTTTCGAACAAACTCTACATTAACGAAACGGAATCGCCCGATAGCAAACTGCACTTCAAAGACATTACGCAGTCGGCGGGGGTTGATGGCGGGGGCCGGTGGTGCTCGGGCGTATCGGTTGTTGATATCAATGCCGATGGCAAGCTGGATGTATACATATCCACTACGCTCAAAAAAAAGGGGGTACAGCGCGCTAACCTGTTGTATGTCAATCAGGGAAATGATGCAGATGGTTCGCCTAAATTCCGGGAAATGGCCGTCGATTATGGCGTTGCCGATACAACCTTTACAACGCACTCTGCCTTTTTCGACTACGATAACGATGGCGACTTAGACCTGTTCGTACTTGTTGATCAGATTGCCGATCCTAAAAACCCAAACAACCTGCGTACACGAGTAGACGACGGCACTTCTGTCAACACCGACCGCCTGTATCGGAACGATTTCGACCCTAAACGGGGTCATGCATTCTTTACGGATGTGACCAAACAAGCTGGCGTTCTGGCTGAAGGCTATGGACTCGGCATGAACATTTGCGATATCAATCGGGATGGCTGGAAAGACATTTACGTAACCAACGATTTCGCGACGAATGATGTGCTCTACATTAATAATCACAATGGCACGTTTACCAATCGCGCACACGAGTCGTTCAAACACACCAGTTCATCGGCCATGGGAAATGATGTGGCCGACATTAACGGCGATGGTCTAGCCGACATTATAGCCGTCGATATGTTGCCCGAAGACAACCTGCGCAAAAAGAGTTTGATGGGCCCCAGCAGCTACTATGCCTATCAGGAGTGGGACAGACTAGGCTATGAGCATCAGTATGCCCGTAATACCCTGCAACTGAATCAGGGCGTACGACCTATTGATACATCGCACGTGGGCATGCCTATTTTTAGTGAAATCAGTATGCTATCGGGGGTAGCCGAAACCGAATGGAGTTGGGCACCACTGCTAGCTGATTTTGACCACGATGGCTACCGGGATTTATTAATTACCAACGGTTTCCCCCGCGACGTAACCGACCGCGATTTTACGAATTATTACAGCTCCGTCAATACGTACCTGAACGATGGACTTCGCAAGGAATTGACCGAAAAAATACCCAGAGTGAAAGTTAGCGACTATGCGTACCGAAATCGGGGTAATTCTGGCGGTCCGGTTTTTGAGAACGTAACCGACCTTTGGGGATTGAGTGAACCAAATTTCGCGAATGGAGCCGCCTATGCCGATTTTGATGGTGATGGCGATCTCGATTACATCGTCAATAATATCGACGACGAAGCGTTCGTCTACCGAAATACCCTGACCAATAAAAAATCCGAACAGGCGCATTATCTCCGCATCCGATTCCAGGGCGACGGAGCCAATGTAATGGGTTTGGGAGCCATCGTTGAGTATGAATTACCCGATGGCCGAAAAGAATTTTATGAACATACGCCGTACCGGGGCTTCCTGTCGAGCGTTGAACCCATCGCGCACCTTGGTTTAGGCAAGATCAAGACCATCAAGAATCTAAAAGTAACCTGGCCGGGTGGACGTGTCCAGATTTTCCCGGATGTCAATGCCGATCAGACGATTACAGTGAAGGCAACTGATGCGAAGCCGGGAGAAGCCAATGAGATTGTTGCGGCTCCTAAAACCCTATTGAAAGACGTTACGGCCGATTTAGGCATCACCTACAAGCATGAGGAAACCGACATCATTGACTTCAATCTGCAAAAAACCTTACTCCACAAACTCACGGAATACGGCCCTGCATTAGCCGTAGGTGATGTAAATGGCGATGGTTTGGCAGATATGGTTGTTGGCGGAAGCTCTAAATATTCAACCGAATTGCTGCTTCAGCAACCTAATGGGCATTTTGTTCTGAAGCCACTACCAACCAAGCTATCCGAAGATGCCGGGCTTCTGTTGTTCGATGCCGATGCTGATGGCGATCTGGACTTGTATGCCGCTAGCGGAAGTCCTGAATTTCCAGTCGACCAAATAGCCGCAGCATTGCGCCATCGGCTTTATGTGAACGACGGGAAAGGCAACTTTACTCTAGATGCCAATGCATTGCCAAACTTCCAGCTCAATGCTTCCTGTGTAAAAGCATCTGACTTCGACAAAGATGGTGACCTCGATTTATTTGTTGGCGGTCGGGTTGAGCCATACAAATACCCGATGGCTGTTCCTAGTTATATTCTCCGTAACGACAGCAAAAAAGGGCAACCTCATTTTACCGACGTCACGAAAGAAGTAGCTCCAGTTCTGGCAAAAGGCGGTCTGACCTGTGATGCTCTCTGGACAGATTTTGACAATGATGGCGACGAGGATCTCCTATTGGCCAGCGAATGGGCACCACTCACGATGCTCAAGAATGACAAAGGTCATTTGCAGCCGCTCGACAACAGTGGCCTGTCCGATAAACTGGGCTTCTGGAACTCCCTGACACCCGGCGATTTCGACAACGATGGCGATATAGATTATCTGGCGGGCAATATGGGCCAAAACACCCTACTCCGCGCCAGCACCGAACGGCCTGTGCGTATCTACGCTGGCGATTTCGACAACAACGGTTTCTACGACGCATTCCCAACCGTTTATTTCAAAAACGCCAAAGGTCAATACGAGGAATATCCGTACTTCGGCTGGGACGATATGATCAAACAGATGATCGGGATCAAAAAGCGATACCTCAAATACGCTCCCTTCGGCCAAGCCACCATCAGTCAGATCTTAACCGAAGACGAACGCAATCAGGCACTGAAACTGACCGCCAATTATACGCAGAGCAGCTATATTGAAAATAAGGGCAACGGAAAATTTGAGATTCGGCCTTTACCAATTATGGCACAGACAGCCCCTCTATTTGGCATGACTGCTCAGGATGTTGATGGCGATGGAAATCTGGACGCTGTCCTTGTGGGCAATGAACACGGTAGCGATATGGTGGGAGGCCGCATGGATGCCTTTAATGGGCTGGTGCTGAAAGGCGATGGCAAAGGTGGGTTCTCACCACTTACGATGGACCAAACTGGCTTCTTTGTTCCGGGTAATGCCAAAGCGCTGGTTAGTTTCCCCGACGCTCAGGGTCATTGCCGACTGGCGGTAACTGAGAACCGAGGTCCGTTACGGGTATTTGCCGTACAACAACCGCAAACATTTGCCCCGATAGATACCAAAGCAACATCCGTTACGATTCGCCTGAAAAACGGACACACCCGACGACAGGAAATTCCGTTCGGAACTTCGTTCTACGGACAATCAGCGCGGGGGGTTTGGTTATTACCGGGAGAAGAGCTTGTAAAGAAGTAGGTCAATATTTTTTGTCATTTCGACTTCAGGAGAAATCTCAACATTGCGTATTAGTCAAGCTTGAGATTTCTCCTGAAGTCGAAATGACAAAAAAAATCAATCTTCCCGAACTCGGATATTCGCCGGTACTACGCTAGCGCTCCGCGTTCGTACGGCCGATGTCATGAAGAAGCCGGTGGCTTTTCGGCCGCTGGCATTATCGTTAATGATGTTGGTTGGCACATTGACGGGTGGTGTGGCAAATAGCCCCCCGTTGGTAATCTGCGTTCGTGTCTGCTGCCAGAAGTTAATGGCCTCCAGCGTTAGCGAATGGAGTTCAACCGTCACGTTATCGTTCAGCGCATACAGGCTATCTGGATTGATGGCCCGGCGAATGGGTACAATAAACGTGAGCCCATCTGTAACGCCATTATTGTTACCCCGAAATCCACCATCCTGCGACGTAATGATGTTATTCGGTTTATTTTGCAGCTCGCCATTGCGGAAAAACCGAACCCGGTAATAGTCCGTTTCGTTCGGTATATCGTTGGCATAAAACTCCGCCCGGTAGCCTTCTATCTTGGATAACGGACTCCGTTTTCGCTTCACAAAAATAATCGAGTCTATGGGTGGAACCGGATTTACTTTCGAACTAGCCCGATAGGTTTCACCCTGATAACCAATGGTAAGTTGATACGTCCGGCCAATGTGCCCTAGTGTGTCTTTACCCGTTGGCTGCCACACATAATACCCTGTATTTTTCGCATCCAGAAAACGATACGTCTTTCCTGCGTCGTCTGTTACAGTAACCGTTGCACTGGTAGCCGCAGGTGGCGTACTACTATCAAAATAAGCCGCTGTCTGCGTCAGAATAATCGTTTGCGAACCGGGCTGATTGGTCAGAATACCCTGCACCGAAAGATGAACAGGGCCGGTATCGAGTTGGGCATCAATAACTGTCGTGCAGCTATCCAGACTGAGAATAGCTACAGCGAGAAGTGAAAATAGCAGAATTGATTTCATTAGAATTTGAAATTATACGTCACCGAAGGAATGATTGTCGCAAATACGGAGTACCGAATGGCCTGAGTAACCTGGGGATTGTCGGCGTTCGGCTGGAAATACACCGAGAACGCATTTTTACGCGCGTAGGCGTTATAAACCGAGAAAACCCAGTTGTCCTCTTTACGTTTGCCGGGTCGTTTGCGTCCTTGTAAGGTTGCTGCCAGATCGAGCCGGTGGTAAGCAGGAATCCGGTAGTTGTTGCGGCCTTCGTAGATAGGCTCTACGTGCCCATCAAACACAAACCGGCCCGTTGGGAAGGTACCGGGCGTACCACTGGCATAGGTAAATGTGGCCGAGAAATTCCAGCGTTTCGCATTAGGCGGGTCGAACAACAACACCGAGGTTAAGGTGTGGCGTTTGTCGTACCGGGTTGGGTACCAATTGTTATTGTTGATACCATCCACCTGCCGTTCGGTTTTGGCCAACGTGTAGCTAATCCAGCCATTCACGACACCCGTGTTTCGTTTCACGAAAAACTCAGCGCCGTAAGCCCGGCCTTTTCCACTCAGCAAATCACCTTCGAGGTATTTATTCAGGATCAGGCTAGCCCCGTCGATGTAGTCAATCTGGTTTTGCAACCATTTGTAATACACCTCAACCGACGCTTCGAATTCATTCCCTGAGCGCCCAAAGTTTTTGAAATATCCACCAGCAATCTGGTCTGCAATCTGTGGCTTAATATTATTGGTCGAGGGTGTCCAGATATCCAGCGGAGTTGACGCTGTGGTATTAGAAATCAGGTGAATGTACTGCGCCAGCCGATTATAACTCAGCTTTAGTGAGCTGTTATCAGTCAGATCGTACTTGGCGGCAAAACGGGGCTCCCAGTTTCCATAGGTTTTTATGACATCACTCCCCTTATAATCCACTGTTGTAACCACCTCACGCCGGGTTCCGAGCGGCACATTCGTCTGGAATGTATAGGCCTCACCCGGTCCTTTGTACTGAAAGAGGGAATACCGCAGCCCGTACTGGAGTTGCAGTTTAGGCGTTGTTTGCTGCTCGTTACCAATGTAAAGCGCGCTTTCGAGGGCATGTTTATTCGCAATCCCGAACGAGCGAACGCTTCCCGCACTGGCGGCCGTAGCGGTACCGGGCTGGAAGTCATGCACGATGGCCTGTCCGCCAAAGGTGATCGTGTTCTTACCCAGAAAAAAGGAGAAATCAGGTTTGATACTATAATCCAGAATACGGGAATCCGTTTTGAAATAGTCGTTTGGCGTTTTCTGTTTCAGGTCGGTGTTCAGCGAATAATCGTAGTTGCTGTAATAAGCCGTTGTGTTCAGAAACAGGCGATTACTAAATACGTGATTCCAGCGGGCAGAAAGCGTAGTGTTGCCCCAGTTGAATCCAAAATCTGACCCGAATACATCGCGGCCTAGATAGCCCGATAAAAAGACGGTATTTTTATCGTTGATGTGGTAATTGCCTTTCGCCGTCAGATCGTAAAAATAGAATTTCGCTCCTTTTAGATCGCTGTTCAAAAAAGGCTGAGCCAGAATATCGGCATATGAACGACGGGCGGCCACAATGAACGATCCTTTGCCCTTGAACAGTGGGCGCTCATACGACAATCGACTAAATATCAGGCCAATTCCGCCATTTACCTCTGGTTTCTTGGCATTCCCTTCTTTCAGACGAACATCCAGAATTGAGGCAATCCGTCCGCCATAGTTTGAGGGAATACCACCTTTAATCAGCTTTACATCTTTTACCGCATCGGGATTAAAAACCGAGAAGAAACCAAACAAGTGGGATGAATTATAAACCGGAGCTTCGTCCAGCAGCACCAGATTCTGGTCGATACTGCCGCCCCGAACGTTGAACCCAGTGGCCCCCTCACCTACTGTCGATACGCCAGGCAACAATTGAATACTTCTGATTACGTCAACTTCCCCTAACAGCGCCGGAATCCGTTTCAGCGTTTTCACGTCAATCTTGTTGACGCTCATTTCAATATTCTTGACGTTGTCGTCTTCACGTGTTGTCGAAACAACAACCTCCTGAAGCTGCTTTCCCTCCTGTTTCAGTTCAAGATCAAGGCGAACGTCATGCGCAGTCAGGTCAACTACTTTGGTCTGTTTTTCGTAACCAACGTAGCTGATCACAACGTTATAAGTACCTGCTGGTAACGTGACTGCGAAGAATCCATAGCTATTTGTGACGGCCCCGGTGCTGGTTTCTTTTACATAAACCGATACCCCAATCAGGCCCTCGCCATTAGTCGCATCTTTAATATACCCACTTACTGTGAAGCCAGCAGATCGGGCACCTTTTTCCTGCCCTTTACCAATGGTATTCGTCGTTAGTGAGCCTTGTGCCAGACTGCTTTGGAGAGGCAGACAAATCAGTAGTAGACCGTATAACCAGTGTATAGAACTATGTTTCATTGCGTTAGTTATAGACCGCCTATCCAGAAATGGCGGTTCAGATTGTTAACGCAAAAGTATGTCTACTCCTATTAAGGTTAGGCAAAAATTAGATAAAGTAGCTAAAACAGGCGCTGAACGGTAGTTGCCATTGGACAAAACCAATAAGTAGCGCGGACGGTCCACCGTTGCGGTGGACCGTCCGCGCTACTTACTGAGCCTTAATAACCGCAATTAGTTTCTGTAATTCTTTAAAGCGTTTTTCGTCTGGCTCAGGATTGGTAATCGGCAGTTTTTTGAGTTCTTCGATGATAATTCGACCTACCAGTAACCGCATATTCTTTTTATCATCGGCGGGGATAACGTACCAGGGGGAATTATCGGTAGCCGTTTCAGAAATGCAGGTTTCATAAGCCTCCTGATAATCGTCCCAGAAATCCCGCTCTTTGACATCACCCTCCTCAAATTTCCAGTTTTTCTCCTGATCCTGAATCCGGGCAATCAGCCGATCGGCCTGTTCTTCTTTCGAAACGTGCAGATAAAACTTAACCGTTGGAAAGCCATTTCGGTACAGAAACTGCTCCATATCCCGAATGGCTTCGTAGCGATGCTTAAAGAGTTTATCTAAATCTTCGGTCGCTTTTTCGGGTAATCGCTGACTCAGTGTCAGGATTTCAGGGTGAACTTTCGTCACCAATACTTCTTCATAATACGACCGATTAAAAATCCCGATCATGCCGCGTTCGGGCAGTTCGCGCCAGCTACGCCATAAAAAATCGTGATCAAGTTCCTGGTCCGTCGGGCGTTTGAATGAATAGACCCGAACGCCAGCCGGATTGGTACCCGTAAATACATGCTGAATGGTTCCATCTTTTCCGGCAGCATCCAATGCCTGAAACACAACCACCAATCCATAGCGATTGTGGGCATACATCCGCTCCTGCCACTTATCAATTTCTGCTGCCTGCTGCCGAAGTAAGGCCTCATAATGAGCGTCGTCTTCATAGAGGTCATCTACTTTGGTCGGCTCTTTTTTCAGTTTAAATGATTTGTCGCCATCATGGCGGAATCGATCGATTTTGAAGTCTTTCACAGGCAGTTGGCGCAAACTTTACGCGAGTAAGTACTGTTAATTAGTCAGGCAAATTAACCGAATAAAACCTATAAGGTTTGCAAAACCCAGGAGGTTTATAGAATTACGATTTATGACGACAAATCAATCGGCCAATCTGGCCAAAGCAACATTTGGAACAGGCTGTTTCTGGTGTACAGAAGCCCTTTATGAATCGCTGGATGGGGTTATTGATGCCGTATCGGGCTACGAAGGTGGTCATAAAGTCAATCCTACGTATAAAGAGGTTTGCACTGGTGAAACTGGCCATGCCGAGTGTGTAGAAATCACGTATGACCCCAGCAAAATCACGTATCAGGAAATGCTGGAAGCCTTTTTCCGGAGCCACGACCCAACGTCATTGAATCGTCAGGGCAACGACATTGGTACGCAGTATCGGTCTGTGATTTTTTATCATAACGATGAACAAAAGCAACTGGCCGAAACAGCCAAAGCGGAACTAGATAAATCAGGCGCTTATGATAAGCCAATCGTAACGGAAATTACCCCCGCCGAAACGTTCTACGAAGCCGAAGCTTACCACCAGAGCTATTTTGCCAATAATCCTAACCAAGGCTATTGCGCGTTCGTAGTTGCGCCCAAAGTAGACAAGTTCCGCAAGGTTTTCAAAGAGAAATTGAAACCTGCTTTACAAAACTAAGGCAACTAGTAAAAAAATACCCTAAGCCCCTGAAAATGGGGCTTTTTTGTTGCCTATATTTCCACTTACTACTAGTTTGCTATAGACTTGTTTAGTTATAATCTGTACCTTTGACGTATCCGGGATACAAGCAACATTACTGAAGGTACAAATGAAAGTCACCCTGCGCGAGAAGCCAATCAACGACGGACGCAAAAGCCTCTACCTTGACTTCTACCCGGCTATCCCTCACCCTGAGACAGGAAAGCCCACACGCCGGGAGTTCTTAGGGTTATACGTGTATGAAAAGCCACGAATTGATCTGGAGAGGAGGCACAATAAAGAAACCCGCTTATTAGGCGAAAACATTTGCGCTCAGCGGCAGCTCGCCATTCAGAGCGGACACTACGGCTTTTTAAATAAGGCAGTAGCCAATGCTGATTTTCTAACTTGGTTCAAGGGGCAGGCTGAAACGGAAAAGCAAAAGCGTAGTCTTGGCAGCCGAAATAATTGGATGAGTGTTTATCAACACCTGGAACACTTTAGTGAAGGCAAGCTACTGGCCAATGATGTGACCGAGGATTTCTGCAAGCAGTTTCGCCAATACCTCACCACGGCCAAAACGCTTAACACCGTCCGCTCTGGCAAGGGTGAGCTTTCCCATAATTCGGCCGTTGGCTATTTCACCATATTTAAAACGGCGCTGAAGCGGGCAGTCGATGCCAAGGTCCTAGAGTTTAATCCAGGCGAGCGGGTTAAGCGATTAGCGGTCAAGGAAACCCAGCGCGAATTTTTGACCATGGCCGAACTTCAGGCTTTGGCTAAGGCAGATTGCGATTTGCAGGACCTAAAACGGGCAGCTTTGTTCTCTGCTATGACTGGGCTTCGCTATAGCGATATCGAAAAGCTCAATTGGTCGGAGGTATACACTAGTGAAGGCGAACATTCACTACGGTTTACCCAGAAAAAGACTGAGGGTGTTGAAACCCTACCAATGTCTGATTCAGCCTACGCACTGCTTGGTGACCGAGCTATAGGCTCTGAAAAAGTTTTCCCCAATCTGGCTTACTCGGCCTGGCAGAACCTTAAACTGCAGCAATGGTGCCTGAGGGCTGGCATTACCCGGAACATTACCTTCCACGCCTTTCGACATACGTTCGCTACGCTGCAATTATCACTCGGCACTGACCTTTATACCATTTCTAAAATGCTCGGGCATCGGGATATAAGTACGACCCAGATATACGCTAAGGTGGTAGATAAGGCAAAGCGTGAAGCCGCGGAAAAGATTAAGTTGATCATCTAAAAAGTGATTTATGGAAGGCCCATTTACAAAATATCCGGGGAGACCAGTACGCCCGTACGCGCCAGAAGTCATGGAGAATTACCAGGAGCCAGAAAACTTCCCAAACTCCTGTTCATATCATAAAGATGTCTTGAATTTTGCAGAGGCTTACTTTGAGTCCTTACTAAGCAATAGCGAGCAGTTTCAACAATTAATTGCACTCCCATCTTTCAATCTTGAAGATTACATATATGAAGGGGCTGCCCTCGATATTGTATATCGGTTTTCCTTTACGCAGCACCATATATCCCAGCATTTAAATAAGCCAGATTGGTTTGATGAGATCACGAATTATATCGACTACATTATTGAAAGCCTAGGCAAACCTGCTTTGGGCTTAGATATATATATCCATGCTCTAGCATTTTACCTTGAAAATGAAGTCAAACTTTCCAATCGAGATAAAGTAGAGGCTTTGCTTGATTTTATATTGCCCAAAACAGAAGATGCTATTGAAGACGTTGACCTTAACGAGCTTTTTAATACTTATCAGAAATGGCTTACTTTTTTTCCGTTCGAGCTTAAGCCCTTTTCTCATTTAAAGGACGATTACCGGAATCCGCTCCCAATTCTAATTGAAAATGGAGTTCACAACCCCTATACAAAAAAATTTAGGGTCCGATTCAAAACTAGAAAGCAATTATTAGGATGGTTGTTAGAAAAGACAGAACGAACTCTAGCTGCCGCCGAATCTGAGAAACTTATTGAGGCTGGATTAATTCAAGACAAAAATTCACATCATGCTGACCTGTTTCGTGAAGCCCACCGTGTCAAACAGAAAGCCTTACTTAATAGATTCTCCAAACGCGAAGCTCAATACGTTAAGATTATTGGTGAATGGCTAAAGAATGAAAAGGAATACTTTGAAGGATATATTCCGAAACATTCTAATATAGTTCAAGGGAAATCTATTAATGCTAATTCAATAGAAAGCAAGAATCATAATGAAGGCTTTCTGACTATTAGAACGGATATCATTACGAATCTATACGAAGTGTTGAGTCCGTTTTTCCCAGATGCTGCAGAAAACGCCTTAATGAACCTACTCAGAGGAGAGCAGAACGGACAGGAAAAATTGCTATTCAAAGAAAATGGGAACAAGCTCGCATTTCTATTTAAGGAGCTTTATGATAATTCTGTAATGACAGGTCACTCGAAGATTGAGGTTGAGCAATGGCTACTGCGCAATTTTCAATACTATGACTTACGCCAGAAGAGCAATAAAGACTTTACTCCAGCCTACCTAAACGGAATAATATCAACCAATGGGAAGGAATGCAAAAGCCCAATAGCCTTGGTAGAAATTGTTGATGGGAAACTAAGAATTGCGCCTATCAGACGAAACACAAAAAAATATTCAAAATTTTAGTAGGGTTGTAGTAAGGTAAACTATAACCGTATTGTAACCCTACTAAACACCCCTATACTATTGCAGCAAGTTATACGAAAACACTTGTTGCAATGGAAGCAATTACGTCATTCGACCAAGTTCCTGCCGCGCTAAATTACCTTATCAATGAGGTAGGCATTTTAAAAAAAGCCCTCGCTGAGCGAGATAGCTCCACTTCAGAACCAGACAAATGGTTCAACCTCGAAGAGTTTTGTAAGTACCATCCTGCCAAGCCAGCTCCAACTACAGTCTATGGCTGGGTGAGTCGTCGCGCCGTACCTCACAAGCACGACGGTAAGCACCTTTTATTCTTAAAGTCAGAGATTGATTCCTGGCTAAAAGAGAAGGGACGTAAGACAACTGCCGAAATAGAAGCACTAGCGCGTCAGCACCCGACACGTAGTCGAAACCAATCTAGCGTTACCACAGCCTAATCCCACCCAAAACAAAACCGCCAACGGGGGCAACCGAAGGCGGCTAAACATTGATTTTATGATGACTAACTTCCAGCAGGACAAAGGTATATCTTTTGTAGAGGATTTTATAGGACATGCAGCAAATCTTGTAGATGAAATTGATCAACTACCAGGCTCTGAAATAGTCGTATTAGAACCCAACTACGAAGAGGCTTTTGATATATGGCTGTTTAAATACAACAGCAAGATAGAGCGCTGGCTTTTTTCGGGAATCTATCTGAATGGCCTTTTTGATCGGCTTGATAGGCAGGGCTACTATAAGAAATATAATCCGGATGGCAAAAGCGTATTCTTTCTACAGGACGAGCACAACTTGATTAGTGAAGTACTGCCTGTAAATATGCGAGATAGCATCAGGGAGTACGTTGATAGGAACCAGGAAGTTATAAAGACGGACAAATACTCTGTCCTTTATTCAAAGCGGACGGACCGGCTACACTGGACGAACAATTCCCTTTTTAACGACAAAACCCTGCAAGGACTACAAACCCATTTAAAGCCAATACTTCAGGACGATGCGACAACGTGTTATCTGCCTTTTTTGAATGGTATTATACGCGTCACAAAAGAGGGGATTGATTTAAAATCCTACTCAACACTCGGAAATGTCTGCCTTTGGAAAAGTCAGGTCATTCAACGTAAGTACAAGCCAGAGCTCACTACAGAGTGCCACTTCGCGCATTTCGTAGCTAACACTTGCAATGATGAGCCAGAACGCATTTTAGCCTCACGAACCGCTTTAGGCTATATATTACACTCCTATAACCGACCTTCAGAAGGACAGGCTATTATCTGCTGTGATGAAGAACTGACAGACAAAGCAAAGCCACAAGGTGGAACGGGTAAAGGTGTATGGGTAAATGCAGCCAAACAGATAAGACCGGGGGCCTATATCGACGGAAAGAAGTTTGACCCAGATCATCAGTTCAGTCTCCAAGCGGTAAACAGGTCAGATCGTTTTGTGTGGCTTGATGACGTAAAAAACAATTTCAGCTTTGATCGCTTCTTTTCAATTTTAACCGGTGGGTGGACAATTGAGAAGAAGAATCAGCCATCCTTTACGATTCCCGCGCGAGAGGGACCAAAACTGGTTATCTGTACCAACACGGCACCCAATAATGAAGGCTCCTCCAATATTCGGCGCCAATTCATTTTAGAGTTCTCTGACTACTACAAAAAGTTGATAAAGCCCGGGGCTCAACCTATACGGGATATACACGGCTGCGAGTTTTTTGCTGACGAATGGGATGCCGACGAATGGGCGCGCTTTGATCGATTTATGGTTGAGTGTGTTTACCTCTACATGAAAAATGGACTTGTTCCCTATAAGACTCATAATGTCAGCGCAAACCGGCTTATTCAGACAACTAGTGATGAGTTCTTTACATGGGTCACGACTCACGAAGAAACAGGGTTACAACCAAACCAATCTTACAATCGACCTCAGCTATTAACTGAATTTAGGCAGTTTGCTGGAATGTCTGAAAAGGAGCTGCCATCACGCCGGTTTACAGAGTGGATCAAGCGATATTCAGATAGTCAGGGATGGAAGTTCAAGCTTGGCTCCAGTAACAAAAACCCCTCATTTATACTCGAATCTAAACCCTAAAATAGGGGAAGAGGGGAACAGTATTCTATTACAAGCCAACACCCCCCCCCCCCACGGGGGGGAGTCCCGGTACAATGTAAACCTCTTCCCCTCTTCCCCCTCCATTCATGCCAACTCTCATTAATTCCTTCCGGTATAAATTGCCAAAAAAGGCCGTAAAAGGCGATTGTCCCGAGTGTGGCCCCAAACACCGCCGAACACTTAGTCGATACATTGATACCCAGACAGGCGACCCTTTACCAGATACATACGGCCGATGTGATAGGGAAAGCAATTGCGGTTATCACCTCAGCCCATATCACAAAGGTACGTCGGGTCTATCCTACCATGATGAGCAAAAAGCCGTTGAGGGTATTGGCCATATCCCTAAAGATTGGTTCCGGATAGCTGGCAAACAGAAGCGTAACGGTATTCCCAGGAATGGCTTCATTCAATGTTTGATGCAAATGGAGGGCGCTAGCTCCGAACAGGCTGAAAAGGTAGCCGCCTTTATATTTGACAAACCTGACCGTGATGCATCACCAGTAGTCGAGCCACCGCAGGTATTTTGTATTCCTGAGGACATCTACAAAGCTTCTCTTGGACACTATGACCGCAATCAACTCGCTAGATTGCTCAAGCTCCACTTAGGTCAAGAAACGGCGAATGCTTTACTGGAACGCTTTCTTATTGGCACCTCCAGTCGATGGCCAGGAGCCTGCGTATTCTGGTACATTGATGAGCAGAACCGTAAACGGGGTGGACAAATCAAACTATTCGGCGATGATTTTCACACGGCCAAATACAAAGATCATCAGGGCGAAACCCGCAGCAAAACCAGTTGGGTACATTCAGCGCTGGCGCACCGACTTAGGGAAAATAACCTACCTTATCCCGAATGGCTAACGGCGTATATGGATGGGCAAAATGCAGTCGAGAAATCACCATGTCTGTTTGGGTTACCACAACTAAAAACTGCTCCTGTTGAAAAGCCAATAGCTATTGTCGAAGCTCCCAAGACCGCAATACTATGCAGTCATTATTTCCCTGACTTTATTTGGATGGCAGTTGGTGGAAAGTCATATCTGAACGCTGATCGTCTGGCCCCCTTGAAGGGTCGTAAGATTGCGCTATTCCCTGATTTAAATGCCTATTATGATTTAGCTAACGAGAAAGGCCAAGTCAATAAAGGCTGGTTAAGCAAAGCTGAGGAATTAAGAGCTAAAGGGTTTTCCCTTACTGTAAGCGATTTTTTAGAGCAACGGGCAACCGACGAGGACAGGGCCAAAGGCTTGGATCTGGCTGATTATCTATTAAGGCCAATTGCCAATACAAGACCTATTCTTACTTTTCCAAACGGAGAAAAAGTTTTTGGAGAAGTTCTCACGTTTGAGCCTTGCGAAACTTGCCCCGATGACTGGCTCGAAACCAGAGAAAATGGAGTAAGTTACCCTACCCTAATCCCTAGTATTCGACGTGAACTTTATGCATATGCTTTAGGGCTTTTATCTGATAACCTTCCGTTGTATCAGTTTAGCCAGTCGTAGATTACATTGGTATATTGGATGTAACGAGTCTCTTAGAAAACCGACTTTTCGGAGTTTCCGGAGTCAGTCACCCGCGTACGCGTTAGTGACGACCAGGAAAGTTTTTCTTACTCATAAAAGGGGCTAGAATGTTGGTAAATGTTGGTATTTCGGCAGCAAAAGACGAAACAGTCAGCTGCTTATATGGGCATTGAATGTTAACAATTGTTAACCTTTTGGGTATAATTTCCCTGTTATTGCTGACTACTCCGACCTTTTTTGCCTCAGTCACGCGCACACGCAATGAGAGCGAGCAAGGCTTTTCTACGGTCAATATACATGCATGAGTCTGAGTAAATTTTTCTTACCCGTAAACGCCCGTGTAGATCACTGAAGGTTTTTCTAGCATCATTACACGCATAGAGCGCAACAGAAGATTTTTTGGGGGTCATTACGCGTATATATGGCGATCTGAGCCTTTCCCTCGTTTTGGGCCTCAGTCACGCGCACGCCTATGATGAAGGCTTTGAAGATTTTTCTTACCCGTATAAACGCGAATAGGCCGCACCCTTCGTTTTTTGCCTCGGTCACGCCCGGGCGCGTTAGGAAGTTTTTCTTACTCGTTAAAAAAACTGTGATTCTGGCCAGCCAAAGTTTTAAAGCCCCAGTCCAGGGAGGATTGCTATAGGAGGGCCAAGCCTCATCGATTGAATTCTTTGCCTCAGTCACACACGCACGTATATAGGGTATCGACCTTGACTAAATACAGTGAGAAAACAGTGAGAACGTCGTATTGATCAAATCATTTTCAAATCATTCTTGCCTCCTCAGCCTTGGGAAGATTTTTCTTACCCGTATAAACACGGGACATTAACTATCTGACCTACGCCTGGAGTGAATAAAAGATTTTATGGGGGTCATTACGCGGGTATGGTTCTAGGCATTTTGTCGAATACTATAATATTCAATTGACATAAATCCCCCTATACCTTTCCCCTTTAACTTACTGATAATTAGGCAGTGAATAATTATATTGCTAATAACAAGGTCTATATAAATGGCACCATGGGAGAAGAAAATATTGTCCTGATTCAGATTAAAGTGTCTGAGGAGCAGGTCAAAGAAAAGGTACTGGCTAACCGGGAAGCGCTGATCCGCCTAAAAGCGGAAGCCAAAGCAACCAAAGCAGAATTTGACAAGGGTATTATCACAGCTCGCCAGTACGCCGAGTCTCAACGGGCTATTGAGACTCAGATCAAAGCTGCTAAGGAAGAAGTAAAGAAGGGAGAAGCAACCATAAAAAGTTATGCTGATACCCAGAAGAAAGCAGAAGTAATCACAAAGGGAGTTAGCCAATCGCTCAAAACAGCCATTCCTTTCTTTCGTGAGCTGACCGCTGCTCAAGAAGAACACATCACCTTGACCAAAGCCGTAAGTGATCGCATACAGGAGCTTTCTGATCAGTTCAAAGTAGAGGAGGCTAGTATCAAAGCTAATGTTTCTAGTATTGATACATTAGGCGAAAGTATTGCCGAACTCCGCATGTTGTACAGTGGGCTAAGTCAGGCCCAACGGGAGGATATCAATGTTGGCGGCAAGCTGTTGGCCCTGGAGGCAGATCTGACCCGGCAGGAGGAGAAGCACCAACGCACGATTGACAATTCTAAAAAAACGCTCAAGGACTACATTGGTGATATTGATATTTTAGGGTTCAATGTTGGCCAGACGGTCGAATCGTTTAAGTCAGGCGCTCAGGGAGCCGGACTATTTGCGAAGTCCATCTTTACGAGCCGAGGGGCGTTGATTGCGTTAACAGCGGTTCCAATCATTGCCCTCCTCAGCGGACTCTATATTATCCTGACCAAGAGTCAAAAGGGAATGGATTTCTTAGCCAGGGCGACTGCAGGCTTTTCATCTATCCTATCGGCAATTAGTAGCAAAGTAATTGCTGTTGGCGAAGCGTTAGCCAATGCATGGGATAATCCAACGCAGGCGGTCAAAGACTTTGGCAGTGCCATTGTCAACAGCATCATTAATCGATTTAAGGCTGTTGGCGTTATTATCGACGCACTCAAACAAAAGGACTTTGGCAAACTGGCCGATGGAGTCGTTCAGCTAGGAACTGGCGCAGTAGGCGCAGCTACCAAATTAAAGAACGCTTATGACGCGGGTGCTAAACTGGCCGACCTTAGCATTCAGATCAAAGAGGAGGAAATTAAGCTAAACACGGAGCGGGCGCGGAGTGAAAAGTATATCGAGCGCCAGAAACAGATTGCAGAGGACGCCACCAAATCAACTCAAAAGCGATCAACTGCGGCCAAGGCTGCTTTTGCTGAGAGTCAGAAGATCCAAAATGCAGAAGAGGCATTGCAGAAAAAACGGGTAAAACTTGCCGAGGATGAAGCGAAACAAAATCAAGGCAACCGGGAGTATCGACTGAAAGTATCAGAGGAGCAGGCTAAGTTAGATGAGATCGCTAAGAATCGAATTGGCGAGCGAACCGAACTGCAGAATCAATTAAACTCAATTGAGGCTGAGGGAGCAGCAAAGGCGCTAGAAAATGCTAGAAAGATAGAGGCTGAAAAAGTAGCTATTGCCGAAGAAGCGTTAGTTCAGGCCAAGAAGAACGGGGAAGATACGGTTGAGATTGAAGCCGAAATTCTCAAACGAACCATTGTACTCATTCAAGCCAAAGCAAATGCTGAGAAAGTAGCCGTTGAGGCAGGACGAGGGGCAGCCGCTCAACGTAAACTAATTCAGACGCAGGCGGACGCTGAGATTCTGGAAGCGACCAAACAAACTGCCCAGAAAGTGGCTGAAATCGTCTATTCCGTGAAGATAGCTGAAATTAACTCGACGTTAGCCCTAACCCGGAAAGGCACCAAAGAAGAATTGGACTTGCACCTTGAAAGTATTAACGCTGAAAGGATCAAGCAGCAACAGGCATTATTGCAGCGAGAAACCCAGCTTAAGCAAAATCTGAAAGACAGGCTATTGACGGAAGAACAGTACAAAAATGCTTACAATGATTTGCAGATTGAGATTGGTAATGTAGCTAACACAGCCGCTAGAGCAGCATCTGACGCTCGCTTAGAGTATGAAAAGAGTCTAGTTGGTCGTGAATCTGATTTGGCAAATCAAAAGCTTCAAATCCAACTAGACCTAGGCGATCAAAGTCTGTCCAATGAGCGAGATGTAGCTACGCAGCGAATTGACCTAGAAGAAAAGGTCCAGCTTGATCTATTAGAAATTGAGAAGAAGTATAATCAACTAAGTGATAAAGAATATGAAGTTCATCAGGAAGCGATTAAGGATAAAGCGATTGCCGCCCGAAAGGAACTGAATAAACAGATTGCCGAGGCAGACCTAACTAACGAGAAAGCGATCAATGATGCTAAGTTGCTTATCCTTCGAGACGGATCTAAAGCTCAGTTGAAAGTTCTGTTGGACAATCTGGCGATTGAGCGGCAGCAGAAAATTGATGCAGCTAAAGGTGATGCAAAGGCGATCCAAGCAATTGAGGACGATTACAATAATAAGCGCTTAAAGGCTAATGAAGAGTATCGCAAGAAGTTATCTGAGCAGGTGGTTGATATCGCAAATCAGGCGATATCAACGCTGACTAGTATTGTTGATGCGCAGGTAGCTAGTCAAACCTCAGCTTTAGATCAACGCTATCAGGCAGAGCTATCTAGTGTCGCATTGACTGCTGATGCTCGTGCCAAGATCGAAGCAGAGTATCAGAAAAAGAAAGACGATGTCGAGAAAAAGGCAAACCAGAAAAAAGCGAAGATTGCTACTGCCCAGAATTTAATCAATGGCGCCCTGGCCATCACTAAAGCGTTTGCAGAGCTGGGTCCAATTGGTGGTGCTATTGCAACGGCTTTTATTGCGGCTCAAGTAGTTGCGCAACAAGTAGTCATTGACAACCAGTCTGGCAAATTCGCCAAAGGTGGCTATTTGGAGGGTCCATCCCACGCCGAGGGTGGCATAAAGTACCGCCTGGGCAATCGGAATATTGAACTGGAAGGCGGAGAGGCCATCATCAATAAGAAGTCTACCGCCGAGAATTACGCGTTATTGTCAGCCATCAACTCCAGCAATAATAATGGGCGTGCTTTCCCAGGCATTAGACCATCTATTGGTCGAACCTTCGATATATCTCACGCCGTACCAAAGTTTGCTTACGGTGGCGTAGCGACCAGCCTAGAAACCGAAGCGATCACAAACGCCATCATCAAGGGAATGCAGGGCGTTAATATCCGTGTTGGTGTTGATCAAATAACCCGAGTGCAACGAGATGTAAAACAAGCTGAGGTAAGAGCAGATAGTTAAATTTATTTCATAAATTCGTTTTAAGGCATTTTTTACTCCAGATGATGAATTACCTTACTAAATTATTAAAACGCGCTGAGCGTACTTATTTAAGGGCAAGAATCGCATCTATGCGTCCTGACCTTGCCGGACTGCCATTTGAAACCATGCTTAGGCTCTTTCGGCAGAATGCCGTTGAAGACTATGCGATCTCCTACCAGGATTACCTTGATCAGAAGTTGTCTAAAAAGCCCATTCTTCACTCACTGGTAAAAAGGGCCTATGCTTATGATCCTGACCACTCAATTGGTTATTACCGGCTACAGTATGCGATAATGGAGAAACGGTTAGAGTTGGTTGAGGCCCAAAACATAGATCTGACCGGAGACCATGCCTTGTTGTTGGCGGATAACATTGGCCTTCGTGATGTTGCAAAGCAGGCTGTAGACATAGCTACCAATGCTGTCGGCCCTATTGCTCGACAAAACTAACCGATGGAAGTACCTCAACTGAGTGAAGAGCAAAAGCAGAGGGAGCTAGACCGGCTACTGATCAAAGTTCGATTGGGCGAGGATGTTGAAACAGCTCTAGGCAAGCGTAGGGCGTGGTTTTACAAAGCCTTAACCAGTCAGGAGCGCGGACCGGTACTGTCCGCACATATGGAGAATGTAGAGCGAAAGCAATTAGCTAGTAGATGTACTAATCACTAGTCAATCAAACCCAACACAAGGTATGTTTAATTTATCTCTATGTCTGGATATATTAGCCGTGATACTAGCCTACTTACTTGGTATGTATGGCTATGAGACGCACAACTCAATAGTTGACTGGTTGCGGACTAAAATTAAAGAAAGTACGAAGCAATAGCTTTCTGCAAATGCCCTTTTGATTAAGTCAAGGCTGACAAAGCGAATAAACGCGATATGAGGAGCTTTCTCCCATAGGTGTCTGTCTATATGTAAAACCACAGATCGTTGATCGTAGGAAATGTTTGGGGATGACAATGGAGTTTATTCGACTCTATGCGCAAAAAAAGAAAAGGGTAGCAACTACTACCCCCCTCTATTATTTTCCACCCATGATTATTATATAATTATAAAAGTGATCGATTGATCAATGCTTTCTTTTGGCTGGATCGGGGGGAGTCAGACGAACCCGGTAATTATTATAAACCCATGCGGCTATTTCATCAAAGTATTGAGCTGCGCCCGGGGGGTCCAGATCGGAAAGGGAGCGAACAACGGTAACGACCTGGCCAGCAATTTCGCATTGCTCACATAGAAACAGCGCATTCAGTACCTTATCGGTTTTGTCTCTATCCATCCGAATAAGCCTGCCAACCTCAACAACCAGGTAACTCCAGTAATACCCACGCTGACCATCACCAACCCGCCAACGTTTGCGGATTAGGTCAACAGCATACGTTCCGGCAGGAAGGGCACGAATAGCCCTATACAGCCGCTTACGTGTAGCGGGTTGCGTTGTATCAAGGTCTATGCTCTTTGTTGCTCTCACGCCCTTATTTACGTCTCCTTCTGCCTGATGAATAGCGCTGCTCTTTCGGCATCTCATGTAATACAGGTCGATTAGACTTTGACTTTATTAACAACTCTCTGTGCAAATTGGGGTCGATAGGAGAAAAGATGATAGTCTTCCCGTCTGAGCTTTTCTTTTTGAGTGCCCAATAGACTCGATCCGATGTAGGCGGAATTGAGGTGTAAACAGGCTTACGCCGGGTTGTAGTATCCATGCCACAATATAAGTATTTTTAGTAGTATATATAGCCACTTTTTTGTATTATTACTAAGCCTTTTGCAAACAACTAAAGACAGTAACGACATGCCTACGATTGTCCCATTCAATGACATAGAGAAAACCTTTGAGTTAAAGACCTTTGAACTTACGCTGAGCTGCGGCAAGTGCCCCAAAGGTCAATTAATAGCCAGCGAAAAACCCGCCGAGCCTGGACACATCATTCACGTATGTACGGACTGCCAGCGTGAGCAAGCTATTGAGGGAGTCAGTTACCCTTACACCACTGTTAGAAAGTTTCAGGTTGCTACGCGTAATATCGAACGCCAGGAGGTAATACCTGATAAAGAGCCGGACGATTACAACCAGGCAGATATAAATAAACTGTCAATGCCTGAGCTTATCACTCGCCTAAAGGCAACACGTAACCCTGAGCAGGTAGACTTTATTGAGGTAGGCACTGATTTTCAACTACGCCAGCAGGTTGATTTATGCCGAACGTTGTATGATATGGCTAGGGAAGCGGCTGAGCTTCGGGCTGAAATGGCACCTGTAGAAAAAAGGGGCATCCAATTAACACCCGTAAATATTCTAATGATGAATGCTGAGGCTGTAGCAGATGTACTAACGACAACCCGCTTTTCGACTGACATTGATCTTATTCAGGCGAATCAGGTTCTTAAAATGCTGTTGTTCTCCGCTCCTTTTCGTAAAGCACTCTATACCTCAGCAAGGGAGGTAGTTGCCAGTCGCAATAAAGACGCCAAGCCTCAGTCGGGTAAGCCGACAAAAGGCAGTGGAGCTAAAGCCAAGGTGGAAATGGTATAGTTGTCAAAGAGTAGTTCACTCTTAGTCTGGTAAGAGTGAACTACTCTTTAACGAGTTGAAGGCTATACTTCCCATCATTAATTAGATAGCCTTCGTTATTCTTAGTAATACCCCAATGCTTACTACTTACTCCATTCGCACCCTCACTCGTTAGAATTAACGAGTCATTCTTGACCTCCCAAGTTATAGGGTGATCGTTCGACACGGCCCCGACAACAGAACGAATACTACCTTTCTCATTTTTACCGAAAACGTATTCCATTTTGGTAGCGCCAGATATCAGGCTCCCTAATTCATCGTTGATGTTTGTAGAGTCTAATCGTAAAGTAGCTTGGTAGGTATTCCCTTCAAAAGTTCGGTTAGAAAGGCCGCCATTGCATCCAATCAGGATAAGAACAATTAGGGAGATATATAGTAGTTTAATCATTTGGTATAGGCTGGGATTATTGTGTATGGTCCGTACTCTCTTTCTAGTAGACGCTCAATAATTACCTCTGCATCCGCATAGGAGTCAACTTCCCTTATTGGTTTTCTATCTTCATCAAATACGGGGTAGAATGTGGTAGTCCCCCGAGCATCCATACCTTGGCCACCGCCTAATTTATACACATAGAACACCTGCTTCATAGACCTGTTAGTTTTTGCATCTAATAAATTCATGTGGTGCCTACATCTACTCGGAACGGTCGTAAAATTACCGCCCCATAATAAATACATATAAATAAAAATAAGGTGACACCCCTCCCCTCTTTCTTTTTTGCAGTCACCGGTGGGTATTAAGGGTTTAGGGTCTTAACTATTTAGACCAATACAGACGAAAAAAGATAAGAAAACACACACGCATCGTCCCTCGGCTAGAGGGCGAACTAGAGTCTTTTTCAACTCTTTATTTTATTTCAACTTTTATTTATAGTCTATTTTAATTGGCGGTTTTCCGCTTATCATTTGGCGGTTTTCCTCCTAATGCATTAGGAAGATTTCCGCCGACTGTAAAAATAACCCGAACTGAATTCGCTAGGATTCTGCAAAGCCCAGTCAATGAAATCAGCGGAAATATGGTTTACTCCGGAGCTATGTTCAGCAAAGAAATAGGCGATAGGGTTGCGGATGCTGGACGCATAGTTTACCATATCGTAGTTGTCAATGCGTTCAATTATCTTTCTGAGCGCGTCACTATTGGACGAGGCTTCACAGCTATAGAGAAATAGCGCACCACAGTAAGCACGAAATCCGTTTACAAGCGCGCCAAATCGTCGTTTTGTTTCCTCCTCAGAATGCCGGGCCTCCTCTAATGAGTAGTAGACAAAATATATGGTATCGCGGATATTTAGATAGGTCTTTTCATTGGCTTTCGGCTGCTTTTTCTTAAGATGATACTCGACTGGCACCGTCTGGTTAAAATGTCGCTGCTCCTCATAAAAAATCTCACTGAGTAACTTAAAATAGTCAATTTCAGTCTTATACTCCTTTTGCAGATTTTCTTCTGCTGACTCAATAGAGAGATTAACCACTTTTGCTATTTCGTGATAGTGTGCGGCTAGCTCCTTTAGTCTGGACTCAGAAACTCGAAAGATGGCTTTTAGTGCATTGGGACTAGACAGGCTATCGAACCGGATACGGTAGTGGGTGTTTTTAGGGAAACCCTTTATCTTGGTTTCTACAATACCGTTTTGCTTCAGGTAGGCAACTATCTTTCTTACTCGGTCCTTGCCAATCCCGTATTCCTGTTCTATTCGTTCGTAGGAGTGATAAAAGAACCCTTCTGATGTGCGATCCTCTGCAAAGCGTTTATAACTGTTATAGCAAAGGTATTCAAACAGGACGGCCCCGTCTGACTTAACACACTTATGGTCTAGCCGGTATTCCTGGAAGCGAATAATGTTTGTGGCTAGGCTATCATAGATCAGTTTCTTTTGCTCTTTAGTGAGCTTATTGTTTTGTATATTTGCCGTGTCGCTCATGTTAGGATTTGCGTCTAGCCGGGATCGGTCGCCAAACTTCAACCGGCTAAAGTCATTTATAGCCCTGCCTTATGGCGGGGCATTTTCCTTTGTAATATCTTAGCTTTTAGCGGCAAATGCAGTATAAATAGTAGCTATTGATGAAAGCAATGAGGCTACTTTATTATAAGCATCTACCTGATCAGGCTTAAGTTGCTTTTGTAGATTTTCCAATTCCAGCAATACCTTCTGAATATTCGCTTCATTGAGTGCGTCCATAACGGCGAAGCCACCTTGTTGGAAGAGATTGTGAGCTGACACCTTAAGGACTAAGAACGCACCTGCTCTTGTCGGGTTCAAATCGCTAATTAACCCCATTTCCTCAAAGTCCTCCAAGACAACATTCATTGTCTCTCGATCAACGCCCACAGTCTCTTGTAGTGATTGAGAATTGAACTCAACCATGCGTCCTGGACGCACATGAGCACACAGCCAGTGTAGTGTGTCGTCTTTAATCTTTGTTGTAATTAGAGGCAGCATCTTATGGCTTTTTCTGTTCCCAAATATACGTAATTATGCCCACTCTGTTTCGCTAAGCATACCTATGACTTGCAAAGCATTACAAAGAGTTTTATATTTATCTAAATTATTGAAAAGCAGGACATGGCGAAGCTATCAAGGACCTTCCGAATTTCGGATGATGCCAACAAACAGTTACTTGCCCTAAGTAGCTCATTTAAGGAGAGTGGTGGTGAAATCGTAGAGCGCGCTATAAAGCTACTATACGACAATCGGGAAGTAGAATTGAAGAAAGACAATGATGCCCGTATAGGATCACTCAAGTCAGCGTAATTATTTTTCTGCAATTAAAATCGCTGACGCCTGTTTTTGCATACAACGTAATGCTTTGGCTTGCAAAGAATAAATATAGTTACTATATTCGCTTAACAATCAGGGAAAATAAAAGAAGCTGCACAGTACCGATGAGGTTGCCCGGCTGAACTATGACCTCAGATAAAACAGTAAACCCCTTCGCTTTGCTTTCTCAGGGCCGGAGCGGAGGGGCTAGTGCTAATCATTTAAACTTTCATCTAAATGACAACGGGACAAAATTACGTTGGTGGGGATTCCCATGCAACACCAAATGAGCAAGTGGTCAATTCTGACCCACAGACGGCAAATACAGGTGGTGAAGTTGCCACTAGAACAGCCAGCACTCTAATTCCTCTCCCAAAATACTTTGACCAGGCAACTGATAGCTGGGATAACCTTACCCGATTTAGGCTTTATCTATCAGAAGTATTTATTGGGTATGTGACCTCTCCAGATTACCTCTTTAAAAACAAAGACGAAAAGAAGACTATGCGAGCCTATGCGCTTAACGGCGCAATAGCGAATCTGGTTGAACGGGCCGCCGAACAAAAGCTAGGACCACGTCTTACTCCAATTGAATCTTATGCTGACGTTGAGAAGAATCTGGAAGGGTCTATCTACAACCAGCCGGAGGCCTCCCCTATCTTTATGGATAGCCCTCTGTCCTGCATGGATATTGAGAAGCTACAGCAGTGGGTAGTGACTTTGCAGGACTTGGGCAGCATTCAGTCAAAAACAATTGACAGATTAAGCGGTGTAGTTGTCGAACAGGAAGGGAAACTTGAAGAAAAGAATGATCGCCTTGAGAGTAAGTCTCTGATAATTCAGAGGCAGGCGGAACAATCAACACGCGATACCCAACAGATCGAGCAACTGAAAGCCGAGCTAGCCCAGGCTAAAATTGCCAACACTCCCCCTAAGCCAGTAATCGAAAATAAGGCACCTAAGCCTGAGAGCAGCCATACGATTGGCTTGCACCTGAGCATAAACGGGATTGGTTACTCTTCCGAAGCTGAGGTAGTGCGCAGGGCGCTTATTGAGTACCGGGACGAACGATTAAAGCAGGCGATGCGTGACGTTGCCCGCGACCAGGCCGACGAAGCCTATAACGAATTTAAGGATTATCAAATCATTCAGCAGGTTCTTGATGAAATAGCAGAAGGCTTTGCTGAGTTAGCCGAAGAGAACAGTAGAGCCGCAAGCTACGCCGAGGGACCAAAGCATTACTCACTCTGGTTTAACTCAATAAAAGAGCGTGAGATACAAGATCGTCGAGAGTTTGTTGAGAAGTATTCAAGCCCGTACGAGGAAGAAGAGGAGCAGGAGGAAGGAGAAGAGGACGTAGCCCCTACGGTTGACCTAGAACCGGAATACTTGCAGGGCCTTAGCGAGGTTGATAAACAAATAATTTCAGGACTGAAGGATAAGGGGCTAAAAGAGGGTGGGCTTATTTTAATAGCCGATGGTTTTCGCAAAAGCGCCCTCTCGGGACCAGCCACACTGGACGAGGCTATAGCAAAAATCAACCAGAGCGTAAGTCCCGCCGATAAAGATCAGTCACAGACACAAAGCTCAACGCCAGGCGATGAAAAAGCCGCCGATACCCCCAACGCTTGAGCAGGTACTTACCCACGTACAACGCAACCGCCAACGCAGGCAGGTAGGCCAGGCATTTCATCGACACTTCGAGGCAAGAGGCTGGACTACAAAACGTAGTAAGTCAATCCTACCCCGATGGTGGGAAGAGCTTGATCGATGGATGTCCAGAGATAACGCAGATACCATTAAAAACGGCTTCTAGGTAATGATCAAAAGTAAAATGCAGATGCTGTACTCAGTTTTTGCGGGTATGCCTCCACCACATTTATAAGCACAATTATACTTATATCAATCAATAACTCACACAACTAAATAACAAAACAATGTCAACTCCAATTAAAATAGTCAACCATCCTGCGCTGGGGCTTTCTGTATCTGGTCGGGAATTATACGTCATAATAGGCAACTCTAAATCCAATCGGGATATCTTCTCAGACTGGTTTTTAGAGAAGATCCGTAAGACAGGCATAGTAGAGGGTAAAGACTATGTTCGTAGTACTGTAGTTTTACCTGAAAGTAGTAGTAATCGCAAAGGCGTAGAATACACCCTTTCTATTGCCGCAGCTAAAACGGTGGCTGCAGCACAGTTGGCAGGGCGTGGTAAGGGTGTAATCGCTTATATCAAGGAATATGAGCAATCTCTTTTGCAACATGCCGCAACTAGCGCACCTACTATTGATGCCCCTACACTGCCATTATTGACCTCCTCATTTAAGAATAACGAGTTGCAATCAATTACCCCACAGCCTAACTCTGTGATCATAGAAGCTCCCGATACACTCAGCCCAGCACAACAACTACTAAAGCAGGCACAGGCATTAGTAGAGGCCGAAGAGAAGCGAAAGAACGAGCCATCGCAGCCAACAAAAGAGGTGGGCGAATTAGCGATTCGTATGCTGGCAATGGAAGGCAAACTAAACCGAATTGGGCTGATAGAAGCAAAGGTTGTTTCGATGTTATCAATCTTTCAGCAGGCATCTCAAGTACTGCAAGATTTAGTACCGGCCGACGCGGAACAAATTATCGAGGAGCCTGCTACACCCACAACCCGGAGTACTTTGATTCGCTTAGTCAATAGTTTTGCCGCTGCGGATCGTAAGACAGAGCATGAAACGTGGAAATACCTCTATGGTCAATATGACCTTCGCAATGGGTTCAATGTGTATGCCCACGCGCCTACAAAAGGTGAACGCAATTACCTCAGCGTTATCGAGAAGCATGGGCACATTGATAGTCTGTATGTATTAGCTCGCAGATTACTTGTACTGCCAGAATTAAAATAGTTAGTTGTGTAGAGTGCGTAAAAGCCTGATTCCCTTATTCTGAGTACAATAGGTGGGGTCAGGCTTTATGAAATATACACTGGAAAGTATATTATCAGCGTTGCAAATTGCAACGCTGATAACTTATGTACTCAACCTTGCGTCCTATCTACCAATTTGGGTAACAGTGATTGATCAGTGATAAGGGGTTTTGCAACCCTTTTAAAAGCACCTATAAGGATATTGCTTTTTTGCTCACTTTATTAATCATTTACTCAGTAAGCCAAAAATCAAAGGTTATATTAAGCGCTATTGATAAGTTTTAGAAGTTGCATATACAACTTTATAATTGGGAGTCGCGCAAGCTGGCTTATTACGTATAGATATATGTAATTGTGTATTCTTCAAGCCCTTTTATTCTTTCCTGCAATTCCTCAACAGTAGGTACTTGAGACTTAGCCATTTAGTATGAATAATTATTTATCGGTGTGGGATCTTGTGTCTTACCCTTCTGTTAAAGCATACAACTATGTACTACTACTACAGGCTGAACGATCAGCCATTAAGCATAAGATTTACCTCAAGCCAAATAGTCCATCTCTACCGCCTAACGCTACGCGGGTAATATCATCAGGCAGGCTTTACGTCAACATATCAATTAGCGACGTTATTTATGGCCCCTATGATACCGGTATTACAACAAGGTTCGGCATCTTTGATGGGAGACATCGAATACGTATAACAGAAAGAAGTGCTGCACTTGTAGAAGAAATTCGACAGTATAGCACCTTCCTGGAGCAAGCACATTACAAATTGTTAAAACTAAAGAATCCAATGACCGGCAACGACATGATGGAAATAGTTAATGAGCTTCGTAACGAAGGCATATCTTAAAGGGCATTGATTGCACGTCTAATTTTGATCCCTTTGCCACCAGTCAATTTAGCTACTACTTCCTCTTGATTATTATCGAATTCCTTGGCGGCAAATTGCATAAGCTCCAGGAGCATGAAGAACGAACCTTCGCTGAGTTTGATTTTCAATTGCTTATAGGGTTGCAGAATCTTGCCAACCTCCTTGCCATTGTGTTGATTAATGTATACGTGCCCATTCTTTAGCCGTATCAATTTAAATACTTTCTGGTCGTAAACGTCTGTAACGGCACCATCAGTTACTTCGTGCAGATCGGTTTCGTTCTGCATCCACTCGGTAGACCAACGAATTTTAGCTGGCATGTCCTCGGCCGGGGCATCTTCCGGTAGGTCCAGTATTTTTCGGTTTATCTTCTTCTCGAGAGCGAGTTCGTTTTTTAGTGATTCTATTTGAGCTAAAAGCTCATCAACGGTGGGCTGTTTCGTTTTTGCCATAAATAGTAATGAGAAGGTGTGAGTAGCTAGTCACCATTATGGAAAAGTAAAGTGGGCCTCCATATTACTATTAGGCATAACCAAACAAAGAGGGTAAGTTTCCGACTTATGCCTAAAGGGCCGATTTAATAGCTTTATAGCTGTGATTCTTCTTCCAAACAGGTATTACCTCAGCAAAAAACAACTAAGTAATCAATCTTGCTTACATCGTGTAGTTACGCTATTCGTACAAACACTGTACTTGTGACGGTTCTTCTAGGACTAGCTTTTTTATGTGACCAATCCGCCCAATTACGTCTAATTGGCACGGTGGGTGAAAATCCCTAAAAGGTTGATTGTTAAAAAGTCAGTCTCCTTGGGGCTGGCTTTTCTTATACTAATTCCAGTGACGCCTTGACCGTATTCTTCACTCGATCAAGCGCTTCCTGATTTCCTGTTGCTTGGTACTCGGCCAGCGCCACTTTGCCAAATACATCTATTGTATTCCAGGCAGTCACATACGAATTAGGATCGTCGGCCAACTCGATGTACTCCCAAAGCAATTGCCGAAAGCGAGTAAACTCCTCACTAACCAATTCAGTTTTCTCATCTGTTGTCATTGTTCGCAGCCTGGATTCAGAAAGCATCAACTCAGCCATAGGCGAATTGGCAGCAGGTTCGGGATTACACATAAGAAAGAAGCTAGCTTATTAGGCTACAACCGTACGTAAAACACCCTTGTTCATCAATGACCGAACAGGAAGTTTATTGTATGAGACTTGTATAATATATAGCAAAACTCTATTATAGCGATTCGTTGACTTTTAGACACCGCTATATGATTGAAACCATTGACTTTATTCCTCCCGAAGACATTTTCCTGGTTGACCCCACCCGACGCAAAGACATACCCTACTTTGATATCGCCGTATCGGCAGGATTCGCCAATCCGGCCGATAATTATATCCGGGAACGGCTGAATCTCCAGGATTTATGCGTCCCTCATATCGACTGTACCTATTTCGTCAGGGCTAAGGGGGAATCGATGCTGGGGGACTACATTTTCCCTGGTTCAATCCTGGTTGTGGATTCCACCAGGCCCATTGAGACGGGGATGGTTATTGTCATCTGGGTCAATGAGGGTTGGTGTGTGAAGCGTTATATCGATAAGAATCCAATGATCATGCTTGAATCCAGCAACGAGAAATATGCTCCGATTTATCTGCATCCCGATCGAGACAAGATCAGCGTGCTGGGCGAGGTAACCTACATCGTATCAAAACCTCCTCGGTATGGTCGCCCTCGTTGATGCCAACTCGTTCTATGCCAGTTGCCACCAGATTTTTAGGCCCGATCTGGAAGGCAAACCGATCATCGTGCTCAGTAATCGGGACGGCAATGTGGTTGCCCGCAGCAAAGAAGCCAAGGAGTTGGGCATCAAAATGGGGCAAGCGTTCTTCGAGACGAAGGAATTAGTGAATGAGAAGCAGGTAGTCGTATTCTCATCGAACTACGAACTATACGGGGATATTTCGGCGCGAATGATGAGCGTACTCACCCAGTTTGCTCCCGATGTCGAAGTGTACAGTATTGATGAAGCGTTTCTCCAACTGGAAGACTACACGGGTGTCTATCCAACCTACAAAGGGTTGGGGCAGGCCATACGGACCTCTATCAGGCAGTGGCTACGACTTCCAGTCGGCGTGGGGGTAGGTCCCACTAAAACATTGGCCAAAGTGGCGAATCGACTGGCTAAGATAAAGCCCGAATGCCATGGGGTCTGTGTGCTGGAAACGCAGGCAGATATTGATGAAGCTCTATGGGGTTTTCCGGTCGAGGAGTTATGGGGTGTTGGTGGCCGGTCGGCCAGTAAACTCAAACGAGAGGGCATTCGAACCGCTTATCAATTGCGTGATGTCAATGATGATTGGATTCGTGGCGCCATGACGGTAAACGGCCTGCGGTTAGTACACGAATTGCGGGGGCTCAGCTGTAAGCTGTTGGAGGTCAATCAACCGCCTAGAAAATCAATCTGCACAGAGCCCGGCTTTGGTAAAGTCATTCCCGATCTGGACAATATCCTTGATGCCCTGACTACGCACCTATCCAGGGTTTGCGAAAAACTACGAAAGCAGGAATCGCTTTGTGGGGCGGTTACCGTTTGGCTTCGAACCGATCCACACCGAAGAACACCTGGCAATGGATTGCCCGCCAAGCAGTATAGTACCAGTGTTACGGTCCGTTTACCTCATCCAACCAGTTCGACACTGGAGATTATCAGGTACGCTGAATCCGGGGTGAAAGCCATCTTCAAATTTGGCTATAACTATCTGCGGGTGGGGATTATGCTAACAGACCTGGTGCCTGCTGACTACCGCCAGGTGGGGGTGTTTACGAAAGGGCCAGATGAGCGCTTGATCCGGCTTTCGCAAGTGATGGACAAAGTCAACAAACGCTACGGTCACGACACGCTGCGCATGGCCTCCCAAATGTACAATCCCGAGTGGCCAATGAAACAGAAGTACCTATCACCGCGCTACACCACGCGTTGGGAAGATATACTGGAAGTCAAGTAAGGCTATGGCTATGAATCCTGTTATCTCACCCGGCGACCGGGTCAGCGTGGAAGTATGGGCGAATGGCTTCTATCGCTATTCGCAAAAGGGCACCGTGTTGTATTGGACTAAAAGCGGGCGCATTTCAGTGAAACTAGCCGGAACAGGAGAAGTCAAGAATGTATCACCGGAGCGGGTGAAGAAACTAGCGGACGCAACTCAATAGCTACCGTTTACAAAATTTAGCTTCCTATAAGTTACCAATAAGTACCCATGATTTATATTGGTGAGCATGAACGAGATCAACGACCTACTCAGCTATTTTAAATTCCGCCACCTTCCTGAAACGCCGTTTATAATTTCCCGCTGGGCGAAGACTTGTAACTTGCGACACTGCGTGGATCTGGCGATGAGGAATGCCCAGAATGGCAATAAGACGAGCATCAAAACGCTGCGGCTTATACGAGAGAAGTTGCAAGTGATGAATTAAAAAAGCCCCAATCGGGTGGAAGGGGCTTTTATTGCCAGTAAGATGAGTTTATAGTACTACCCTAGGTTACGTTGATCAGTGGCTCTTTACCGGTTATTCTGATATAATGCTCCCGGACAGTCATATACCAATCTAGGTAGTCTTTTTTCTTATCCGGAATTCGCTTGTCAATGTAATATTCATACATCAACAGGGATAAGTTAAGAGCCCACTGAGCCACTTCCTGTACATTTCCAAAAAACCTTATTTGGTATATTTCGGCAGACCCATCATCGGCAATACTTGCCTTACCTGTAATAACATCGGTCCCATGAATTGGACCTGACCACCTGCGATATATCACATCATATAATCCCATATAATCCAGATGTTCGGCCATTTCTACGATATTTTTTGGGCCTTCGTAGAACCTATACCAAGCAGGGTCCTTTTCCTTTGCCGCCCTTAATCGCTGATATTCCTGCTCTGCCTCCTGATAAATAGGTTTCTGCAATAATGCTTCTATTGCGGCAATTTTTTTTTGCGCATTAGGATCGGTAGGTATAACCAAGCTTTGGGTATGACGATCTTTTCTAAGCTTCGCCCTTAACTGCTTCCCCATCTCAGAATCTTCATCTGTTCTCGTTAAATCCTTAATCTGTTTATGCAAATGCCATACTAAAAAAGCCATACCCCTTTTATCAGTATCCGTTTCAAGCATATATGATAGGCTAAAGTAAGTTTCCAGCATTGCCCTCAGTTGCAACTTGCAAGGGTCAATCGATGATTGCTTAACTTGAACAGATATTGAATCAACCAATTCTAGAAAATGTCGGAAGGACATTATGACCGGTGTATTATAGGCTTCAACCCGCTTTACTTCTGTGTCCCATTTTAAGATGTTAGAACCAAAATCGACAAATCGGTCAAGTACAATGTTTAATTTCTCCATCAGGTCTTTAACCGTTGGATCCATTTCTCTTGGAATAATATCGTCAATCGCGCTATACATAGCCACATTTGGTTTGGTTATAAATTAATAGCCACAAAGGTTAATGCCTACTGCGCTATCTTTTTGCGTAGTAGAAATAATTTTACCCTTCAGCGCAGATTAATTTTATTTCTTGTTTAGTGTTATTTTTTGTCAAGGGTTTGAGCTTCGGCAGGTACTATATAAATAAAATGCGGAACGAATAATATTCCTAGGACTAAAAAGTCTGCCGCTACCAAGTAACGGAATCTCCATTGGGCAACATACCAAACAAAAGTAGTAAGGCCAACAAACCAAAAGGAGCAGAAAGCCACAGTCGAATAGAATATCAGCCAGCCTTTGCTACTTGCTATCCCCAATTCTACTCCCAATTTATCTATATCTCTTGGCCCATATCTACTGCCGTCAATACTATCCGTAAACTGTAATATCGCAAATGTAAAAGTAGCAGTATACCATAACGAGGCAAGTACAAATCCAGTTATAATATAGATATATATGGGCGTTGCATGGAAGAAGCCAGGGACGATTAGATAAATTGCCACTAACCAAGAGCAGGTTAGGATAAGAAGAGAGGATAGTATAGACCAAACATTAAAGGGGATCGAGTCAATGATAGATCTTGAGGCATCAAGTTCTTCTTTCATAAGGTATTACGTTTTATATTTTGGTCTTGATTAACCTTATTACCAGAACCCCAAAGCCTCACAAAACTACTCAACTCCAACACGCTCAAGTATTCGCCGTACCTGTATCGGGTGGAACTCGCATCCCATAGCGGTAGTAAAGCCTGCAGCATTGAGATGGTCGATTATTTGTATATAACCCTTCCATCCTATTCAACGGGGATTGATTATATACTGATTCAGGCTGTACGGTTGGGATTGGGCTGGGACTCGTCCAATATTCTAAACAAGACACTTGCAAATGATAGCCATTCCAGCGTACGTTGTGGATCGTTCTGCTCAACGTTCAAGTGTGCTTTGGGATTTCGAATACCTAGCATTGCTCCGGCAAAAAGAAACATGAATCCCTGTTGCTCATCCTCATTATCACCTACAATCAGATAAGGATTTTTAAACGAAAAAGCTGATTGCATTAGCGGTGTATTGTCCGCTTTGAGGCCTGTCTTTTGCTTAACCGCTATATTTAAAGCTGTATAGGCCCTAAAAATGGCGTCGGCAAAATGACCATTTCGAAACAATTCTGAAGCGGCCGCTCGGACTTGCGGATGCAAATCTTTGAGGGGGTCACCATCAGTTGAGGTCTGAAAAACAACTTTCTGAATCGGTCGCTTTGCTTCTCGTGCTTCTAGATATGGGCGAAAACCACCATCCTCTTTTAAAATATGCGTGAAACTTGTACGAATCAACATAATATTTGTACCACGGATGGACTTTCGATTGAAAGCCTTGGGCGCTAGATTATACATGTCATCTAGCATCAACTCAATTCGTGCTAAATCCTTTTCGGGGAAGTCCGGCAAAAAGTGTTTTATATTATTAGCCGTTGTATTTGCCTTATCTAATATGAGATCCAAAATGGCATCATATACTTCGTATTGTTTCATTGTTTGTGGATTAATTATATTGATCTTTTACAAAACCATTACGTCCGTTATGGCAAGTGTTAGAGGGATTAGCCTAACCTATGACACCCTCCCGTTTACGAATCTTCGATTATGGATGTCTGTTTACATCAGCATTGCCGTCAAACGTGATATCGCCAATGGCTAGCTCGATAAACTGAGTAATATCATGCGTAAGCCCTTGCGTCCGAATAGATGCAAATACCCTTATTGGTGTATCTGGGAAAGCTTCTGCAAGACGAAGCGCACAAGCGAAAGATGTCCTTCCCTTGGTTAAAACATCATCTATTAATGTTATCCGTTCTGGAGGTACAACCTCCAACTCTCTTACAAATAAGCTTTTATATTGATCTTCAACCGTTGGGCGGTTCCCGGGCGATGAGATGGAAGACTTTTTTATTGGGTGAACTCGCTCTAAGTAAGGCTCAACTCTTCCAGCAAGACCAACATCGACAAGCTCATCGGCAATCAATTTAGAGGGCCATAGCCCCCCTGCTACTAAAAGAGAACTTCTTGGAACCGGAACAAGCACAACGTTATCGCCAAAGAAGTCATTAAAAATGTCTGTTCCTTCAAATTGACCCTTCAGATAGTTAGCAAATCTCCTCAGTGCTTCTGCGTTTCCATTTTTAAGCCTGAAACAAGCATCTCTTGAGTCTCTTGATACCTTAGAATTTCCCTTTGGAGAATAATTGGCTACTGTCGCATAGTTAAGCGGGGAAATCTGAGTAGCGTTCTGCATCAATTAGGCCTGAAGGTATGGTGTAAAATAAATCCTCAAAGTTGTCTTTCGATAGCAATTGAGCGCCGTATTTTAACATTTCCTTAGCCCACGATAAATTTCCTTCTTTAACAAGGTTTTCTAATAAATATAGTGGCCTTCCAAGTCTTAAGGCTTCCCAGCCTTGATGAACGGTTCCACTTTTTTCAGAGGCTTCAATAACTATGGTTGCATGACTGATCAAGGCCATAGTCCGGTTACGGATCGGGAAGTTTTTGGGCTGAAAAGGGGTGAGTGAGGGAAACTGCGAGATAACCAACTGCTCACAAGCTAAGATTTCAAAGAGTTCCTGGTTTGATTTTGGGTAAGGACTGTTCAGAGGAGTTCCTAGAACAGCTATTGTACTACCATTATACTTTAATGCAGCTTGGTGAGCAACAGTGTCAATTCCTTCAGCAAGTCCGCTTACTATAGTAATACCATGTTCAATTAAACGTCTTGAAACAATCTCAGCTCTCCTTATTCCATTATGCGTAGGTTTTCGGCTTCCGACCACGGACACGCGGCCCCCTCTTTTTAATAAATCTAGGTGGCCAGAATAGTAAGCTTTATGAGGAGCATGTTTCTTTTCAAATTCATTTAAAGCCCCAAACATGTCTGGGATTGAAAAAACAGGAAACTCTCCGCTCTCTTGCAGGTCTTTTCGATTCATAAAGTCTATCCTGTTAATTGTTAGGCAAAATGTAATTTATTATCTTTTCAATCAAGTTAAAATTATAATATAACTACTTAAGTCATTGCTTTCCGCTTAATCAAGCGCATAACCTGCGTAGCCTGGAATTCGCACCCACGTGCCGTAGTAAAGCCTGCACTATTTAGCTCGGTGGCAATCTCGCTGTAGTTCTTACCCGCCCGGTGCATCATATCGATCATAGAAGTAGCCCTACGATTGTCTTTATTCTCAATAGCGGCTCGCCTGGTTGCCTCAGCCCCCTTTAGCTGTGCTTCGGCCGTAAGGTTCTCCGGTTTGCCTAGTGTAGCGCCCTGGGAAATTTTAGCCTGTAACGCGGACTTCGTGCGGGAGCTGATCAATTCCCGTTCGTGCTGGGCAAGGGTGGCAAATATCCCGATAGTGAGCGTATTTGCATCAGGCATATCGACGCATTGAAAGTTTACCCCCGAATCCCGTAACGTGAAGATAAACGAGGCATTGCGGCTTAGTCGGTCGAGCTTGGCGATAACGAGGATAGCACCTTCTTTCTTCGCTCGATCAATCGCTGAGGCTAACTGCGCCCGTTGGTTATTCTTCCCTGACTCAACTTCTGTGAACTCCGCAATAATAGATCCTTTCACAAATCCCACGACCGAAGCCCGTTGACCTTCCAGTCCCAAACCCGAATCACCTTGCGCCCGGGTGGATACCCGGTAGTAAGCTACGTATTTGGTGGGGACTGAGCTGGCCAGCGTTGAGGTTGATTTCTTAGCCATTTTACCAAATATTATACTCCTTCAGCCTTTCAGTAACGAACTCAAGATTAGCTACAGGCTGTCCCTGTGGGCCATTTGCTGTAAATATGCCAATACCAATAAAAAAGGGGTTGACATTTTGCTGTTCGTCGTAATAACCAATATAAAGCTGGTAATTAAATTCCTCAGTTTCCCCACCTGGGTAAGTTAAAAGTAAGTGTATATCGGCTATAACCCCCAGCTGTCCATCCTCTGACAACGATTCAATTCGCACAGGCCTAGCCAATGCTTCTGTCATAAAAAGATTAGTAGCCTTATACGGCCCTTCTCTCCCAATTAAAGCTAAGAATATAGTAATGACCTGTTCGTGTGATAGTGTTTTTTGATTCATTTTGCCCCTTATTTTACAAGGCTTGAACGTCCGTTTAAGCCTTGTAAAGATAGTGTAATGACATGAGCAATACAAATATTTAGCCATTTTGTATTGATATTATCAATACACTTTATGTATCTTTAATAAACTTAAAATACAACACTAATGGCCAAAGAATCAGCATACTTGCAGGTCAGATTAAGCACTCGGCTAAAAGAAGACTTTCGGGCGATGTGTGAAGATAACGAAATAGACATGTCTGACAAGTTGCGTGAAATTATTGCCAATTTGGTACGAAATCATAAACGACAAGCCACCAAAGGCAATAAAACAGAGAACACATAAGGCAGGTTGGAGTTGGCTACCTGGTCAAAAATAATCCCTATTTGTACCTTAAAATAACTGATTTATTATATTTAATTGACTATCAATCAGTTAACTATACACATTAGGTTTTCAAAGAGAAATTGAAACCTGCTTTACAACACTAAGGCAACTGACAGAAAATAGTGAAAGGCTCCGTAATTGGGGCCTTTTTTGTTTGTACCGTGAAATTATACCGCCCCTTCCTATCTGGTATTTTATTCGCTTTGCGGTCTGATTTCCTTTGCTGTTTGTGGATCAACTCCTCCCTCTTGTTTGTCCGCAAGTGAACAATCTTTGTCCGGTTGTGGACGGCTTATAAAATTGGCACAAAGGCTAATCTATTGGTTATCAATAGAAATCAAAAAGTGGCACGAGCATTGAATTAATGGTATCAACTCAGTAAACAACACAAACACTAAACAACTACTACCATGTTACCACTAATGAGCAAAGTTGCTGCCTCTCTTTTACTAAGCGCTTCAACCCTGTTAAACCCTACAACACCCAAAGTTCTTTCCTTCGATGCGAGCGCCTACATTACCCTCGATCATCAAATCCGGCTGTCGGTTCAAAAGTCGGCCGAGGTACCTGTCGATGTTGTTCTTCGCAACAAAAGCCACGAAGTGCTTTATCAACACAGCATTGGCAAGAGAGAAGGGAAATACGCGGTTAAGTTGAATGTCGATGAACTGGCCGACGGCGAGTATGAACTGGAAATCAAATCGAACGAAGGCAGTATCGTTAAGCAATTAAATTTATCATCGAAACCCGTTCAGAAAGCGGTTCGGACCATTGCGATGAACTAAGATCATCAAGTTGAATCTAACAAAAATAGCCCGACACGTGTCGGGCTTTCTTGTTTTGTAGGCTGACCGGGCTGGCGATCCAGCATCACTAGCTAACAGCTTCCCCTACTTTAATAACGCCAAGCTTCTGCCCTACTTTAGTAAAGGCCGCTACAGCCCGCTCCAGATGTTCCTGCTCATGGCCTGCCGAAATCTGGACACGAATTCGAGCTTTACCAGCTGGCACAACTGGATAAAAGAAACCAATCACATAGATACCTTCTTCGAGCAAACGAGCCGCAAACGCCTGCGCTAAAGGCGCGTCATACAACATGATTGGTACAATTGGATGTTCGCCCGGCAGAATATCGAATCCGGCAGCAGTCATTGCAGTTCGGAAGTAGCTCGTATTGGCTTCCAGTTTGTCGCGCAGAGCAGTAGATGCCTGTAGGATGTCCAATACTTTTAAGGATGCCCCGACAATAGACGGTGCTAATGTATTGGAAAACAGGTACGGACGTGAACGCTGACGGAGTAATTCAACAATTTCTTTGCGGGCAGCTGTAAATCCGCCCGAAGCACCGCCCAATGCTTTTCCGTAAGTTCCTGTAATGATATCAATTCGGCCCAGAACGTTTCGGTATTCGGGCGTTCCGCGACCCGTTTTGCCCATGAATCCACTCGCATGGCATTCATCGACCATCACCATCGCGTTGTATTGATCGGCCAGATCACAGATTTTATCCAATTGTGCAATGGTGCCATCCATCGAGAAAACGCCATCCGAAACTACCAATATCCGGCGTGCCGACGAGGCCGCTTTTAGCTGGGTTTCCAGATCGGCCATGTCGTTGTGTTTGTACCGGAATCGCTTTGCTTTACACAACCGGATGCCGTCGATAATGGACGCGTGGTTAAGTTCGTCGGAAATAATGGCATCCTGTTCATTCAGCAGGGGTTCAAAAACGCCCCCGTTCGCATCGAACGCAGCGGCATACAAAATGCAATCTTCAGCCCCAACAAACTCGGCCGTTCGGCGCTCCAGTTCTTTGTGAATATCCTGCGTTCCACAAATAAATCGTACCGACGACATGCCAAATCCATGAGTGTTCAGTGTCTCGTGGGCGGCTTCAACAACATCTGGATGCGACGAAAGGCCCAGATAATTGTTGGCACAAAAATTCAGCACTTCGCGACCATCTTTAACGACAATAACCGACGATTGTGGCGATACGATGATTCGTTCAGATTTATACAGGCCTGCCTCCTGTATGCTCGTCAACTCCTGTTGAAGTTGTTCTTTTATGGCTCCGTACATGATTTTATAAGGTTGAGACCATCGGCTGATAAACCGCAGTCAGGTGAGTGATCATTTCATGTGTCAGACGAGGCAAATCGAAAGCCGCTTTCCAGCCCCAGTCCTGCCGGGCAACCGAATCATCAATAGTTTTGGGCCACGATTCGGCAATAGCCTGTCGAAAATCAGGTTTGTACTGCGTAACGAAATTTGGGAAATAGGCTTGAATCGACTCTGTCAATTCGGCAGGTGTAAAGCTCATGCCAGCCAGATTATAGGACGTGCGTACGCTAATCTGTGATTCGGGAGCATCCATCAGTTCCAGGGTAGCCCGTAAGGCATCGTCCATGTAAATCATGGGTAGGCGAGTGTCTTTTTCCAGAAAGCACTCAAAAGAGCGCCCTTGAACGGCCTCATGAAAAATAGCAACAGCATAATCGGTTGTACCCCCACCAGGCATCGACTGATGACTAATGACACCTGGATAGCGTACCGAGCGCACATCCAGCCCATATCGTTTATGGTAATATAACGACCAGTTTTCGGCAGCCACTTTACTAATACCATACACCGTAGCGGGGTCCAGTATCGCCGTTTGCGGAGTTTCATACTTGGGCGCATGCTCGCCGAAAGCAGCAATGGAGCTGGGAATGAAAAGCTTACGGATATTATGTAGCCGCGATACTTCCAGTACGTTGAGGGCTGTTTGCATGTTCAGGTTCCAGGCCCACAGTGGATCGCTTTCGCCTTTGGCCGATAGAATAGCCGCCAGATGGTAAATCTGGGTAACCCGATATCGTCGCACAATGTCGGTAAGCGCATCGGGCTTAGTTGCATCCAGAACTTCAAAGAGTCCCGTCTCAGAGGACGGCTTGCGCAGGTCGGCGGCAATCACCTGATTAACCCCAAACTGGACCTGCAATTCGGGCAGAAGGGCTGTGCCGATCTGTCCATTGGCTCCAATAACTAAAATGGTTTCTCGTTGCATAACCAATTAATAGAGCGTAAGAAGATGAATGAAGTGTTTACAATAAGGCCGAAATGAGTAGAACCTTATTTATGGTACAAAGTTAGTTTTGAAGATAATAAGGAGAAAAATCTAGGATAAATCCGTGAATATTGTTGTCAACGCGTTTATTTGCCAATAAATTAACCGAGACAAAAGTTGCTCAAACGGAGTTGGTAGAAAATTTTTCGGCATGGAAAAGTTAGATGATGTTGACAAGCAATTACTGCGCTTATTGCAGCAGGACGCCAAGCTGACAACAAAGGAATTGGCGTCGCAACTGGGCCTGACATTGTCGCCAGTTTACGAACGGATCAAGCGGCTGGAAGGACTAGGTTTTATAAAGCAATATGTGGCCGTATTGGACAAAAGTCTACTTGGACAACCCATTACGACATTCTGCCAGGTGTCTATGCGCTACCACGATAAAGCCTTTATCGACAAGTTTGAAGAGGAGGTGCAGAAACTGGAAGAAGTACAGGAGTGCTACCACATGGCCGGGCAGGTCGATTTTCTACTCAAGATTCACGTTGGCAGTTTAAACGAGTACCACGATTTCGTTAAGTACAAACTCTCTCAGATTGAGAATATTGGCGTACTCAACAGCACTTTTGTCCTGAAGGAAATCAAGCATAACCTGGGTTATTTCATCCCCTAAGCAGATGTAGGTATTAATCCTGGATACGGGGCAGTGACCAGTCGTAACGGATGGCCAGCAGCCGAAACAAAGCAATTATGCCCGCCGATACCAGTAAATTCAGCGTTGAATTGATATCCAGCGATCGCCCAAGTTGGTACAGAATCGCTCCAGTCAGGCAAGGGGTAACGTACAATTGTCGATCAAAAATAATGGGCAGGTCGTTCACCATTGTATCGCGAATAACGCCCCCAAACAGGGCAGAAATGACGCCTAATAGAATAGCAGCCCAGTCATTTACTCCTGTTATAAGTGCTTTCTGCAACCCAAGAATAGTGTACAGCCCGATACCGATTGTATCGAAGAGCAATAAAGGCCGCTGGAGTGCGCCCATCCACCATTTGCGGCAAAACACGGCAATGATAACACTGGCAATAATCACAATCAGGTAATTAGGGTCGCGTATCCAGGCAATGGGATGGGCATTCATAATAACATCACGCACGGTTCCACCACCAATGGCTGTCAGGAAGCCAATAAAAAATACACCGATCAGATCGTGGTACATTTTTTTGCTCAAAGCCGACAGTGCCCCGGAAATAGCAAAGACACTTACGCCAATCAAATCTGTCAGGTACCAAATAGTCATGTATCTACGAACCAATTACCAGGCGTATCAAAAACGCTATAACCTAAAATGCGGCCATAAAAATACGTCTCCGCTTGCTTAACCTTGTTGGGTTATGAAAAAATGAGGCTAATTCCTGACATACTTATAAAAAATGTATGACGCGAAGACCATACCGTTCACTCATAAATTCGCACATCATTAACCCTTACGAATATGATTTATAACCGTTTAAGCGATGTTAATCATTTGTACATAGAACATCCTGGCATTCTCGGGGTGATGTATATACGCAAGTTAATTACCGATTAAAGTATTTATATGTTTATACCTAATAGTCAATGCATTAAGTTAGTTTTTAATTTTACTATTAGCCTTTATAAATAAAATCGCCTACAAAAAAGTAATCTTACGCGCATAACATTTTGTACTAATATCAAGTAGTATAGTAAAAAACCGCGAAAAACACGTCAAAAATGGGCTGATTTTCATCAGTGTATATAGGTTATAATGCCTTGTTCACTATGTTTGCCCCGTAGAGGCAGCTATGACCGATAAATAAGAGGTCTGCCATCTCGTTTGTTAGGCCAATAGATTCGCTTTTACTTTGTCTCAAATTTTAACGCAAACCAATTGAATCAAATGAAAAAAATCCACTTTAGCATCTTACTAGTCCTTGGTCTTTTAGCCGGGACGAAATCGTTTGCCCAAATGTCAATTGACAAAGGGACCAAATTCATCAACCTTGGTATCGGTGTAGGTGGTTATTCCAGCGCAGGTGGTATCGCCTTCGGTGGGTCTGCCGATTTCGGAGTAGCGCCCAACATCACTGTGGGTGGCCAGGTAGCGTACCGCAGTTTTAACTATGGCTATCTTGGCTTCAACGATAAAATCAATTATCTGTATTTCGCTGCTCGTGGCTCTTACCACTTCAATGAAATTCTGAACCTTAGCACCGATAAGGCTGATCTTTACGCTGGTCTTGGTTTAGGGTATGAGAGCGTTTCGTACAGCAATAGCGCTTATGGAGGTAGCACTTTCGGAAGCGGAATTTTCGTACCTATCCACTTAGGAGGTCGTTATATGTTCGCGGAGAAAGTAGGTGCTTTCGCTGAATTAGGAACGGGGATTGCTCCACTCTTGCTGGGCATTACGTTCAAACTGTAAGAATCCAGTTTAACAACCAACAAAAAAGGTCAGCCTCATGAGGCTGACCTTTTTTGTTAACAAACATTTACGACAAGAACCCGCTATTTAATCTGAATAATGGATGATTTACGAATAGAATTATACTAGTTTTTGTCATCCCGACGTCAGGAGGGATCTTCGGCAACTGGTTATTTACCGAAGATCCCTCCTGACGTCGGGATGACAAAAAAAAGATCATAAATAACTGACAATCAGTTAGAAATTTCAGATTCTATCCATTATTCACGCTATTTACTGGCCACTTCTTTCAAACTAGCCACGCCCATATTCCAGAGGATAAAGGAGTAAATATCAGCGGCTGTTTCGATATTCTTTTTGGTGTTGCTGGCACCGTGACCCGAGTTGGTATCAATTCGAATCAATACGGGGTTATTGCCCTTATACACCTCCTGCAAGGTAGCCGCATATTTGAACGAGTGAGCTGGAACCACCCGGTCGTCGTGATCGGCAGTAGTCACTAGCGTAGCGGGATACTTAATGCCGGGCTTGATATTATGGATCGGCGAGTAAGCATGCAGCGCCTTAAACTCGTCGGCATTATCGCTGCTGCCATAATCGGCAATCCAGTTCCAGCCAATCGTGAATTTATGAAACCGGAGCATATCCATTACGCCTACTTGCGGAATCGCCACCCGGAACAGTTCGGGCCGTTGGTTTATGACAGCTCCTACGAGCAAGCCCCCATTCGATCCACCCTGAATGGCCAGTTTGGCCGGACTGGTGTATTTCTGCCCAATCAGATACTCGGCAGCTGCAATGAAATCGTCAAATACATTTTGTTTTTTGAGTTTCATGCCCTGTTCGTGCCATTTCTCGCCATACTCGCTACCTCCTCTCAGGTTGGCCTGCGCATAAACTCCGCCCTGCTCTAAAAACGGAATCCGAAATGGGCTAAACGAAGGCGGCAAACTGATGTTGAATCCACCATAGCCATATAAGAGCGTCGGGTTGGTGCCATCCAGTTTTAATCCTTTACGATACGTCAGAAACATCGGCACCTTCGTTCCATCTTTACTCGTGTAAAATACCTGCTTTGTTTCGTAATCGGCTGGCTTGAAATCGACTTCGGGTGCGCGGAAAACGGTGCTTTTTCGGGTAGCAATATCGTAGCGATAAATGGTTGGTGGAAAGGTAAACGAGGTGAATGTATAGAACACGAACTTATCGTCTTTCTCGCCCCCAAATCCACCAGCGGCACCAACAGCAGGCAGTTGTACTTCGCTTTCGCGTTTCCCCATAAAATCGAACACATCAATTTTTGAGGTCACATCTTTTGAGTATTCAACAAATAACTTTCCGCCAGCGGCACTAACACTGTTTTCGGCAATAGGCTCCGGTTGCTCGGCAATCAGTGTGGAAAACGTGTTCTTTTGGGTGTCGAACGCAACGATTTTGCTATTGGGAGCCTTTTCGTTGGTCAAAATCAAGAGTCGGTCGCCATCATTATCAATCACATTATAGCTGAAATTGGTAATCTCAGCAACAACGGGCACGAAGGTTTTCTGTCCACTCTTCGCATCCATAAAAAACAGGGAGTTACCATCCTTCCCCTGCCCCCGGTCACTTACTGTCAACAACGCAAATCGCTCATCGTCGGTCGTACTGACGATGTGAAAGCGCTGTGGATTTTTTGTATCCTCATACACAAGTCGATCCGCCGACTGAAGTGTATTTAGCTTATGGAAAAACACCTGGTGGTTTTCATTCTTGGCAGCCAACGCGCTTCCTTCTGGCTTCGGATAACGGCTGTAGTAAAATCCATCACCCTGCCAGGCCGCTCCCGATACTTTCACCCACTCGATTTTATCCGGCAAGTACGTTTTAGTAGCCAGTTCCATAACCTGATACTCCTGCCAGTCGGAGCCACCTTTCGACAAACCAACCACCGCATATTTGCCATCCTTCGACAGCGAGAATGCGCCTAAACGAGTTGTTCCGTCGGCCGATAACTTATTCGGATCAATGACCAGCTCCGGTTTGCCCTCGAGCCCTTTTTGCCGATAAAGTACCGCCTGGTTTTGAAGTCCATCGTTTTTCGAGAAATAAAACCACTCGCCTTTGCGGCTAGGCGCGGAATATTTCGGATAGTTGTAGATTTTCTCCAGACGATCCTGGAACTGTTTCCGATACGGAATCTGCGCTAAATAGTCGAAGGTGACTTTGTTTTCGGCTTTAACCCACTCCGCCGTCTCGGCCGAACGGTCATCTTCGAGCCAGCGATATGGGTCGGCAACCTGCGTACCATGATAGGTATCGACCTGATCCGTTTTGCGCGCTTGCGGATACGTTAATGGGTGAGCAGACTGCCCCAATGCAATGGATGAACTCAGCATGAAACACAATTGAATTGAATTAGAAAATCGCATTGTTGATGATTTTTGATGAAGGTTCTACTAAAAGAGATTGAATAGCCCAACGAATTTACAGCAAACCGCCTTCCCTCGTAAAATTCGCGCTACATTATTGCTTTCGGTTGCGCAGGATGGCATAAAAATGGTATTTATTAATTAACAAACTTGTATTTTCAGTAAATAGATAGCTCATTTACAGTACCTTCCTCCAATCCTACTTTAGTACCATGACGCGACTTGGCTGCTTATGCTTCCACCTGCTATGCTGGCTCCTGCTGCCTTGGGCTGGGTGGACACAATCAACCTCGCTGGGTACTACGTTTCGGATCGACCATGTTGGTGTTAGTGATGGACTCACCCAGGGATCGGTTTATTACATGCTGAAAGATACCCGTGGATTTCTGTGGCTGGGTACGCAGGACGGCCTGAATCGCTATGATGGGCATCACTTTCGCACCTATCGGCCATCGTTGGGTAAAGATGGTTCAGTTCAATCTGGCTCTATTCGGGGAATCAATATTTTCGGTATTGTTGAAGATTCGGATGGAAATTTATGGATTGGTACCGAAGATGGGCTAAATCGGTATGATCGAAAAAAAGATCGTTTCGATTGCTTCGCGGTTAGCAAACCCAATGGTAGACGTACGCGTCAGAGCAGTCGTACCATTCCTTTTTCCATCAATCAAAATGAGCTGATCTACCTCAGCGATTCAGAAGGGTTAGTCCAATTCGATTATCGCAAGCGGCACAAGACCATTTTGGCCGCCAACCTACACCCTACCAAAGAATACGATTTGCAAAGTTCAGCCGTGCGCACCCCTTCGGGCGATATCTGGTTGCATTCTTCTACAGGGCTACTGCGCTATAATCCCAAAAGCCATAAACTCTCCCATTATTTCAGTAATCACTCGCACAATTTATTCGGGCCACCTCAGGTCGTTTTTTCATTCTATATTGATTCCGACGATATCGCCTGGCTTGGGACGGGAACGGGCTTAATTCGATTTGATTATCGTCGAGCGTCCTATCAAACATACGCCACTGTCAGAAACAACCCGATTAGCGCAATTTATAGTCTGGCCTCCGACCAACGGGGTCGGCTTTGGCTCGGTACCCAGAATGATGGGGTACTTTATTTCGACAAACGGTCGCGATTGTTTGGTCAGGTATATAGTTTCATGAAGAATACGCCCCGGCTGAGCGAGTTTAAAATCAGTAAAATTTACATCGATAATCTGGGGATTGTCTGGGCTAATACTGATCCAGACGGCCTTGCTCGTATTGTCCCCGATGCCTTTCTCTTCGGAGGGATGATAAAAAATCAGGTTGCTGATACGCTCCCTGCCGATCAAAAGCTAAGTAATTACACCATTCGGGGGTTTCTAGAAGAGCGATACGACCGATTGTGGATACTTACGCAAAATGGCATCAATGTTCTGGACCCACGTACCAATCGAATTGTCGACTGATATCTGGCCAGTCCACCAACCAGCAGTGGCCCTATTAGGGGCATTGCCCGAAGTCTTTACCGCGATCCGCAACGGCGTATTTGGGTCGGCCGACCGGGCGGTGTTATGGCATTTAACCCTAAAACCGAAGTCTTCGAGTCCATATTATTCCCCTCGTCGCCCAGTTTGTTAGGGGCCAATTACGTGCGCAACATGGTCAGTGTTTCTGATACCATGCTTATAGCGGCCACCGAAGACGGCCTTTATGCGCTCAACCCCATTAAACGCAAGTGGTCGAAAGTGCCCGTTCTAACCGGGCAAAATGTTTTTAGTCTTTGGTACGATGCCCCCAATCAACAGTTATGGGTTGGCACCTACCTGAATGGTTATTACTGCTATCAATTATCCCGACCTAGGCCTGGAACGTCTACGAGCGGAACCACTCCATCACAGGGCGACCAATCGCTCAACTGGCGCTTTGTTCGGTCGGGTTTAAAAGGCTATATGATCCTCAACATTCGGCCCGATATTAGCAAGCAGACACTCTGGCTTGCCTGCGATCGGGGCGCGGTGGCGCTCAATGTGCAAACAGGCCAGTTTCGGCTGTACACCGAACGACAGGGTCTGGCCAACTCGTTTGTTTATGGGACCATTACCGACGCTCGGAACAAAATCTGGATGAGTACCAACCGCGGTATCTCGCAGCTTGACCCAAGTACGCAGGCCATCAAAAACTTTACGCCTAATGATGGACTTCAAGGATACGAATTCAATGGAAATGCGTTCGTGCGACTAGCGAATGGGGAATTATATTTTGGGGGAGTCAACGGGTTTAATCGGTTTCGACCCGACGCCTTTCGGAGCAGTTCGTTCAATCCGTACGTCCACATTTATTCGCTGACTATCAACGAAGTGCCCTTTACAATGGATACCTATGTAGGCGAAGCTACCCGCATTGACCTCGATCATACTCAAAATACGCTGTCGTTGGAATTTGCCGCCCTGGATTTTTTCAGTAATGGGCAAAACAACTACCAATATCAACTAACCGGCTACGATCCCCAGTGGGTAGTCGCGGGCGAGCGGAACTATGTACGCTACGCCAACTTACCTCCCGGCGATTATACATTCCAGGTAAAAGCCGCCAATCTGGATGGCCATTGGAGCCACCGAATTCACAAGTTAGCAATTCATATAGAGCCACCTTTCTGGCGAAAGATGTCCTTTATGCTAATCGTTATTTTGTTGATCATTCTGGCAGTTTGGACCTGGATTCGTCAACGGGAAAAGGTTATTCGCCAGCAGGAAGTGGACCGTCTGCGCTTATCGTATGACATACAGGAACAGGTGAAAAAGGAAATTGCACGCGATCTGCACGATGAAATCGGCACGCGGCTGGCCACGATCAAATTGTACACCACTCAGCTTACGCAGCTGGCTGGCGAGAGCCCCAAAATGTCGGCAATCAAATCCACTATATTCCAGTTGATCAACGACACCATTGGTGATATCAGAAACCTGCTTCGCAAGTTGAATCCCCAAACCTTAGAACGACATGGCTACATAGCCGCCGTTGATGAGTTATTCTCCCGCATTAGCGACAGTGGTGTTATCCATGCCCGCTTTCGCCTTAGCGGTACCATAGAAGAGAGCAACCGGTTTCCGACGAACACCGAAGTCATGTTGTATCGAATTACCCAGGAACTGGTCAGTAACTCCCTCAAACATGCCAATGCTAGCCGGATTGATTTAAATGTGCTCTATCAGTCCGATCACCTGATATTAATTTATCAGGACAATGGGCTTGGCTTTAACTATGAACAGGCACAGAAAAAGGCATCAGGCCTGGGTATCAGCAACATCGAATCAAGGGTGGCGTTGCTAGGCGGGCGAATTTCCTGGCAAAGTAAGCCAGCTAACGGTGTTCAGGCGACCATAGAAATTCCTATTGGTCCGATCAATAAGCAACGATTTCGCATAACACCAACGAATATTCCCCACTCAAATTAGCCGACAATCAGGGTAGGACCTTGTGTATTATTGCTCGTCGACTGAGCTTACAACACGCGGAATGATTCCATTCGAATCGTGCTGAAGCAACATTTCAAATAATAAGACGGTAGCTGCCGCATCACCTTTTGCCCGATGGCGGCCATTAAGCGGAATGTTCAGCGAACGGCACAACTTTCCTAAACTATAGGAAGGATAGCCCGGAATCAGCTTACGACTCGTTCGAACAGTACAGAGAGTCCGACGAAAGAAATCGTAGCCTAACCAATTCAACTCTTTTTGAATGAAATTAAAATCGAACCCGACGTTGTGAGCAACAAAAACAGCTCCTTCCGTTATTCGAAGCACCTCTTTAGCCACATCGGCAAATAAAGGGGCATCCTGAACCATTTCTTCAGTAATTCCCGTCAGATGACGGATAAATGGCGGAATTGGACATTCGGGGTTCAGCAACGTGTGGAACGAATCAACAACCTGCTGACCGTCGTGGCGGAAGATGGCAATTTCAGTAAGGCGAGCTGGGCCTTTTACGCCCCCGGTTGTTTCAACGTCAACAATACAATACACTAACGAATCGGTTAGCGCCCAAGTGAATTTCGGCGCGTTTATCAGTAAACAGTTTTCTGATCGGAATCAGTTCGCTTTTCGCCCTCTGACAAAGTCTATTCCTGAACAGGAGGCAACGGCAAAGACGCCTGCAAAGGTCGGAATGGAATTGGTTTTCGAGCAACTACTCCCTGACGAATTAATCGAAGGGTATAATCCAGTACGTAATCACGATTAGTCATCAGGTCATTGTAACTACGCGCAACGGTAAAGTCTGGCTCAACCGTAAAGCCATTAGCCCGATCAGGTCCCACGGCATGGGTTAATTTTTTCAGAGGAATCCGAATTTGAATCCGCGAGTATGGAAGCGTTACGGTTTTAAAATGGCCCGCAAAGTCACCCCAGTACGCGCTCCCGCTGGCTTCGCCAATAAATGTTCCCATACCCGCATCCAGTGTTTTCGCTAATACCGACGTGGTTGCCGAAAAAGAGGCCCCGTTCATCAGGAAGTACAAATTCCCCGTAAAGCTATCTTTAGACCGAGGCCGATAACGTCGTTGAGACGAACGACTGGAAAACCCGCCTGCTTTATCCGATTTATATTGCAGACTAAAATTCAACGCCGACAGTGGGTTCCAACGCGTAACAAGTTCGGCGCGAGCTGCCCGTGTCATTTCCTCCTGCTCCATCATCCGAAACGGTTTGGGCATCCAATAGCGCAATAATCGGGCAGAGTTCAGCACAACACCACCCCCATTCCCCTGCATATCAACCACCAAGTTCTGGATATTATCGCGTTTTATTTGCTTAAAGGCTTGTTTCAGGCGACGGTTAAAGGCCCATTGAAATGGATCTCGCTTTTTCAACCCCATAAATGACGCAACTCGCAATACCGCTGTATGGGTGAGTGTATCCACAACCCGAACGGATAGGTTAGGCTGTTGATTTAGCTCAACGCCGTACCGACGGCGTATAACTGTCCGGAAAGTACTCAGATTTGGACAGCGCAGGCGTGTTTTCCGCACTAACGTATCGCCAGCGAGCCGGTATGAAATCGAAACCGAATCGGCCGAACCATACCAGGCGGCATAGTAATCGGCAAATTGTACCAGACTCCACTGCCGACGGCCTGTCAGATTGTCACCATCGGACCCGGAATGGTCCGACTCCATCAGTTCACGGTGCAAATCGGCTACAGCCCGATCGTTGATCGCAAGCAACTCAGTGCCACGCTGAAGGCTCGTATCAGCCGATACATTGTGGCTAATAAAGTATTTGCTATCGACCGGGCGAATATAAAATGGCAGGAAGCGTGTTTGTTTGCCAATGTAGTTCTTGCGGTGATTCAGATTCGTATGCCCATCCTTAATAGCCGTAACGAATGGGCTCACATTATGGTAAAACGCAAGATAATCCATTGGCGCCGTTAGCCGATTATACAGCGAATCGTAAAGCTGCTCCATACGAGGCCTGGGGGTGTAATAACCCATACCTGGATGGAGTAAATCAAGCTTGCGCTTAAGATAAGTAAAGTCGGTTCGGGCCTGAGCGGCAGTAAGCGTCTGGGCAGGTGCAATCCGGCAGGTCATCCCGATTAGCATGCCCATCAGGCAAAGAGTTTGGCCAATCTTCATCGTCACAGGTTACGGTAGCAATCCTACTTTTTAGGTAGAGTACTATTTGTAATGTGAAGATAAGATTTGGCCTAACTATAATCAAGCGAAAATGTTTAAGGATTGGTTAAAATTTTGCATTGCCATCAAAAAACAACGTATTTAGTAACCTATCAATTTTCGTTAATACATTAATTAAAGACGCTCTTAGCTGTCTTTACGATGCGGGATTACGGTCCAGTGTTTCACACCAGGCAGGTGCTCAGCAACAATGGCAGCCGCTACTTCTTCCAGATTTTCTTCGTTTGTCGTAAAAAACAGGCTTTTCGACTGATCATCATTCTGTGTAGCGTGCACCTCATAATATTCATTGTGGTGCTCGATGGTATGCTTTTCAACAAGTTTATATTGTGCCATAGTAAGAGAATAGTTTGGTAAGCATAACTTATAAGTTGGAAAGATAGTTATCCGAGAACTGTAATTAGTACGGCGCCAGCTACCATAATCCCCGCCCCGATCAATTTCCTTAGGATTCCCTGCTCCCGGAAGAATTGGTAGCCGAATAATACACTCACTAATGCCGATATCTGGAATAGTGCCAGCGCATACCCGACCGGCATACTTGCCAGCACGATATTACTGGCCATTTGTGTTACCCCAACAGCCGCACATAAGGCCAAATAGGTCGTTTTGTGTGTAAACAGTATGTTGATCTGATCTCGCCACGTTGCTCGCATACTTAGCAAAATCCAGACAAGTGTAAACGCAAAACCGAGTACACACCAATAAAAGAAAGCGATGGTTGGGGTCGAGAGAATAATTGCTTTTTTGAGGAAGGCTCCATCAACAGCCGAAAGCACTAAAGCTGCCAACCGTAGTCTGACTTCCGGGCGTTGAAACAAGCCCACGCTTGATAATCCGGCACTTCCGTTACGTTGCCGTTTATCATTCAGGACGACGTAACTTCCAGCCACAATCAGTGCGACGCCAGTCAATCCCCACCATCCGGGAATTTCGTTTAGCAGAAATATACTGAACAGCATCCCAACCACGGCTTTATACGCATTGATAGGCCCCAATACTGATAAATCACCTATATGCATAGCCCGTACCAGAAACACATTCCCAAACATGGCAAATAGGCTACTAAACAGCATACTTTGCCAAAAGGCAGCAGACAAATCGGAAAAACGAAGGTGCGACCAGAAGAAAAACCCAAGTAAGGTTAGAACGCCGTAAGTAGCCGACATGATAAACAGTGGATTGGCCGCCCGCTGTGTCAATTGTTTCTGGAAAACATTAGATAATGGATTTGCTACGATACGTACCAGAACCGCAAATGAGGTAATTGTCAAGATCGTTAAGAGCATATTCAAGTTCCATAAGGCTACAAAAACCGCCGAATAAATGTCTGAAAAGAATCGGTTATTAGGTAATTGAGAAATCAGGCAAATTAAATTTCAAGTACCAACTACTGTTTTTTGACAGGATTACAGGATTTCAGACTCATAAAAGTCCGTTTAATCCTGTAATCCTGTCAAAAAACACCTTGCGATAAACCTTTTTCAACACATCACTTTCCTGATTAACAAACATTTCGTACCTTTGCGGTCTTATTTTTGACAGGCCGCAAAAGCGGCAGAGAAACAAACGTGAATCCATTACGCGCATACGACATTCACATTGTCGGTCTGGACAACAAACGCTACGAGTACGATTTTACATCGGACAGTTCGTTTTTTGCTGCAATGGAGCAGGAGTTGATCAAAACCGGCCAGGTTCAAACGCATTTAGTACTCGAGAAATCGGAAACGATGATTCGGCTGGATTTCCACATCGTAGGTACGGTTGACCAAACCTGCGACCGGAGTCTCGATGAATATGAGGAGCCTGTTGATACAGAACAGACAATGTTACTCAAGTTCGGTGATCACAATGAAGAACTGAGCGACGAAATCGAACTCATCGAGCGGAACACAGCAACAATTAATGTAGCGCACTACATTTTTGAATTTATCAGTCTATCCCTTCCCATGAAACGGCTTCACCCCCGTTTTCGTGACGAAGATGACTACGATGATGACCAGAATGGTAAAGTTATTTATCGTTCGGGCGACGACAAAGCAGAGAATAACGATGCAGACGACCAGCCAGCTATTGATCCTCGCTGGGCCGCTTTGCGAAAACTGAGTGATAATTAAATGAAGTTATAGAGTTATAGACGGTCCGCCGTAGCGGTTGTAGTGTTATAAAGTTAAATAGCCCCTGCAACCACCAACTCTACAACTAAATAACTTGACAACTTTATAACTTAAGACAATGGCACACCCCAAACGACGCCACTCAAGCACCCGTCGCGATAAGCGCAGAACACATTATGTAGCTACTCCAGTAGCTCTTTCAACCGACGCTCAGACTGGTGAAGTGCATCAGCGCCACCATGCTCACGTTTTCGAAGGCAATCTGTTCTACAAAGGGCAAATGATTATCGAGAATTACGCCAAAACGGCCTAAATTGTATTGCTTTTCAAGAAGTATTTCGTTGACGTCTTTCCGAAGATGAACGCGAAATACTTTTTTATTGCCTGCTACCTCCCTATTTTTACGCGTATTTAGTTTATAATCCAGCTTATCTGGGAGATATTGAACCAACCGAGTCAATGAAAATTGCAGTGGACGCAATGGGTGGCGATTTCGCTCCCGAAGCAATTGTGGAAGGAGTTATAATGGCCGCTGCAGAATTGCCGGAGCATGTAACTATTGTGCTGATTGGAAAACAGTCTATCCTGCAGACACTTATTCAAAAGCAGGGTGCTGAGGCCGTTACCAATATCGAATTGGTTAACGCCGATGACGTTATAGAAATGAGTGAGCACCCAACCAAGGCGCTCTCGCAAAAACCCAATTCCAGCATTGGAGTTGGGTTTAAGCTTTTGAAGGATGGCCAGGTCAACGCCTTTTGTAGCGCAGGCAACACGGGCGCTATGCATGTAGGTGCCCTGTTCAGCATTAAAGCAATTGAAGGTATTTTACGACCCTGTATTGCTGGCTTTGTTCCGCAACTTACAGGGGGGTATGCCGTTATGCTCGATATTGGTGCCAATGCCGATTGCAAACCTGAAGTACTCGCTCAATTTGGTATAATAGGCTCAATCTATGCACAATACACCTTTGGTATTGATCAACCTCGTGTAGCCTTAATGAATATCGGTTCAGAAGAGCAGAAAGGCTCACTGGTGGCCCAGGCAGCTCATCAGCTTCTGAAAGAAAATCGTCGGATTAATTTTGTTGGCAATATGGAAGGAGGAGACTTCTTTGAGGGAAAGGCCGACGTAATTATAACCGACGGCTTTACCGGAAACGCCATGTTCAAACTTGGTGAGTCTTTTTATAAGGTTGCCAGCCAACGCGGCTTGAGTGATGAATTTCTGGATAAAACCAATTACGAATCGGTAGGCGGTAGCCCAATTCTGGGTGTCAACGGTAATGTGATTATTGCCCACGGAATTTCGTCGCCATTAGCGATAAAAAATATGATTGGCCTGGCAATCCGGCAGGTTGAATCCAATGCATACACTAAAATTGCACAAGCATTAAGTTAGTTTACGGTTTACGGTGTTCAGTTTACGGTTTACAGTAGGCTGGCGCGTTAATAATTCCTTGCCTCAGCCTGCTGTAAACCGTAACCCGAACACCGTAAACGTTTAAGAATCACTTATGAGTAAAGCTGCCATAACAGGAATCCACGGCTACGTTCCCGACTATGTGCTGACCAATGCTGAATTGGAGCGTATGGTGGATACAAATGATGAATGGATTACAAGTCGCACCGGTATTAAAGAACGACACATTCTGAAAGGCGAAGGCATGGGCTCTTCGCATATGGGTGCAAAGGCGGTGGCAGGTTTGCTCGAAAAGCTCAATATAAAGCCCGAAGAGGTTGATCTACTGATTTGCGCGACCACCACGCCCGATTATGTGTTCCCCTGCACCGCTAATCTTATCTGCGACATGGTTGGCATTCGGAATGTGGGCAGCTTTGATATCCAGGCCGCTTGTTCTGGATTTTTATATGCAATCACAGTAGGTTCTCAATTCATTGAGACAGGTAAATACAAAAAAGTAGTTGTTGTTGGGGCCGATAAAATGTCGGCAATTGTCGATTATACTGACCGAACGACCTGCATATTATTTGGCGATGGGGCCGGAGCTGTTATGCTTGAACCCAACGAAGATGGTTTCGGTATACTCGATTCGATCATTAAATCGGATGGAGTTGGTCAAAATCATTTATTCCAAAAAGCTGGCGGAAGCCGTTACCCACCCACCCACGAGACTGTCGAAAAACGTTGGCATTACGTTTATCAGGATGGTCCATCTGTATTTAAATTCGCAGTTAAAAACATGGCCGACGTATCAGCGGAGATCATGGAACGCAATCAGTTACGTGGCCCCGATGTTGCCTGGCTAGTACCTCACCAGGCAAACAAGCGCATTATTGATGCTACTGCGAACCGAATGGGCATTGAGCCAGAAAAGGTGATGTTGAATATTCATCGATATGGCAACACAACCGCTGCCACAATCCCACTTTGCTTGTTTGATTACGAATCGCAACTAAAAAAAGGCGATAATTTAGTTCTGGCCGCTTTTGGCGGTGGCTTTACCTGGGGAGCCGCTTATGTAAAGTGGGCCTATTAATTTTATATATGATGTATAATATAGGGTGTATGTATTTTCACTGCAAGCTATATCATATATCATACACCTTACATCATACATCTTAACATGGCAACGACCGCAGATATCCGCAACGGACTGGTCTTAAACTACAACAACGACCTTTTTCAAATCACAGAATTTCAGCACGTTAAACCCGGCAAAGGGGCCGCATTCGTGCGTACAAAACTGAAAAGTCTGACAACGGGTCGCGTTATTGATAACACATTCAACTCGGGAGTAACCATTTATCCTGTCCGTGTTGAACGTCGTAAATTCCAGTACCTTTATAAGGATGAGGCCGGCTATAACTTCATGGATCAGGAGTCGTTCGATCAAATTAACCTCGACGAAAAACTTGTTGAAGGTGCCGATCTGATGAAAGAAGGCCAGGAAGTTGAAGTTCTGATTAATGCCGACGCCGAAACTCCCCTTTCTTGTGAATTACCCCCATTCGTTGAACTGGAAGTAACCTACGCTGAGCCTGGTATTAAAGGCGATACAGCTAACAGCCCTAAAAAGCGGGTTGAAGTAGAGTCGGGAGCCAAAATTATGGTGCCTCTCTTTATCGAATCAGGTCAAAAAATTCGGGTTGATACCCGCACACGCGATTACGTAGAACGAGTGAAATAAGTTTTTGAATGATGAATTATAAATGATGAATGATAAGGGTTTAGCCCGCTCATCATTCAGAACTAGGCGGCCTAGCTATTCATCATTCATAATTCATCATTCATCATTCAGAAGCTATGAGCACAAAAGACATTCAACAACTAATCGACTTCATTTCGCAATCGGGCCTGGATGAAGTCAACATCGAGACAACAGACCTGAAAATCAGCGTCAAGCGGTATGGTCAGGGTGCACCAGCAGCTCCTGCGGCACCAGTTGCCCCTGTGGCTGCTGCGCCAGCGGTACAGGCTCCTGTAGCCAGTGCGCCAGCAGCTGTTGCTACACCAGCAGTAGCAGCTCCCAAAGCCGACACATCGAACTACATCACGATCAAATCGCCAATGATTGGCACCTTCTACCGGTCGGCTAACCCCGAATCGCCGATGTTCGTAGAAGTGGGAGATAGCGTGACCGAAGGCAAAGTTGTTTGTATCATCGAAGCCATGAAACTCTTTAACGAGATCGAATCGGAAGTATCGGGTCGTATCGTGAAGATTCTGGTTGAAAATGCCACTCCGGTCGAATATGACCAACCTCTGTTTTTGGTAGAACCCAACTAATTAGTGATTGAGTGATTGAATGATTGAGTGACTGAATAATTAACCTCGCGCCAGCTATTCAATCACTCAATCACTCATTCACTCAATCACTCAGTTTTTATGTTCAAAAAAATATTAATCGCCAACCGGGGAGAAATCGCGTTGCGAATTATCCGTACCTGCCGCGAAATGGGCATTAAAACGGTGGCTGTTTACTCAACTGCCGACCGCGATAGTCTTCATGTACGCTTTGCGGATGAAGCTGTTTGTATTGGTCCTCCTATTAGCAAGCAGTCTTACTTAAGTATTCCCAATATTATTTCGGCAGCCGAGGTAACTGGCGCTGATGCTATCCATCCTGGCTACGGATTTTTATCTGAAAATGCCGAGTTCTCGCAAATCTGCGCAGATTACGGCATTAAGTTTATCGGTGCTACGGCCGAGCAAATCAATGGCATGGGCGACAAAGCTACGGCTAAAGCAACCATGCGGGCGGCTGGTGTTCCGGTAATTCCGGGTTCCGATGGCTTGCTTGAGTCGGTTGAGCAGGGCAAGAAATTGTCGGCCGATATGGGATATCCGGTTATCGTGAAAGCAACTGCCGGTGGTGGTGGTCGTGGTATGCGTATCGTTCGATCAGAGGCCGACTTCGAGAAAGCCTGGAATGATGCCCGTACAGAAGCTGGTGCGGCCTTTGGCAATGACGGGCTGTACCTGGAGAAATTCGTAGAGGAGCCTCGCCATATTGAGATCCAGATTGTGGGTGATCAATATGGTAAAGTTTGCCATTTGTCTGAACGCGATTGTTCAATTCAGCGTCGTCACCAGAAACTGGTCGAAGAAACGCCATCGCCAATTGTATCCGACGATCTTCGTCAGCGAATGGGTGAAGCCGCTATCAAAGGCGCTCAAGCCATTGGTTACGAAGGTGCCGGAACGGTAGAATTTCTGGTTGATAAACACGGGGAGTTCTATTTCATGGAAATGAACACCCGGATTCAGGTAGAGCACCCGATAACGGAAGAAGTTACGGACTTCGACCTGATTAAAGAGCAGATCAAAGTAGCCGCTGGTGCTGAAATCTCTGGCCGGAACTACACCCCGAAACTGTTCGCGATGGAGTGCCGGATCAACGCCGAAGACCCAGCCAACGGTTTCCGCCCATCACCCGGTAAAATTACGAACCTGCATTTCCCTGGTGGACACGGGGTTCGGATTGACAGTCACGTGTATAGTGGGTACACCATTCCGCCAAACTACGACTCGATGATTGCGAAATTGATCGTGTCGGGTCAATCGCGTGATGAGGTAATTACCCGGATGAAACGTGCTTTACAAGAGTTCGTTATCGAAGGGATCAAAACCACGATTCCGTTCCACATTAAGCTGATGGACGATCCAAAATTCCGTTCTGGCCAGTTCACAACGGCCTTTTTGGAAACGTTTGATTTTAGTAAATTGTAGTGTAGCGCGGACAAGATGTCCGCGTTACATTAGAAAAGACTAGGTAACCTGCTTTATTGGCAAGTTACCTAGTCTTTTTTCGTTTACCCACCTGCATGAATCATCTCGCAACAGCCGATTACATCGTTTTCCTGGTTTATTTTATCATCGTTGTTGGCTACGGCTATTGGATCTATCGGCGGAAACGTTCGGCTCAAATGAGCACTACCGATTTCTTTCTGGCCGAAGGTTCCTTAACGTGGTGGGCTATTGGAGCCTCCCTGATCGCTTCTAATATTTCGGCAGAGCATTTCATCGGAATGGCGGGTTCAGGCTTCGCTATGGGGCTGGCCATTTCGTCGTATGAGTGGTTCGCTGCGGCTGTGTTACTAATCGTGGCTGTATTTTTCATTCCGATCTACCTCCGAAATCACATTTATACCATGCCCCAGTTTCTGGCGCAGCGTTACAGCGATACGGTGAGTACGATTCTGGCGGTGTTCTGGCTGGTGGTTTACGTATTGGTTAACCTTGCTTCCATTTTATACCTGGGCGCTATTGCGATCGAATCGCTGGTAGGTATTTCCTTTACAGCCTGTACCATTGGGCTAGCTGTCTTCGCCATTTTCATTACGCTGGGCGGGATGAAGGTAATTGGCTATACCGATGTAATTCAGGTAGTTGTCTTAATTTTCGGCGGTTTAGTCATTACCTACTTAGCGCTCCAGTTAGTAGCTAAAGATGGCGGTGATACTGCCCTCGGCATGACTAGTGTCTGGAATGGCTTACTGTCGCTACGGCAAAAAGCAGATGGCCACTTTCATATGTTCTTCGCCAAAGGGCATCCCTATTACGATGTTCTGCCGGGAATGGCTTTGGTAACGGGGGGTATGTGGCTCAATAACCTCTATTACTGGGGTTGTAATCAATACATTGTACAACGGGCTTTAGGAGCCGACCTGAAGACGGCCAGAAGTGGGATTCTGTTTGCCGCTTTTCTGAAATTGATGATCCCGCTTATTGTTGTTATTCCCGGCATTGCCGCGTTTGTGTTGTACCAAAGTGGGCCTTTCCGGGCAGCCATGACCGATGCATCAGGAGTCGTAAAACCCGATCAGGCTTACCCCGTATTAATGAATCTACTACCCGTCGGCATGAAGGGGCTCGCTTTTGCAGCGCTTACAGCCGCCGTTGTTGCGTCGCTGGCCAGCAAATGCAACTCCATTTCGACCATCTTTACCCTCGATCTTTACAAGAAATATGTCGATAAAGACGCGTCGGATAAAAAGCTGGTGAATGTTGGCAGATGGGCCGTTATCGCATCGTTTGCGATCGCAATCGCCATTGCTCCCATGTTGCGATCGCTCGATCAGGTGTATCAATACATTCAGGAATATACGAACTTCATTACGCCTGGCATATTTGCTATTTTCCTGCTTGGTTTCTTCTGGAAACGCGCGACCAATCGGGCAGCTTTAACTGTCGCGATTCTAACCCTGCCGCTTTCGCTTTTACTTAAATTTTGGCCGGAGGTGATGGACATGGTTGGGGTTCAGGCCGACTCAATTCCTTTTTTACACCGAACAACCTGGGTATTCTGCATTGATGTCCTGCTCATGGTGCTCGTCTCGTTAACTGATCCAGCCAGCCACACACCTCAAAAAGGAATTATTGTCGATAAAAGTCTCTTCCGGGTAACACCCTCCTTTGTGGTTGGATCAGTCGGAATTTTCAGTATTTTGGCAGTATTGTACACTGTCTTCTGGTAGGTAGATGCTGAAATTTTTGCTGGCGGGGCTTCTGCTTATGTCAACCTCTGTAATGGCCCAACTTCGCGAACAGCTCGACTCGCTGATGAAGGCTACTACGCAATCCAATCAACCGGGGACTGCCCTATTGGTTGAGATAGACGGTAAGGTCGTTTATCAGAATGGGTATGGACTGGCCAACGTAAAAACGAAATCGAACATTACGCCCCAAACGAATTTTCGGATGGCGTCAGTTTCGAAACAGTTCACAGCGATGGCGGTTCTCCTACTGGAGAAAGACAAGAAGCTATCGCTTGATGATCCATTGATACGGTTTTTCCCTGAATTTAACAGTCAGGTTGCCCGGAAGGTGCAGGTAAGAAATTTACTGACTCATTCGTCAGGTATTTTGGATTATGAGTCAGTTATGAATCCCAATCAACATGAGCAGCTTTCAGATGCCGATGTACTCACGCTGCTGAAAGATCGTGATTCGCTTTATTTCGAGCCGGGCAGTCAGTTTCGGTACAGTAATTCCGGGTATTGCCTGTTGGCGCTGATTATCGAACGAGTATCTGGGCAATCATTTGCGTCATTTATTCGGGAGCGGATTTTTCAGCCCCTGGGCATGAATAAGTCAGTGGTGTATGAGGCTAGTAAGCCCATCGCGAATCGGGCTATGGGTTATCGCCAACAAGGCAAGACGTTTGTTTTTTCCGACCAGAGCGTAACCAGCGCGACCAAGGGTGATGGGGGTGTTTATACGTCCTTAGTTGATTATCAGAAATGGCAAAATGCCCTCCGAAACGGTACACTGGTTGATCTTAAGTCGGCTCTGATACGGATGAAGCAAGCCATTCCTGACAAGCCGGGCAGTTATTATGGGGCTGGCTGGTTTTTCCGCGAGCCTGCCAATCCAGTCCTGTTTCACTCGGGAAGCACCTGCGGATTTAATAATTTTGTGGTTGCGATACCCTCAAAAAAGTTTCTATTGGCATACTTTTCGAATAAAGCTGACAATAAAGCGAACGCGGCTACCGTCTTAAAATTACTTGTCGATTCGGGTCAACGCGAGCTAGCCGATATACTGGCTTTGGATGACTTAACCAGATAGTATTTTTTGTTGTACTCAGATAATCCTATCGTACTGATTAACAGGAATAAATTTGTAAATTTACCGTCTAAATTTTAGTATCGTCATGATAAGTGAAACTGCCCCCCTTGCCAGCCTAGATCAGTGGGAAGACGACCTGCTAAGTCGCTACCCCGAGCCAGAACATAAGTCGAAAGACGACTACCGGAACTACGATACACCAGAGCGTGATACGGTTCGGGAGTTTTATCGACTGAATCATACCTATCAGACCTATGATTTCGTGCGGGAGAAAGAGCGCGATTTTCTGAAATTCGACAAAAAAGAATTGCCGGTTTGGGGTGTTGCGGAGTTCCTTAACACACTGGTTGACGATTCTGACCCTGATACCGACCTGGATCAGCTTCAGCACTTACTTCAAACGTCGGAGGCCATCCGTGCCGACGGTCATCCAGACTGGTTCGTATTGACAGGCTTCCTGCACGATATGGGCAAAGTTCTGTGTCTGTTCGGTGAGGCTCAGTGGGCCGTAGTGGGTGATACTTTCCCGGTTGGTTGCAAGCATTCCGATAAGATTGTCTATCCCGAGTTCTTCGCTAACAATCCTGACAGCTACGACGAACGCTTTAACACCAAATATGGCGTTTACGAGCCTAATTGTGGTCTGCGCAACGTGCATATGTCGTGGGGGCATGACGAGTACCTGTATCAAATCATGAAAAATTACATGCCAGAACCGGCTTTGTACATGATGCGGTATCACTCGTTCTACTCGCAGCACCGCGAAGAAGCCTATAACCACCTTATGGACGAGCACGATCATGAGATGTTCAAGTGGGTGCGCAAGTTCAATCCGTATGACCTATACTCGAAAAGCCCAAAACCACCGGTTGTCAGCGAATTAAAGCCATACTACGAAGATTTGATTGCCAAATATTTGCCAGCAACGTTGAAGTTGTAGTTTTATAATAAACACAGAGACACGGAGTACACAGAGTATTAAAATCTTTGTGTACTCCGTGTCTCTGTGTTTAACCTACTTACTATGCTCCTCTTTTTCATAAGCCTTTACCTGCTTTCCAACGTCGCGGTTGGGGCGTGGGCGGCCCGACGTGTCACAACATCGCAGGATTTTGTATTGGCTGGTCGTGGATTGCCACTGTTTTTGGCTGCGTCGGTAACCTTCGCCACCTGGTTCGGGTCGGAAACGATTATGGGAGCCCCAGCCATCTTTGTGGAAGGTGGCTTTCTGGCCGTTATCGAAGAGCCTTTTGGATCGGCCTTATGTCTGTTTTTAGTCGGTGCTTTCTTTGCGCGTCCTCTCTATCGGCTCAACATCACCACCTTCTCCGACTACTTCCGTATTCGCTTCGGTCGATCTGCCGAATTACTCTCCGCGATCATTGTAATACCGTCTTATTTTAGCTGGATTGCCGCTCAACTGGTGGCCATTGGTATTGTGCTGAGCGTTGTGACCGATGTTCCGCGCGAGTATTGCATCATTGCCAGTGCTGCCATCGTCATGATTTACACGTTACTGGGCGGCATGTGGTCTATTTCGGTCACGGACTTTTTTCATAACCTGATTATCATTCTCGCCCTCGCCGTACTGGGTGTCATGCTCTGGCAGGAAGTTGGCGGTTGGGAAACCATCGAAAAGCGAACCCCGGCAGGCTTTTTCCGATTACTACCCAACTCGACGGGTAAAGACTGGCTGGCGTATATTGCCGCCTGGATTACTATTGGCCTGGGTTCTATTCCGCAACAGGACGTATTTCAGCGGGTTATGGCGGCTAAAACAGAACAGATTTCGGTTCGGGCTTCCTATCTGGCCTCGGGTATGTATCTGACCATAGCGATGTTGCCGCTGTTCATTGCACTGAGCGCCAAGCTACTTCACCCCGATTTACCGAAAGACAATCAGCTTATTATCCCGAACATGGTGATGCGACATGGTAGTTTGCCATTGCAGGTCTTATTCTTCGGCGCTGTTACCTCGGCCATTTTAAGCGTATCGAGTGGGGCTATTCTGGCTCCGGCAACCGTTTTTGGCGAAAACGTCATGAAGTTTTTCCGACCCGATATCAGTGATCAGGCGCTATTGAAAACCATACGTTGGGCGGTTGTCGTCATTTCGGTTGCCTGTGTCCTGATAAGCACCACCCGCGACACGAACATTTTCGACCTCGTTGGTGAATCATCGGCCTTTAGCCTTGTTTCGCTGTTTGTACCCCTTGCGGCAGGTATTTACTGGAAACGCGCGAATCTGATTGGCTGCCTATGTGCCATGATCATTGGCCTCAGCGTATGGGTCATCTGCATCTGGCAAGCCACCGAAATTTCACCGATGCTTTGGGGATTACTCGCTAGTGCAGTAGCTATGGTGGTGGGGAGTTTAATCCCTTGGGGGAGCGTATCTAAAAACTAAGGTCGTCCGCATCGCCCCTTTTTGCAAAAAATCGTTTTCGATTACCTTATCCTGCACAAAGCCACTCTTTTCCAGCACCCGAATTGAGCCTTTATTGCGTTCATCGCAAGTAGCCTTAATAGTAGTTGCGTTGAACGTATGGATCGCCAGTTCGATCAGTTTACGAGTTACCTCTGTAGCATATCCCTGATTCCAGTAATCGGGATGAAGTATATATCCCAACATGGCTTCAACGGGAGCTTGTTTGCTAATTGCCAGTTCGCAGCCACCTATCTGGCGACCATTTTGTTTTAGTTCAATAGCTAATTCATAAACTAGTCGCGGCTTCTCCGTTTTCCTTTCCTGTACTTCGTCTAAAAACTCCTGCGTATCCTCCAGCGTGTTTGGGCCCCAGGGAGCGTATTGAACGACCACAGGCTGGCTAACATAGGATTGTATCGACTCCAGATCCGTGGGCCGGTAATCCCGAAGAATTAATCTTGATGTTTCAATCTGTTCATCCATACGCTACTGTATGTCAGAATTTCAGCCAAACTATTGCAATACTTAGACATCCAACAATCGCCGATGGTAATTGATTTGGCCACGATGATAGGTCAGGTGCGTAGTTAGATGAACCAGGAAATAGCCCGTTGTTGTCGGCTCTTCGAACACAAGGGTTGGGTATTCAGCCTCAAGTTGTTCGTCAGTTACCATATCGAGTGCTTTATTAACGACATCGATGGTTTCGTCAATCATCCTTAAAAGCTCCGCCTTTGGAATATCCTTTAGTGAAAACTCAAGCTCCCGATGCCGAACGTAGCCTGTTTTACCAAGTTCAGCACCAATGTAGGTATTCAGGTTGCCGATCAAATGCAGGCATAGATTCCCGGCAGAATTGGCGATGCCTTTCTCGATATACCAAAGTTTAGATTCGTCTTTGTACAACTCAATTTCGAGTCTTAACCGCTCAAGGTCTCGGCGGAACAGGGATTTTAGTACTTGTGTAAGCATATGGCTTATTTTTTCAACTTAACACCAGCTATTGAATTCTACAGCTGATTACGACCCCCAATTAAGTGCCGTAGGCACGGGATGTTTGTAGAAAAATGGCCCTCTGAGCCAACTGGCGTGCCATAGGTACGCGATTATGATTAATTATTGCGTACCTACGGCACGCCAGTTGGCTCAGAGGGCCATTTTTCTACAAACATCCGACCGCTATGCGGTCAAAACCTCGTAGTTCACGTTCACTAATATATCAAACAGCCAGAGTCTGTTTGAGCCTTAACCAAAATACTGCTGTTCAATACGCCCAACATAGCCTAGGTACGTCGCTGAAGTAAACCAGGGGAGAATTTTCGCACCGATGTTCGGGTACATATTCAGGCTGGCTAAATCTGATATAGGCTTCCAGACCAGTTCGAGGGCAGTGGTTTCAGCCGGATTCAGCGCGGGATCACCTTGGAGATTTCGAGCGGCAAACACGACGTGCAATACATCGTCGTTGCGCTGGGTGAGTAGCATTTCGCCCGCCAGAACCATTTCGCCAACTTCGACCGATACACCCAGCTCTTCCTGAATCTCACGAACGATGGTTTCAGGGAGGATTTCGCCCCGGTCGGGATTGCCACCCGGCAAGGCAAACACATCCTGATCGCCGTAGCAATAACGCATAAGCAATACTTCGGTTTGATTGGCGTTTTGCCGCCAGATAAGTGCAGATGGACGAACTTTCATAGGGGCAACTTATAAAAGAGCGGTCGTCTTTCCCAATTTATCATCGGAAAAGACGACCGCTCTTTTATTGTCATGCTGACGAAGGAAGCATCTTAAACTTCCCTTACTGACTTGTTAGTGTACCTTAAGATGCTTCCTTCGTCAGCATGACAAAGAAAAAACTAATCCCGCGTGGTTTCAAACAGGAACCAGGTGCGCCGTTCGGTTTCGTCGATGTATACTTCAAGCAGACTTGCGGTAGCTACATCGTTTGCATCATCAGCAATTTTGTGCGCTTCCCGCATCTGCTTCGCCATTTTCCGGTTCTCGCCTTCCAGATCTTTCAGCATGTCATGCGCTGATACGAAATCCTCGTCGTTGTCTTTCACACGCTGTAACTGAGCGATATGCGCGATAGACCGGATGGTATTACCGCCAATCTTTCGAACGCGTTCAGCTAACGGGTCAATGGTGGCGAAGATCTGATCGGCGTGTTCATCGAGCAGCAGGTGATAATCCCGGAAATGCTTACCCGACATATGCCAGTGAAAATTCTTCGTTTTGACATAAAGCGCAAATGCGTCGGCAACCAGTCGATTGAGTGATTCAGCGACTTTTTCGCGACCTTTTTCCTTCAAATCGGAAGGTGTATCTAGTTCATCAATTTCGTTGATAGCTTTCATGAGTCAATCTGTTTTAAGGCACGAAGCCTATTACACAAAGAAAACTCTATGCACCTCGTATTGTTTCTTAAGATGGGATTAAAAACGGATAATTGAAGCCGTATTACAGGTTACTGAAACCGCCATCCAAGATTAAATCACCACCCGTCATGTAGGACGAATCATCGGAAGCCAGAAACAAAAAGCCTTTGGCCATTTCCTCAACGGTACCCGCCCGTTTCATAGGCGTTACGGTAGCAAAAAAGGTATTTATTTCGTCAATCTGCTCGGTTGCCCAGCCTGCCTTTTCAAAGATTGGCGTATCAATCGAACCGGGCGATAACGCATTTACCCGGATGTTTTTGCTAACTAGTTCAGCAGCAAAAGCCCTTACCAACGCTCGTTCCGCTGCTTTTGACGACAAATAGGCTGCTCCACCCGCTATACCTTTATTCGCCACTGTAGACGAAGTAACCACGATTGAAGCGCCGTCATTTAAATAGGGCAGTGCTTTCTGCACCGTAAAAAAGACGCCTTTGTAATTGATATCGCTTATTGTATCAAACATCTCCTCGGTAAAATTTTCCAGTGGAGAAATCATCACGATACCCGCATTCACGATCAGTACATCTATTTTACCGAATGTGCTTTCAACTTTTTTATAGACCGGCTCAATGCTGTTGATATCGGATACATCACTAACGAAGCCAATAGCTCCCTGCCCAATTTCGGCCGTAGCACTCTTAATAGTGGCCTCATTTCGGCCCGTGATCGTAACGTTTGCGCCTTCTTTGGCGAATAATTTGGCGGTTGCAAACCCAATACCGCTATTACCTCCCGTAATTACGGCTACTTTACCTGCTAATTTCTGTGACATTTGTGTGTGTTTTAACGCCACAAAATTGCCAGCAGCGGCAGGGCTTTAAAATGAACTAGCTTAGGAAAAACGCTTGAACCAGTTCAACTTTTTCGCTTAACCTTGTCATGCCTGATTTTAGAAAGAAACTCGGTCGTCATCCCCAAATAGGAAGCAATTGCATATTGTGGCAAACGCTGCGCTGCCGTAGGATAGGCTTCCAGAAAATCAGTATACCGTTCTTCGGCTGTGCGGGTCAGGGCTGAAATAATCCGCCGTTGGTGATAAGCTGCTGTTCGTTCGGCACCAATTCTAAAAAATGTCTCGAATTTATGATTCGCGGCTTTAAGGCGCTGCTCGTTCTCGTAGTCTATTTGCACTAAGGTGCTGTCTTCCAGCGCTACAACGAACAGAGTAGCTGGCTTTTGGTATAAATAGCTGTTATAGTCCGATATCCACCAGTCCTCCAACGCAAACTGTATTGTGTGTTCAGCACCACTTTGATCAACGACATACGATCGTAAGGCACCCTGCAACACATAGCTCCTATGCGTGGCCACAAAATCTGGTTGAATGATAAACTGTTTCTTCTTAACCTTTTTCAGTTTAAAGGCTGCAAGCAGTTCCTGCAGCTCTTCGTCAGTCAACGCAACTCGTGCCTGAATGTGCCGAATGAACGGATCAAGTGCGTCCATTTAAAAACGGGCCATCACCTTCTCCGAAACCGTTTTCCCAATCGACAATGACGAGGTCGCGGCTGGCGACGGGGCATTCACTACATTGATTGCTTTATCGGTTTCCAGGATGGCAAAATCGTCCAGCAAACCACCCGTTCGGTCGCATGCTTGTGCACGAACGCCTGCGCCACCGGGCTCCAAATCGGCTTCCTGAATTTCCGGAATCAATGCCTGTAACGCTTTGGTAAAGGCCGCTTTCGAGAACGACCGATACATCTCGCCCAAACCCGTTTCCCAATATTTAGCAGCTACTTTCTGGAACCCCGGCCACGCGAGTGTTCTCAAATAGCTCTTTTAGATTGATGTCTGACTTTTTATAGCCTTCCCGCTGGAACGCCAGTACCGCATTTGGCCCGGCTTCTACGCCCCCGTGCACCATACGCGTGAAGTGAACGCCCAGGAACGGGAAATTTGGATCAGGAACCGGATAAATCAGGTTTTTAACCAGGTATTCCTTATGTGACTTAATCTTGAAATACTCGCCCCGAAATGGCACAATGCGGACGTCAACGCCACCCGGTTGCGTGAGTTGAGCCATTTTATCAGAATACAACCCAGCGCAGTTAACGACCAGCTTAGTTTCATATCGGCTTTTATTAGTCACAACAATACTCAAACTCGTACCTGGCGTTATATCCTCAACTCGCTCATTAAGACGAATTTCACCACCCAACGCCTGAAACTTCTCAGCGTATTTGTCGGACACCTGCTTATAATCAATGATGCCCGTTTGCGGAACGAACATGCCTGCTACGCCCGTCACGTGTGGTTCAATTTCCCGCATTTCGGCGACTGTCAGCTTTTTCAAACCGCCCAAGCCGTTTTGCTGGCCGCGTTGATAAAGAGTTTCTAGTTGGGGTAGTTCTTCCTGCTTAGTCGCCACGACAATCTTGCCACACAGATCATAGGGGATATTTTCCGCATCACAAAAGTCAATGAGCATTTTATAGCCCTGAATGCAGTTGGTCGCTTTCAGGCTGCCTGGTTTGTAGTACAATCCGGAGTGAATAACCCCACTATTATGGCCGGTCTGGTGGCGGGCTACGGCTGATTCTTTCTCAATCAAAACGACCTTTAGCGCGGGGCGTTGTTGTTTTAGTTGCAAAGCGGTAGCCAATCCTACAATACCACCGCCAATAATGAGTACGTCTGTCATCTCTGGTTAATAAGCAGTTCTGAAGGATTGGTTCGATAGATACGCCATATCTTGGAGATATGGCGTATCTATCGAACCAATCCTTCAGAACAAAGGTACGGCGCAACAGTCAAAAAAAAACGGGTGTGGTTAAACCTCAAAGACTGCGCTCTCTAAGCGATTATTCTTATCGAATACCCATATCGAGTATAAACAACCTTGACTAGTTTCGCGATTGGATTAGTAGGACACTATATCCAACCGCTTATTTCGCTTTACAAGGCAATTGACCCGAGTTTTCTATGACTATTCGACTGGTACTTCCGATAATCGGCCTAGTTCTGCTGTTTAGTAGCTTTGGACCTTCAAGACCAACGACGACGCAGAAGCAAACGAACCGTCCGCCCAATATCATTCTGATTCTGATCGACGATATGGGTTCGGCTGATGTGGGTTGTTATCGATCGAGTAATTCAGCCAGCCAGTTACCACCTACGCCCAACATCGACCGATTGGCCGCCGAGGGCATTAAATTCACCAACTATTATAGCGCGGCCCCGATATGCTCGCCTTCGCGAGTGGGTCTTCTGACGGGAAATGTTCCCGGCAAATGGCGCATTACTTCGTTTCTGGCTGAGCGGAAACACAACCGCACCTGCGAACAAGCCGATTTTCTGGACGCTTCGGCGCCATCGGTAGCCCGTGAACTTAAAACGGCAGGTTATACGACAGCGCATTTTGGCAAATGGCACATGGGAGGTGGGCGCGATGTCGACAATGCGCCCGGTATCCGCCAATACGGTTTCGATGAATATGCCAGTACCTGGGAAAGCCCCGATCCAGATCCACTACTTACGTCGACCAATTGGATTTGGGCTAAATCGGATAGTGTGAAACGTTGGAACCGCACGGCCTACTTTGTTGATAAAACGCTCGATTTCCTGAAGCGTAATCCCAGTAAACCCTGTTATATCAACCTCTGGCCCGACGATGTTCATACACCCTGGGTTCCTGATGAAACAACTCTCAACGAGTTTCCCAAAGGAACCGAAAAGCCGCGCGAATTCAATGCCGTACTAGCCGACCTCGATGTGCAGATTGGTCGGTTGATGGCGGGCTTGAAAGCCTTGGGCATCGACGACAATACGCTTGTTATGTTCACGAGCGACAACGGTGCGCTACCCACTTTTCAGGGAAAACGGTCAGGTGAATTCCGGGGCAGTAAGCTCTCGCTTTACGAAGGTGGCATCCGTATGCCTTTCATTGTTCGCTATCCGGCCAAAACTCCAAAAGGCCGCACTGATAACCAGTCTGTCATAAGTGCAATTGACTTACGGCCTACCTTACTGAGTCTGGCAGGTAAAAAGGGGAGCCGGGGCGACGGCGAGAATGTGGCAGCAGTACTAGTAGGAAAACCAGCTAGTCGAAAAAAGCCCCTTTTCTGGGAATATGGCCGCAATAACGAATCGTTTCGTTATCCGGAAGGTCGCGACAAAAGTCCGAATCTGGCCATGCGAGAAGGAAACTGGAAACTGCTCGTCAACGCCGACGGCTCCGGTGCTGAACTCTATAACCTAAGCACCGACCCCTCCGAACAAACGGATGTATCCAGTCAAAACGCGAAGCTGGTGAACGATTTAAAAGCCAAAGTACTAGCCTGGCGGTCGGGATTGGCAAAATAAACGAGCATAAATACCTTATCGCAACTGGCCTTCGATCCAGTCCAGACCCCGACCGTAGAGCGCGTTGGCAAATCGAACCCGGTTGTCAAAATCAGCATTTGGGGTTTTCCCTTCAGTCATAAACTGGCGAATGAGTCGGGCATTGTCCAGTGCCTGCGGTTGCTCGTAAACTGTTTCTGTTTCGGTACGGAACGTGGCAAAAGCACCTGAGTCCCCTTCAAAATGCTGAAAAAACAAATGTCCTTTCGGGGTTCGAACGGCACATAACACGCCACTCGACCGACTGGTTGACGGAGCCAAACTCCCTTCCAAACCACGTTTTAAGACAATCACACCATCGAAACCGGCCAGCATGGCTAGTTCCGCCATTTTCATTTGGTAGGTAATATGAAATACCGACGTAACCAGAATTTGGGCGTGACAGGGATTCAACACTTTTTCGAGTGTTGCCAGAAAAGGGCGTTTCAGAATAACATGACGACGATCTACCCAACGATTAAGCGCAGGTGACAGGGCTTTTTGATCAAGTACCCAGCCGTAAGACGCCAAGGGCGTATCCAGTTCGTGGTTGCTTTGCAGAAACTGACAACCCAGATTCATGTATAAATCAAGCGCATTGAGCGTAAACTTAGGCCCACCCGAACGGCCAACCAATGAAATAGAGCCATAGCCTCGTCTCTGAAACAACTGAGCCAGCAAAGGCGTAATCAGGTAGCTATTCTCCACACCATCGAAGGGCTCTGCCAATTGAACAAGGGGGCGGTCGGCGCAACTCATCGATCCGAAGCCAGGCGAAAACGTTCGTTCAGCGGCCCGCATCAACCCCTGATACTCCTCATTGGTCTCGTGCCGAACCCGCATGATACTGGCAGCAAGCCCCCGAAACGTTTCGCACCGCCCATCGCTGAATAGATAATCGCCCAGTTGTTCAGCCTCCGTTACCTGAAGGTTGGCACCACGAACCAGTTTGGTAGCAATAGGAAGCATCCCCTCTGGCAAATCGGGGCAAAGTTTGTTAATAAAAAAAGTAGGATGCGAGAAAGCTCCTTTTCCGATTACATCTTCTAGTGTCCGCTCTTCAGGCGTCATTCCTTTCGCTAACAACGCGCCTAAAAAGGCTCCTCGTTGCAAGGGATGAGAAGTAGGATCGGTTAGCGCGACCCGGCATTCAGCTAATAAATCAGGGGTGAGTGGCTTACTACCATACTTACCTATACCAATATGTTTGATACCACGACCAAGCGGAGTATTAGCAGCGGAAACGTCTAGAACCATATTAATAACGGGTTTAATGGGTAATAGGGAGGTAAGTAAAAGTAAGTAAAAAATATTGACTTTTTAACCGATAACCTGGCTAGAATGACCGTTTTACGCCGTTTATTAATCCTTTTATAATTAAAATCCTTTCTCCTAAAGTCGTTGTCCAATTATGACGTCAACAGACTACTTTAGTTTTGGTAGGTCTTGGATAAACTATTCTCTTCGGAGCCTTGTATATCTATTATTTACACGTTTTCTCAGGCCTCTTAGCGTTCATTCTTATCCAGAATAGCCATTCACTTAACCAATTTCGAGCTTTCTTGTTAACTCTTGATGTAGTGGTTAGGCATTCACATCCGTTATAGAAACTGGTTGTCTCATCCTCACCACTCCACAATAATGAAAGAACGACCAAGCTAGAGCAAACCCTCGTACCTTTATCTTCCTAAAAAATAACCATTTCGAACGATTAATGGCAGAACGCATCACCTACGGCAAAACATGGTGGGGCCAGCAGTGGCTAAACGCCCTGACAAGCATCGACATGGCGAACCGCATTCCACGCGGAAAAACCTATGCCAATCAGGGTGCAGTAATGGGGTTACTGATTTCCAATAACCAGATTAGTGCGTCGGTTAAAGGATCAGCGCCCCGACCATATAAAATCAAATTATCAGTCCCTCTCTTTACCAATCAGGAAAAAGACTGGCTACTGACCGAAATTCGTGAGAATCCGGCCATTCTGGCGCAGCTTTTGAACCGCCAGCTACCTCAGGAATTAACCGAGTTTGCCAACAAGCGGGGTATCAAGCTGTTTCCGAAATCGTTTCAGGATTTGACGATGGGCTGCTCCTGTCCTGACTTTGCCATTCCCTGTAAGCATTTAGCGGCTGTTATTTATGTCATTGCCAACGAAATTGACCGAAATCCCTTCCTGGTTTTCCAGCTAAAAGGGTTGGATATTCTGGAAGAAATTCAGAAAGATCAGACCAACGTGCTTGGTGGGAGTATGGGAACCGTTTACTCGTTTAAAGAAATCTGCACCGACGAGCTTCCCGATGACGAAGACTGGCACCCTGATGAAAAAGCCCGTGCCAGTCTGGACTTTTCTGCCATTCCGTCCCTGTCAGAGCAATTATTAGGCTTGCTCTCACCTGATGTTACATTTACTAAAAGTGATTTCCACAAATCACTGACCAAAGCGTATAAGCTATTTAGTAAGCCAATATCCGATATAAAGCCATTCGACCAAGAAGAACACCCCAGCTTCAGCGACAGCATCGAACTACAACTCGATGAGGTGATGGCGGTGAAGAAAATAAGCATGTTCAGTGAGCACGGCGATCCGCGCTCGATCAGTGGTTTTACCTTTAGTGACCTGATTAGCTGGCTCGATACGCTTACCGAAGCCGACTGGCCCGAAATGAGCGACTCGGTGAGGGCGCTGTATCTGACTCGTCAATTCACCGCAGCGTTGCTCCGTCGGGGGGCAATTGTACCTCAATTGTTACGTGTTGGGCCGGCCGAGGAACACTACCGGGTGCGCTGGATTCCGGCAACTCTGAATGAAGCGATCAAACAGGTAACCGATCGGCTCGCCACGCAAATCCCGCCAACGCTCTTAACCGTTCGCTGGCAGAAAGAATGGCTGGCCCTGGCGGATGAGCAACTGGTATTGACGCTCTGTTCGATGTTTCTGCGCAAGGTCATCAAGCCAACAACCATCGAGCTTTGGGAACGATGGCCTCTCGAAGATGCTGATCGCCTATTTTTTGGTATTGAAACCTTACGGTTTGAAGGGTTCGGGCGGAAAGAAATGCCCCTGGCCATGCAACTATGGCTGAACGATTTCTTCCTGACTCACAAGCGATTCGTACCCATTCTGGCCGTAGAAGAGAATGAATATGGCGATGAGTTTCGTATGACCCTGCTCATTCGGGATCGGGAGGCAACTGATACACAAGGGGCAACTACGGCGCCTATTCCGTTGCCGGACTTATTATCTAAGAAAAAGCACGCACCCATTCGCATGGCTGTTTTGCAGGATCTGCTGGTGCTTTCCCGACATTTTCCTGATTTAGCTAAGTTGACCCGGTTGGGTGGAGGTGCTTACCTCTCCTACTCGCCTTCTGAATTTGTACAGGTCCTACTCGATACGTTGCCACGTATGCAGTTGCTGGGCATTGCGCTCTGGTTACCGAAGTCGCTTCAACACTGGGTTCGTCCACAGGTGGGGGCACGGTTGAAAGCGAAAGTCACGGCCGACAATGCCTTCATGCGCTTAGATGATATGCTAACCTTCGACTGGCAGATTGCCCTTGGCGATGAGATGGTCAGCGTAAATGAGTTCCAGAAGCTGGTGGGTCGCACAACGGGTTTGGTTAAAATCAAAGATCAATATGTGCTGATCGACCCAAATGAACTGACCAAACTCTACAAACAACTCGAAAATCCACCCGAGCTAACCGGCTCTGATCTGCTCAAGGCGGCTTTATCGGAGGAATACCGAGGAGGGCGTTTGGGTATTTCGGCCGAAGTTCGAAAGCTGGTCAAACAGTTTACCGAAAGTGCTGCCCAGCCCCTACCCGATGCATTGAACGCTACGCTCCGACCCTATCAGCATCGGGGGTATGACTGGCTCGTCAAGAATACGGCACTTGGCATGGGGAGCTTATTAGCCGATGATATGGGCTTGGGCAAAACACTGCAAATCATTGCGTTGCTGCTCAAATTCAAACAGGAGGGCCGATTTAAAAAGCAGAAAGGGCTGGTTGTTCTGCCAACTACTTTGCTGACGAATTGGCAAAAAGAAATTGCCCGCTTTGCCCCCGATTTACAGGCACAGGTTTATCATGGCCCGAACCGTAAATTACCGGCTACAGGCGATGGATATGATTTACTCCTGACGACGTATGGCGTTGTCCGCAGCGATCAGGACAAGATTAAGAAAACGACCTGGGCAGTGGTGGTTATCGACGAAGCCCAGAATATCAAAAATTCCGATACCGAACAGACAAAAGCGGTGAAAGCCTTAAAAGCCCCCATCCGAATTGCGCTCAGCGGTACGCCCGTCGAGAACCGCTTATCGGAGTTCTGGAGCATTATGGACTTCGTGAACAAAGGTTATTTGGGCGGCCTGAGCAAGTTTAACGAGGAGTTCGGCAAACCCATTCAGCAGGAGCGTGACCACCAGAAACTCGACCAATTCCGACGCATCACCAGCCCCTTTCTGCTACGTCGCGTGAAAACTGACCGAAGCATTATCAGCGACCTGCCCGATAAAATTGAGAATAACCAATTCTGTGCCCTCACCACCGAACAGGCAGCCCTTTACCAAAGCGTTGTTCAGGAGAGCCTACGCGCTATCGAAGAAAAAGACGGCATTGCCCGCCGAGGTCTGGTCCTGAAACTAATGACGGCGCTCAAACAAATCGGCAACCATCCGCAGCAATATCTGAAGAAGAGCAACAGCAAAGATGGCGGCCCATCGCCTGCTCTTTCGGGTAAAGCCACGCTGCTGCTCAGCCTGCTCGAAACAATTTATGCCAACCACGAGAAAGTCCTAATTTTCACCCAATACAAAGAAATGGGTGAGTTGTTATCGCAGTTTATCCAGCAGGCATTCGGTCAACAGCCTCTCTTCCTACACGGCGGAACTTCTCGCCCCGACCGCGATCAGATGGTCGAACAGTTCCAGAAAAATCGTAGCGATCATACGTTTATCCTGTCGCTTAAAGCAGGGGGTACGGGACTGAATCTAACCCAGGCGAACCACGTCATTCACTACGATTTGTGGTGGAATCCAGCCGTCGAATCGCAGGCCACCGACCGGGCTTTCCGCATTGGTCAAACGAAGAACGTATGGGTTTATCGGCTCATGAACCAGGGAACCCTCGAAGAAAAAATCGACGCCATGATCCGCTCCAAACGCGAACTAGCCGACCTCAGCGTCAAAACCGGCGAAACCTGGCTGGGTGATTTGAATGATAAGGAGTTGAAGGAACTGGTGAGTTTAGGGTAAGCTTCCCCAAAACTAAAATTGGTTGAGTCTATTCAGTGAATTAACGTTAATTCACTGAATAGACTCAACCAATTAATGAAATTAGCTTCTAAACCGAGATTTACACCTTCTTCGGATCTGGGTGTACGTAGCCACTACGATACTCTCTGGCAAGCATCTTGGTCGCTTCTTTGTCGCCAACAACCTCGCGCTTCACAGGATCATAGACCATGGGGCGGCCTGTTTCCATCGACATATTCGCAAGGATACAACTAGCCGTTGAAATATGTCCCTGCTCAATATCAGCAATAGGGCGGCTGCTTTTTTCGATAGCATCCAGGAAATTAAGCATGTGCAGGCGCGTAGCCGGAGCAGCATTTAGCTCAATTTTTGGATTGGTGTCTTCCGTAACGTCTTCCGGATATTTCTCTTTTTCATAGACGACATCCATGTGGATTTTCTCGCCCTTTCCATCTGGAATAAAGTCACACTGCATGGTACTACCCCACAAGGTTCCTTTTTCACCGTAGAGCGTAAACGACCAGGGATAATCAGGATTGTTGGCGGTTCCCCAGGTTTTGTGATGCCATACGCAGTTCAGCTCATCATATTCAAACAGAGCAGATTGCGTATCGGAGATGTTCGACTTACCTTCTTTCTGAACATAAATACCGCCGTGCGACGTAATCCGTTTCGGCCAGCCGAGGTTCAGCATCCAGCGAACGGTATCCAACATGTGAACACACATATCGCCCGTGATTCCATTGCCGTACTCTTTGAAAGTCCGCCACCAACGCACGTGGGGTAAGCCATCGTATGGGCGCAGTGGAGCAGGGCCAGTCCACATGTTGTAATCCAGAAAATCGGGGACGGCCTGCACGGGCGGATTTCCATTCGCGCGCATGTGCAAGTCGCAGGACATTTCTACGTGCGATATTTTACCCAGCAGTCCTGCATCAACAATCTCTTTCTTCGCCCTGATCAGGTGAGGGGTGCTTTTGCGTTGCGTACCCACCTGCACAACCTTGTTGTATTTCCGGGCAGCCGCTACCATCGCTTCGCCTTCCATTACGTCTACGCTGATTGGCTTCTGTACATACACGTGTGCGCCCGCTTTTACGCAATCAATCATTTGAAGCGCGTGCCAATGGTCAGGCGTGCCGATCAGGACAATATCCAGTTGGTTTTCGGCCAGCATTTTTTTGTAGTCGCCGTACAGCTTGGGAGTCTGACCCGATTTCTGGCGTTGACTCACCAGTTTGGCCGCACCTGCCAGCATATTTTTATCAACATCGCACAGGGCAACCACCTCTACGGGCGCTACCTGAATCAGGCGAAGTAAATCACTTTTACCGTACCAGCCCGTCCCAATCAAGGCAACTCGATACGCTTTAGGTGGGTGCATCAGATCCAAACCTCTGGCCCCGAAGGCCGTAAGCGCGAGTGAAGCCGTGGTGCCTTGGATAAAACGGCGACGGTTAATATTGAATAGTTCCATGCGAATTAAGAGTTCAGGCAGTAGCCAGGGTTTAAGTGAAATATTAGTTTAAGAGTGCCATGACAGCATCGTTGCCCATAACGGCGCGTGCCGGACGTGGGTGTTCAGGAGTAAAAACTTGCAAATCGGTGGCCGATAATACCGTATTCGGCGTTTCGTCGATTTGACCATCTTTCAGGACACGATTCAAATCCAGTTTCAGGTATTTCGCCAGGAATCGATAGGCCGCAATGCGCTTATTTGGCCCGTAGTCATGGCCTTCGGTTGGCAAATGCACATTTTCGACCTTGTCTTTCGCGCCATAATAACTATATATGTTCTGGACGTATGGGAACTCCACATTCGGCGTATTCTTGGTCCAGTCTTTACCGTCTGATATCATTAACATAGGACGGGGAGCAGCCAGCGCAGCAATGTCGACGTTACTGGTCTGATGCGTAGGTCGTTTATGAATCGGCATTCCACTTTCGCAAGTACAGCCGCCGAAGAAATGTGCCGACACCATCACGGCAGGAACCGAGACTTTTATACGATTATCAAGCGCTGTGAGCAGGAATGTTTGCGTTCCCCCACCCGATTCGCCCGACATCGCAATCTGATCTTTATCAACATCGGGCAAGCTGGTCAGAAAATCCAATGCCCGCATTCCATTTAGCGTTTGTAGTTTCAGAGCTTCTGGAATCTTGTGTTCAGCTTGTTTCGAGTCGCCGTAGCCAATCATATCGTAGGCAAAGACAACCGCGCCCATGCGGGCTAGTGTAGCGCATCGTTGTTGCGTATACTCCATCAGGCGATTGTCCTGATTAGCCCCATGGCCGTGTGGACAAAGAATACCGGGCACTTTCCCCGTTGAATTCAGGGGACGATACAGATTCCCGGTCACGAAAAATCCCGGTAAACTCTCAAAGGCGACATTTTCGATCGTATAGCCATTCATTTTTTTGAGGCTATGACGGATAGGTTGGAGTGAAGCAAACTTCGCTTTTTCGGGTAATTTCATTCCTTCGCGGATACCCTTCCGAATCAACGCTGCCCGAGTTTCCCAACTGGCTTTGTCGTGATAAGTACTGGCAAATGTCTTTAACGCCTGAGCGCCCTCGGCTTCGGTGAAGTAGGCTCCCTGACATAAATCAGGGCGGGCGGGGTTAGGTTGGGCAATGACTCCTGTTAAGCTAATGACGGAACACAAAAGAAAAGCAATCCGGGTTGTCATAGATTTTAGTTCGTTTCGCTAGACACGACAACTAAAAGCGCCCTACTGTAAACTCTTACTCCCTGTATGTCTGGTAATAGAACGCTGATTTTTAGGATTGATATGATTAGTGCCTGTAGCAAAAGTCAGGAAAGAGTCCCTGAACTTAGTTTATTAGCCAAATTCTGACCATGGTAAGTGAGTTTCATAATTTACGTTTATTCGCTTCATAAAGGACCTTTACCATACATAAACTCCGCAGGATCACACCAGCCTGCGGAGTTTACGTATGGTAGAGGTCCTTATTTGGTTACTAAATTGTTTTCGGCGGAGTTGATCGTCAGTCGTCTACTTAATTCTGGAAAACGAATAATGGCCGTTATCCAAACAAAAACTTCTATTGCGGCTGGGAAAGCAATAGCCTGTTGATGTTGTAAATGGGTGGCAATGGCGCCACCTAAATAAGATGACAGCAGTAATGTTCCCAGAATTCCTGTTCTGGGATACAGAAACAGGAAAACCGATAGGATCTCAATGATTCCCAGCAGAGAATATGTTCTGGCAGATAGGCCAAACAAGGCGCTCATCTGTAAAGCATGCCCACTGCCCATAATTTTGTCAATGGCCGATGCGCTAAGCATTAAGCCGATTAGTCCGCTCAATACCCAGCTGATGCTATTTTTTGTCTTTGTTGTCATGCTTTTATTGGTCTGGTTTACTTACAATGCCATACCGCCATCAATAAAAAACGCTCCGCCCGTAATAAACGAGGATACCGTATTATCAGAAAGGTAGGCGACCATTTTTGCTACATCCTCGGGTACACCCATTTTCCGCAAGGGCACCTGACTAATGATCTGTGCTTTCATTCCGCTTAATGTCGCTTCATCCATGCCGAATTTACTTTGCATTTCCGTTTCAGTCGGTCCGGGATTAACCGTATTCACCCTGATCTTTCTTGGCGATAGCTCCTTTGCTGCGATTTTTGCCAAATGGCTTACCGCAGACTTACTGGCCGAATAAACAGAACTACTCTCCATAGCCAAGGCAGTATTACCCGAGGCCAAAAAGACAACAGAAGCACCGTCATTCAGAATAGGAAGGAATTTTTGAAGCGTAAAAAAGCTGCCTTTGAAATTGACATTCACCATCGTGTCAAATTGTTCTTCTGACGTAAATTCAATCGGCGCAAAGAAGGCAACACCGGCGTTGATAAATAAAACATCTACTTTACCGAACGAATCGTTTATGTCCGTTACCAGCTTGTCAATATGCTGCAAATTTGACTGATCCGTTAGGATGCCCTGTACGCCAAGTTCTTTCGACGCTTTCTCCAGGGCCTCTTCCCTTTTTCCTGTTATAATGACAGTAGCACCCTGCGATTTAAATTCTTTTGCGGTTGCATAACCAATACCACTATTGCCTCCGGTGATGACAACCACCTTATTTTCGAATTTTTCCATTTTGAACGAGTTAAATTAGGCTGCAAAAGTGGATCTTTACCAGAGTACATTTGTTACTAATTACAAAAAGGTAACTAGTTACAGTAAGGATAGTATATGAAAGATAAATCAGACGTAACCTGCCAAAACGTGCATTCAGCTATTCAGGACACGCTATATGTTGTGAATGGGAAGTGGAAATTGTTAATTCTTTCCATCTTGATTAATGAGGGAACCAAGCGATTTGGGGAACTGGCCAGAGCGTCAGGCATTTCGCCCAGGATATTATCCAAAGAATTACACGAACTTGAACTCAATCAATTGGTTAGCAGGCAGGTTTGTAATACAAAACCTGTTACCGTCGAGTATTCGTCAACCGATTATGCAGGAACGCTTAAGGAAGTAATTGATGCTATGATTCATTGGGGCCAAAACCACAAAAGAAAGATTGTTGGCAGTTAACTTAATGGATATAAGCTTATATACCAATACTGCTTGTTGACAATCACTTGTTTCTGAAAGCATTATACCATCCCAAGATTATATCAAAAGGAAGAATCCGTGCCCTCTATCTCACTTCACCGTTGATCCACGAATAATCAGATTAGTCGGCAACACGATTCGTTCAGGCTGAAACTCGTCTTCTTTGGTCAGCAACTGCCGAACTAAAACCTGAGCGGCTTGCTGGCCAAGTTCAGTAACAGGTTGGGAAATGGTGGTCAGACCGGGTTCAATAACCGCCGAAATCGGATCATCACTAAACCCAATAAGCGCCAGATCATCAGGAACACGAATACCCCGGCGTTTGGCAACGCTCAACGCTTCGAGCGCGGTGGGATCGTTTATAGCAAACAACGCATCGGGTGGATTGGGCAGATTTAACAGATGGTTTACGTAGATGTTTGCCTTGTCCAGATTCAGATCATAGGAAATGATCAGCTCGGGATCAACGGGGATTCCGTACTTGGTTAAAGCGTCGCGGTAGCCATTGAGCCGATTGCGGCTGTTCGTAAGCGTGTCGGGGCCAGCCAGATGCGCAATGCGTCGTCGACCCGTTTGAATCAGGTGCTCAACCGCCCGGAAAGCACCGTTATAATCATCTACCGTCACATTCGATACGTTCATTTCTTCGCAAACCCGGTTGAAAAACACGACAGGGATTCCTTTGCGCTGAAAAATCTTGAAGTGGTCGAAGTTGCGGGTTTCCTTCGTATGCGACACAATCAGTCCATCCACACGGCTGGCTAATAAGGCTTTCGCGTTCGACACTTCCGTTTCGTAGGATTCATTCGAGTGACAGATAACCACATTGTAGCCTAATCGGGCTAGTTCTTCCTGAGCGCCAATGATCACTTTTGGAAAGAAATAACTGATAAACTCCGGCACAATAATCCCCACCGTACCCGTCCGATTGGTCAGCAGTGAAATGGCCAACTGGTTTCGCTGATAATCCACCTGAGACGCCATATCGAGGATACGCTGTCGTGTTTTCCCGTTCACATTCGGGTGTCCCGTCAATGCTCGCGACACCGTCGATTTAGAAATTCCTAAAGCACGGGCAATGTCAATGATTGTTGTCTGATGCGTTGCCATAATCAGTAAAATATAATTTTTCTAATTTTTAATCTCTCCTTAACTTCACTTAGCTATATCAGCTGTTGCAATTTCAGCAAATTTATTGGGAACATTCCCAAAATTTTGGGAATGTTCCCAATAAAAAAAGTCAATAAATTCTTTGCAGAATCACTACTCAGGGTTAACATCGAATAAGTATTCAAAAAAGTCATCTATTCATGCTATTTCCAGAACAAGTAATACTAGGATCACTTTTTTGACACAAATAGATCTTATCAATCACCACCTGAAATAATTTTGTACTTTTTTAATTTTTAACCATTCCTAAATCGATCGGGCAGTAGTGCTGCTTTACTTATGAAATCTATTCTACTATTACGAAGCATGATCGGGCTGGTTTGTCTACTGCTAATCACGTTGGTGAGTCAGGCACAGTCAACTCGTACCCTGACAGGGCGTATTACCGATGCCACAACCAACGGAGGGCTTCCCGGTGTTAACGTCCTTGTGAAAGGAACCTCGCAAGGAACTACCACCAATGCGGATGGTCAATACACGCTAAACGTGCCAGCCAATGCGGCTACATTAACCTTCTCCTTTATTGGCTATGTATCGCAGGATGTGGAGATTGCCAATCGGAGCACCATCGACGTCAGCTTAAAAGCCGACGACCGGTCACTGAACGAAGTGGTTGTGGTTGGTTACGGAACTCAGCGTAAGATTGAAACCACCGGCTCCATTGCTTCGGTGAAAGCCGCTGACCTGGTACAAACGCCAGTAGCCAACGTGGCACAAGGCTTACAATCGCGGGTTGCCGGGGTTCAGGTAAGCCAGAATACGGGAGCACCGGGTGGTAATATCAGTGTCCGGATTCGGGGCACAAACTCGATCAACGGGAGTTCTGAACCGCTGTATGTTGTGGATGGTATCCAGATTTCCAATAGCGGTGGCATCAATGATGTTAGTCCATTGTCAACTATCAATCCGAACGATATTGAGTCGGTGGAAATCCTGAAAGATGCCTCGGCATCAGCCATCTACGGCTCTCGGGCGGCTAACGGCGTTGTGCTGATTACGACCAAACGGGGTAAAACGGGTGCTACTCGTGTGACATTCGATAGCTATTACGGCGTCCAGAAAGTCAATAAAACCTTACCTGTTTTGAACGCGGCTCAGTTTGCCCAGTTGGAAAACGAGGTGTTCAAAAATAATTTCTATCCCGATCCGGCATCGTTGGGCGAAGGCACGAACTGGCAAAGTCTCATTTTCCGTCAGGCACCCATCCAAAACCACCAGTTGTCGATTAACGGTGGCAACGAAAAAACCCAGGTGGCCCTTTCGGCTAACTATTTCAATCAAGACGGTATTATTATCAACTCGGCCTTCAAACGCTACTCCTACCGACTGAATGTTGACCACCGGGTGAGTAAACTACTGAAAGTAGGAACCAGTCTCTTAGGCAGTTACGCGATTAACTCGGGGGTTACGACAGGTTCTGAAACGATTGGCGATGCAGGCGTTGTAACGGCTTCTATCCTCGGCGCGGCCATTGGCGCACCACCAACACTGGTTCCTTACCGTGCCGACGGAACGCTTTTCCCATTTGGTGAGCAGGCCGGTGGTCAATATCGGGAAGTTACCAATCCGCTGAACTTTGCCAGCGTCCTGAACCGGAACGCTATAAAGCGGACGCTTGTCAATTTATACGCTGACTTTAGTATTCTGAAAGGGTTGACGTACCGGGCATCATTCAACGTGGACCTGCAAAGCAGCCTGCGCGATGGGTATTCGCCCCGGTCAATTGTTAATAAGGCAGATTTGAATGACAATTCAGGTTCTGGGTTTAAAGTGAATACCAACGGGCTGGCGTTGCTCCACGAAAGTATCCTGACGTATAGCACGATCTTCAACCAGCATCATTCGTTTAAAGCGACGGCTGTTGTGGCTTCCCAGTCGGAAGACAATAACTCCAACCAAATCAACGCTACAGGCTTCCCGAACGATGCTACTCAAAACGAAGCTCTGCAACTGGCCCTAACCCGTACGGTTACCAGCAGCCGAAGCCGCACGCGTCTGGATTCGTACCTGGCCCGGATCAATTATGGATATAAAGACAAATACTTCCTGGACTTGACCGCTCGGGTCGATGGGTCGAGCAAATTCGGAGCCAACCACAAGTATGGTCTGTTTCCGGCCGTTTCGGCCGCCTGGCGGATCATCGAGGAACCATTTGCCAAGAACATTTCCTGGCTTTCGGATTTGAAACTGCGGGGTAGTTACGGTATTACCGGAAATGCCGGTGGCCTTAACCCGTATCAATCGCTGGCAACGGTCTCGGCTCCTAACCCTGGCAGTGATTACAACATTAATCACACCTACATGATTGGCATTAACCCATCAGGCATTGCCAACCCCGATTTACGTTGGGAAAAATCGGCTCAGGCGGATATCGGCCTTGACATTGGTTTACTCAATAACCGCATCAGCATCATTGTGGATGCGTACCACAAAAGCACGAAAGACTTACTGTACGTGAAAGGCCTGCCATTGAGTTCGGGCTACGGCACGATTACCGGCAACTTTGCCTCCCTGGAAAACAAGGGGCTGGAGTTCGCCGTAAATGCCCGGATACTGGAAGGCCCACTGAAATGGAGTGTTTCTGGTAACCTGACCATGAACCGGAATAAGGTGCTGGATCTGGATGGCGGCACTACGCAGGAACGGTTCATTACAGCTTATTCAATATTGAAAGTTGGCCAGCCACTCGGCGTTTTCAAGACCTATGTTTACGACGGCATCAACCAGACAGGTGAGTCAATTCTGCCCGGCTACGACGGTCGTTTGGGTGGCTTGAAAGTGAAAGACATCAACGGCGACGGTACTATTTCGGCTGCCGATCAGGTGATTACCGGCAATCCAAATCCGAAATTCATTTATGGATTTTCGACCAACCTGTCCTTCAAAGGCTTTGATCTGAGCATGTTCCTGTCGGGTTCACAGGGTAATGACATTTACAATGCTGCCCGCCTGTCGTTTGAAATGCCATTGGGGCAACGGAATCAGTTGGCAGGACTTGCTAACCGATGGTCAGCCACCAATCCGAGCAATCAATACGTGAGTGGTTTTCAGGCCGGTCGTCTGCCCGTGACGAGTCAGGTAGTTGAAGATGGTTCGTACCTGCGGTGCAAGAACCTGACGCTGGGCTACACACTACCCCGCATCAAAGGACTTCAGCAAATACGAGTGTACGTGAGTACCAACAACCTGTTTACGATCACGAAATACAGCGGTTTCGATCCGGAAGTGAATACCTACGCCGGTTCAAATACCGCCATTGGTATCGACAATCTGGTGTATCCACAAGCTAAATCATTCCTGGGCGGTCTTCAGGTAACATTCTAAACGATTGAATGACTGAGTGATTGAATTGTTGAATGGGTTAAGTGCTCCAACAATTCAATCAGTCAATCATTCGACAATTCAATCATTGACTGATCTCATGAAAAAGATACTCATTCCTATACTAGTTGCCTTTGGTCTGGCTTCCTGCCAGTTGGACGAAACCATTTATTCGTCCATTTACACCGAAGCCTTTTACAAAACGGCCGCCGATGCGGAGAAAGGGCTCATTGCGGCTTACGATCCGTTCGCGGATATGTACAGCGGTCCGGCCGGAACCCTGATCGCTGACTTTAGTGACGATCAGACCTACCCGCGTGGTGTGGTAGGCCGGAATACATTGACGCTCTTTACCTACGACGTAAACTACACGACGCAAAAGAGTAATTCACGGGTTAATGAAGCCCCTCAGCAAATCTGGACATCGGGTTACGACGGCATCGAGAAAGCCAACTGGATCATTGCCAAAGTTCCGGCAGCAGTGATGGACGAAACCCGCAAAAAGCAGATCATCGGCGAAGCCTATTACCTGCGGGCATTCTACCTCTGGATGCTTACCAAAAACTTCGGCGATGTCGTTATCAAAACCACACCCAGCTATTCACAAACGGATGCTATTGTTGGCAAAAGCCCTAAAGCCGATGTTTACAAGCAGATTTATGCCGATTTAGATCAGGCGTTTAACGCTGGTTTACCATCGTATCCGGCGGTTGATAAAGGCCGTCCGTCGAAAGAAGTGGTGAATGCATTGTACGCAAAAGCGGCTTTGTATAACGAAGATTGGGCCAAAGCACTAGAAAAAGCGCAGGCGGTGATCACATCGGGCAAATACTCGCTGATGCCGGATGTCCGCAATGTGTATAAATACGACCAGGAAGATGCAGCTCGCGTCGAGAATATGTGGGCCTATGAGGTTGACCCGGTTTCGCCGGGTCGGTCGCACCAGTTGACGGGTCTGTGTGGCCCCCCTGCCAGCGCCGGACCCGAATACGGCAAAACGACCTTCGGTTCGATGTTCGCCTATCAGTCGTTCTACAATTCATTCAACCCGCAGGACAAGCGCCGACTGTTGCTCGACACGACCTACGTAGATAAAAATGGCAAAACTATTCCCCAGAAGAGCATTACGCCCATTACAACCGACGGTGTATTGATCAAGAAATACCAGGACCCGGTTTCAACGATTGGTTTGATTCCGAACATACCGATTCTCCGTCTGGCCGATATGTACCTGATTGCCGCCGAAGCCGAAGCTCGCTTGAACGGTGCTACAACGGTAGCCTATGGTTACGTCAACACCATTCGCAAACGGGCCGGTCTAGCTGATTTACAAACGGGTCTTAGCAAAGATGCTTTCATCGACGCTGTTCTTCAGGAACGAGCCTGGGAGTTTTTCGCCGAAGGCGACCGCTGGTACGACCTCACCCGTACGGGCAAATACCTGACGGTTATTCCGAAGGCTGTCAACACCGTTTATCCAGTCCGAAACGTAACGGCGAAGAACAAGTATTTCCCGATTCCGCAGGATGAACTGAATGCAAATCCGAAGCTGGAGCAAAACTCAGATTGGAAGTAAGAGGCCTTTTTTGTCATCCCGACGTTAGGAAGGATCCGCTCCGGCGGCCCGGTCAAGTTGCGTAATAGCCAAGCTTGAGATCCCTCCTAACGTCGGGATGACAAAAATGAGCCTCCTTGATACTAGATTAAAAGCAGAGGAAGACCTCATTCAAAAATGATCCGCTCAACGACTTTTCTACTAATCCTCCTTACTCTTTCCGGCTTCTCGGAACGACCAGGAGGTCTTGTTAGAAAGTCGGAGAAAATACGGGAGTTTACTATCGTCGAGAACGATACGACGTCTTATACGCTCAAGCTGGCTTTCGATGAACGGGATCAGCCAGCTTATTTCTTCCGAAATGTGTTTACGCCTGTTTGCCTGACAGGTGAGTGTAAACCGGTCTATATCAATTTCTATTGGGATCTTTTGGGCAATTACACGCGCTACGATTTACCGCCGGGCGAAGTGCTGACCAAAATGGATCACCGGGAATTCAAGCAGGAAGACTACGATAAGCTGCGGGATATTCTGGACAATACGAACTCGTTGTTGAAAGATGTAGCCATGGAAGATTTGGTCGGAAAAGGCACCGAAAACTTGGCGGATTCTGTAGATGCTAAGGCGGGTGCTACATTGAAAACCGTCAAAAATGAGGTGATCGACGGCGCGGTGTATACCTGTTACACGCTTTGGCACATCGCTCACGGAAAGGTGGCCGATGAAATGCAGAAGATAACGGAATCGTATCGGACAGACGACCTATTACATCGTTTCCTGACCAGTAGCAATTACCATTATCAATACTGGGCAATGGACAAAGTGGTCGATAAAGCAGGAAGCATAACCGAATCGTTCACGCCCGATATGCTGCAAATCATTCGGGGGAAAAACGTTTTTACAGCCCGAGCGGCCTTGCAAAAAATTAGCAATCCCTTTTTCGCCAGCAATGCGCGGCAAGTCTGGCTTTGGGAGACCTACCAATCAACGAGTTATCCCTTGCAAATCGCGATTCTCAAAAAGCTGGCACAAATCCCCTTTCAGCCTTCACTGGCCGAAGCAACGGCGAAGGCAATGGTTAACGCCAACCGGGAGCAGTTTACGCTGATGATCAATTTGCTGGCCTCCCAACCCAAACTATCCGAAAAAGCTCTGCTAACGATGGCAAATCAGTTGGATACGTCCAATCAGGAATATGCCACGGAGATCAACCGAGTCCTAACGTCTTTTCACCCAAAAAAACCTGCCGTTTTGGCGAAGATGAACGCCTTTAAAAACAAACGATAGAACGCAGATTATTAAGATTAAATCTGATTTCAAGGGATTTATAAAATTAGATCATAACTAATCATAAGCATCATAATAATCAGCGTTCCAAAAATCAAAAATGAGATGAAATCAATTTATCAACTTCTACTCTTCCTGCTGTTCGCTCTGCCACTGGCGGCCCAGGATCAGGTTTTCGTCGAGACGGAGTCGTTTCAGAATAAAGGCGGCTGGGTCATCGATCAGCAATCCTTTGTTGTTATCGGTTCCTCCTACATGATGGCTCACGGTATGGGACGTCCGGTAAAAGATGCGACAACGACCGTGAGCTTTCCTAAAAAAGGCAAATACCAACTCTGGGTACGTACTAAAGACTGGGCACCTTTTCCGAAAGGCCCCGGAAAATTTCAGGTGGTCGTTGATAATCAGCCGGTAAAGATTGTCTTCGGCGAAAGCGGTTCGGACGAATGGAAATGGTACAACGGCGGAGAAGTCGATATTAAAAATGATCAGACCACTCTGGCGCTGCACGATCTGACTGGCTTCAACGGCCGCTGTGATGCCATTCTGTTTACCAATGCACCCAAATTCACTCCGCCTAATAAGCTAGATGAACTGACCGCTTTTCGGAATAAATTACTCAATCTGACCGGTGCAACGGCCAATGCGGGTCAGTTCGATCTGGTCGTTGTAGGAGGAGGTATTGCTGGCACCTGTGCCGCACTTTCAGCCGCTCGCATGGGTTTAAAAGTGGCTCTGATTCAGGATCGCCCCTTGTTGGGAGGGAATAATAGTTCGGAGGTTCGGGTGCACCTTCGCGGAGAAACCGACCAGAATCATTATCCTAAACTCGGACGTATCGTTCGGGAAATGGACAACGGCGATCCGGGCAATGGAAACCCGAACGGCAACGAGTACGGCGATGCCCGTAAAATTGCCATCGTGAAAGCCGAACGGAACATTAAGCTGTTTTTGAATACTCACGTGTATAAAGCCGAAAAAGAGAAGGATAAAGTGACCGCTGTTGTGGGCCGGGATATTGCCACTAACAAGGAAACCCGCTTCGAAGGCACCTATTTTGCCGATTGTACCGGCGACGGAACACTAGGCTATCTGATTGGTGCCGACTACCGGTTTGGTCGCGAGAGTAAAGCCGAAACGGGTGAATCGTTGGCTAATGACAAATCGGATGATTTTACGCTGGGCACCTCCAATTTATGGGCATCGCTGGAGCGTGATACCGCTTCGTCATTTCCCGAAGTACCCTGGGCGCTGCCTTTTTCGGATGAATATCACATTGACGAAGCCCGCTCTGACTGGCAGTGGGAAACCGGTTTTGGGAATTACAACACCATCACCGACGCCGAGAAAATCCGCGATCATAACCTGCGGGCCATTTATGGCAACTGGTCATATCTGAAAAAGAATAAGCATGAAAAATATGCCAAACGTGAACTCGCCTGGGTGGCCTACATCGGCGGCAAACGCGAATCCCGGCGATTACTTGGCGATCATATTCTGAATCAGATGGATATTCAGGAAGGCAAACAGTATCCAGATGGAACCGTTACGGCCACCTGGACTATTGATCTCCATTTTCCGGACCCCAAGAACAGCAAGTACTTTGAGGGTCAGGAGTTTTTTGCCGGAACCAAACACATCAAAGTGGCACCGTACACGATTCCATACCGCTGTCTGTATTCAAAGAATATTTCCAACCTGTTTATGGCGGGTCGTAACATCAGCACCACACACGTTGCGTTTGGCAGTACGCGCGTCATGCGTACCTGCGGTATGATGGGGGAAGTGGTTGGCTTTGCGGCTTACATGGCGAAAAAATACAGCACGACACCACGGGGAGTCTATCAGGAACACCTGCCGGAATTTATGGCGATCATCAAAGATGAACCAACTGCGAGTAGCAAGCCTTGAGTATAACCTATTGATTACACGATAAACTAAGTTTTTGTCATTTCGACCTTAGGAGGAATCTCAAGTCTCCAAATAGTCAAGCTTGAGATTCCTCCTAAGGTCGGAATGACGAAAAACGTCAATTGACATGATAGAAGGCTTAGTTTATAGTGCATTGATAATCTATCCGCTCTTTGCGGTATTGTCTCCGAGCAATTTACCCTCGGCCACAGACCTGCCAATGATCAATCTGGATGGAGAAGCGCAGGGGACAACGTATCACATAAAATACCGGGATGAGCGGCAACGCAATCTCAAAAAGGAAATTGATTCGGTCCTGATAACGATTGACAAATGCCTGTCGACTTATTTGCCGGACTCCGAGATTTCTCGGTTTAATCGTTCGGAGAGGCACCGGTTTGAACGGCCTTATTTCTATCCGGTTCTAAAAAAATCGGAAGAGGTATTTCGAGAAACAAAGGGAGCTTTTGATCCAACAGTCATGCCGCTGGTCGAAGCGTACGGATTTGGACCTAAAAAAATACGATTAGTAGAGCCGGTAAACAGTGACTCGTTACTACAATTAGTTGGTTTTCAGAAAATTTCATTTGACTCTGTGTCCATTCGGAAGCTAAAGAAAAATATACGTCTGGATTTCAACGGCATTGCGCAGGGCTACTCGGTCGATGTGTTGTCGGAGTTTCTGGAAAGCAAGGGGATTGACCGATACATGGTAGAAATTGGCGGAGAAATTCGCACCAAAGGGAAGAAAGGCGAAAAGCAAGACTGGACAATCGGGATTGAAAATCCACTTCAACCTGGAAAAATGCTGACGACGATGAAACTGGTAAATCGGGCGATGACAACCGCCGGAAACTACCGGAACCATTTCGAATCGAACGGCCAGACATTTAGCCACATCATCAATCCCAAAACGGGTCTAATGGAACAGAGTTCGGTGTTAAGCGTAACGGTTTTCGCACCGGATGCGATTACGGCTGATGGCTATGACACGGCATTTTTTGTGATGGGGCTGGAAGCAACCAAGCACTTTCTGTCCGCCAGAAAAGACCTGGATGTATACATTGTTTACACCGGGGAGGATGGTGAATCAAAGACATTCGTTACTGAGGGATTGAAAAAAGAGCAATAGCCAGTAAATGGATAATGTAAAATGAGTAATGGATAACTGGCGGCTCCGATTATCCATTGTCCATTAGCTTAAAAACCTGACATGAAAAATAAACTAGTAGTTGCTGCCTATCTGCTGACGCTAAGTGCCTTTGGAAGCTTACGCTCTGTCAATGGACAGACTGTTTCACCCCAATTGGCTAACGACCGGATTCGCTTAATCTGGGCGAAAACAGCCCGAGGCTTTGAAGGCAAACAAATTCAAGTGAAGAAAGGTGAACGCTGGCTAACCGTCGGGACGCCTTCTGGCGAAAACACCTTGCTCTATGCAGCCGAAAAACCATCTGACAAGCCCGATACAACGTTTAGAGATCTTACCGGGGCTATTTTCCCAAGCGAGAAATACCATTACCAGCAAGTGCAGTGGGCCGAAAGTACGAATCCGGTTTCACTGAACAAAGCGGGACAGGCCATTCACTTTTTCCCACAGAAAGCAGACCAGATAACCAAAAACAGTATAGTGTTCCGGCAGGAAACCGAAATGGCTACGATTGTTTCTGAGTGGATGCTAGACCCAACATTCGCATCAGATATTGTTGTTAAACAGACGATAACGCCAAAAAAAGCGGGCTATTTCTCTCTCGCCAGCCCAACGCTCACGACTATTTCTGAACAGAACTTAGCTTGGGCAACCGTGCCGGGCTATTTTCAGGGAAATAAGTTTCAGCCAAATTTTGCGCTGGCCTACGCCTACGGACATGGCATTCCGACACTACCCGTCATCTATCGTGAGCGATGCGCCAGTACGCTTAGCCCGATGATTACTACCAAAAATGGGGTTACAATCGCTGTCATTCCTGAACCGGGTTTGGCGCGTGATCCCTGGGCGAACGACAAAATCACACAAATCGACTGGAACATTGGGCTGTCGCATATGAATCGCAAAGCCCAGCTTTCGCCAACGCTTTATTATCCTGTTTTAGGTGAACCCAAGTCGGCGTTAAAAGCGGGCGAACCAATTAGCTATACCTTCCGATACAGCCTTACCGATGGCGACTGGTTCAAGGCGCTGAATCACGCCGTGTATGATGTGTATCGCTTCAAAGAAACATTAGGGTTGCGGCAAAGCAAACAATCGCTGACTGACCGGATCGAAAAAATGCACCATTACCTGACCGACTCGAAAACCTCGTTATGGAACATTGAGGAATTTGAGGGCAAGAAAATCGGGGCGCAGTCATATCTCGGTGGTGTGGTTGGCTCCGACAAAGACGCTATGAAAAACTCCGATTATGGCGCGATGTGGATGCTGGCCAACGCGACGAAAGACCCCTTGCTCACCCAGAATGTGTTGCCCTACGCCGAGAATTTCAAACTCGCCCAGCAGGAAACCGGAAACAGCTTTTTCAAGGGTGCGCCTGAGGGACAATATTATCTGGCGAAAAAGAAAAAATTTGTCGAAGAGTGGGGCGAGGTGGTCGAACCCATTGGCCTCACCTATTACACCATGCTCGACATTGGTAATATGCTGTTGTTCGAGCCAAACAGTACTGAACTCAAAGAACGGCTTCGGTTCGGTGCGGATCGGCTACTAACCTGGCAGAAACCGGATGGTAGTTGGGCCGTCGCCTATGACCGCCATACAGAAAAGGAAATCTTCAAAGACATTCTGGATGTACGTCCAACCTTCTACGGACTGATCGTTGCCTACCGCATTCTGAAAGACCCTAAGTACCTCGCTGCCGCCCGCAAAGGGGCTGACTGGTTTCTGAAAAACGCCATCGAAACGGGCAGCTATCTGGGTGTGTGTGGCGACGCTCGGTATGCTCCCGATTTCGCAACCGGCCAGTCGGCGCAGGCGCTGCTGGATTTGTATGATCTGACTCACGATGCTCGTTACAAAACGGCTGCCATTACAGCTGCCAAAGTATATACCTCTTCTATCTACACGCATCCAATTGCCAGCCATCAACAAAAGAGTGTGAATGGTACTCCCCGCGAAGATTGGGAGATTAGTCAGACAGGGTTGAGTTTTGAACACGGCGGCATTTTCGGTTCGGCAACGCGGCACGGTCCTATCCAGTTGTGCAGCCACGCTGGTCTGTTCATTCGCATGTATGGCTTAACCAAGGAGCCAATTTTTGCCGATATGGCCCGCGCGGGTGCTATTGGGCGAGATGCGTTCGTCGATCCAAAAACCAGCGTTGCGTCTTATTACTGGCAAGCCATGAATCGAGGGGCTGGCCCTTACCCACACCATGCCTGGTGGCAAATTGGCTGGCTAACCGACTACCTGATGGCCGAAGCAGAATTACGATCAATAGGAAAGGTGACCTTTCCACGCGGATTTGTAACGCCTAAAGTTGGTCCACACCAAACGTACGGCTTCAAGGCGGGTATGATTTACGGGCAACCCGCCACCTTATTGATTCAGGAAGGGTTAGTCCAACCCGATAGCCCCGTTATCGACTACATCCTGGCACGATCTGCCGATCAGAAAAAGCTGTATGTCGTTTTGCAAAACAATCGGGCTCAGTCAACGAAATCCAAAATACAAATCAACCCGTCAGTCTTGAAAAAGAACATTGCCAGCGCCAAGTGGCTGCCTACCAACGAAACGGTTGCTCCCGATGCCATCTCGATTGATTTACCGGGTTTTGGACAAAGTGTGCTGGAGATTGATTTACAGTAATTTTTCGACAGGATTACAGGATGAACAGGATTAGCGCCTGCAAATAAAATCCTGTTCATCCTGTAAATCCTGTCGAAAACAGAACTAAGACACTATGAATACAACCATTGATACCGCCGTCATCGTCATTTTCTCTGCCTTTGTGCTGGGAATCGGGATGTTGTTCGCCCGAACGGGCCGGAACCTAAAGTCCTTCTTTGCAGGTGGGGAGGCCGTGCCTTGGTTTATTGGCGGCTTGTCGTTGTTTATGAGCTTCTTCTCGGCGGGCACGTTCGTGGCCTGGGGCTCCATCGCCTATAAACACGGCTGGGTGGCCATTACCATTCAGTGGACCATGTGCATCGGTGCGCTGGTAACTGGACTCTATCTGGCTCCCCGCTGGAAACAAACGGGTGCTTTGACGGCTGCTGAATTCATCCGTGCCCGTTTGGGAACGACCGTTCAGAAGGCGTACATCTTCATTTTTACACTGGTCTCGCTCTTCATTAAAGGCTCGGTACTTTATCCGGTAGCCAAGCTGGTTAGCTCGTCATTGAATTTACCGCTCGTACCCTGCACAATCGGGTTAGGCTTTTTCATGATTGCTTACACGGCGGTTGGGGGTTTGTGGGCCGTCATGGTTACAGATATATTGCAGTTCGTAGTACTATCAGCAGCCGTGTTTATTCTGTTGCCGCTTTCGCTGGACAAAGTGGGCGGGCTGGATGGATTCGTCAAAGCAGTACCCGACGATTTTTTCAATCTCCTCAACGGCGAATATACCTTCGGTTTTATAGCAGCCTTTGTCATTTATCATATCTGCTACATCGGTGGAAACTGGACGTTTGTGCAACGCTACACCAGCGTCGATAGTCCGAAATCGGCGCGCAAAGTGGCGTTTCTATTTGCGGGGCTGTATCTCATCAGCCCCGTTATCTGGATGATGCCCCCCATGATTTATAAGGCCATCAATCCATCCCTAACCGGACTGGATACCGAAAATGCCTATCTCATGATTTGTAAACTCGTACTGCCGCCGGGTCTTCTGGGACTGATGCTAACGGGTATGTATTTCTCAACGTCGGCCAGTGCGAATACAGCTCTGAATGTCGTATCTGCTGTTTTTACGAATGATATTTACAAAGGGCTCATCAATCCGGCGGCTTCCGACAAAAAGCTGATTCGCGTGGCTCGGGGTTCATCCTGGGTCTTTGGATTAGGGATGATCGGAATTGCGTTGATGGTACCCGCAGCCGGTGGCATTGTCGAAGTGGTGCTGAGTATCTCCTCTATTTCGGGCGGGCCACTGCTGGCTCCTCCCTTATGGGCTTTATTCTCCAAACGACTTACCAGCCGGGCAACGCTTTGGGTAACAGGTATCGGCCTAACCGTCAATCTGTTCTTTAAGATACTGACTCCTCTCCTATTCCATTTTAAGCTAACCCGAGGAACGGAAACCATCATTGGCGTGGGACTTCCCCTACTGATTCTGCTAGGTTACGAGTTGTGGGCACGCTCGAAAGACGTAACGGCCAGTGAGTACTATCAGTATCTGATTGCCCGCCAGCAAAAACGGGACGATGCACAAGCCGAGTCGCCCGAAGAAGCGTTGGCGATACGAAAACAGAATCGGTTTGGGTTACAGGTTATTGCTGGTTCCTTAGTCTTCACTGCATTCATGCTAGGCGGGTTAAGCACATTTGCCAGCGTGGGCGGAGGGATTACGGCCTGTCTCGGTGGGGTGGTTCTGCTGGCAGCCTTAATTCCTTATAGGGCTTCCCAGCGAGTTCAGTTGACGGCAGAATCACACCAAAGCGAGAAATTCATCACTACGAATCCTTAATCAATGCAACATACAAAATTCAACATACTATTATTACTGGTAGGACTGACGTTTCCCACCTTCGCCCAGTACACCATTCGCGACCCGAAAGCCATTCCACTCCATGGGCAATGGTCGTTTGCGATGGACCCTCAGGCAGTTGGCGAAAAGGCGAATTGGTATCGGGAAGATGCACCACTAGGCCGCTGGGATAAAGTAACGGTTCCTCACTGTTTCTCGGTTGATCCCCGTTATCAGTTTTATACCGGAACAGTCTGGTACCGCCGGACTTTCCCCTGGAAACCAACTTCGGGCAAACGGGTAATCCTCCATCTCGACGCTTCATATTACGAGACAACCATCTGGATCAACAACCAGAAAGTGGGTACGCACGAAGGTGGCTACACCCCTTTTCAGTTCGACATAACCAGCTATGTAAAGACGAAACAAACCGATGGTTCAGATAACACGATTGCTATTTCAGTAAACAATAATACCTGGGGAGTGGGCACGGTACCCGGTGGTAAAGACAACAATGAACCTAATGACCCCTTTCCAGGCTGGATAAACTACGGTGGCTTGATTAGACCTATTTACATAACCGTCGAGCCTGAAGTTTATGCAGAGAACGTAAAAATTGACGCGGTACCGGACCTTGCAAAAGGCACGGCTATGTTAAAAATCAAAACCCGGATTCGTAATGCGAGTGGGCAATCCATTACACCAAAACTGGCGTTTCGAGTGGAGCAAAATGGCAAACCCATTACGCTTGTCTGGAAACAAACGTCCGGTAATGTAGCCGCGAACCAAACAGCCGTTTTGGAGGCAGAAACCTCTCTGAAAGCAGCCGACGTAAAACTGTGGAGCCTCGACCAGCCTACCTTATACGAGGTCCAGGTTAGTACGGCTACCGACACCGTCCAAACCCATTTCGGCATTCGCAAAGTGGAAGTTCGGAATGCCCAATTACTGCTGAATGGGCAGCCGATTAAAGTAGCAGGGGGTAATCGTGTTGTCGATCATCCCGGCCTGGGTTCGCTGGAACCCGACTGGCTGGTTGAAAAAGATATGCGCCTGATGAAAGAAGCGGGCATGGAGCTTCACCGACTAACCCACTACACGCCTTCTGAAACCATCTACGACTGGGCCGACCGCAACGGGATGCTGATTATCAGCGAAGCTGGAAACTGGCAGCTGACGCCGAGGCAGATGGACAATGATACGATCCGCACGAAATTCCGGCAGCAGTTTCGCGAAATGGCCGAGCGCGACTGGAATCACCCCTGCATCATTGCCTATAGCGTAGGCAATGAATACCTCTCCGAACAACCCGCCGGGCAACGCTGGACGAAAGACATGATCGCCTATGCTCGTGAACTCGACCCAACACGGCTGTACACCTTCGCGTCGATGCGCTTAAATACATTACCCAAAAAGCCTGAAGATGAGGCCAGTCAATATTGTGATTTCATTTCGACCAACACCTATGGTAATCACACAAACGTATTGAAACACATCCATTCTCTCTATCCTGACAAACCAATTTTTATTAGTGAATACGGCACGCGCGCTGATGGTAAAGATGGCGAGGCTGGTCAGGTTACCCATATCGAAAAGTTTCTCGCCGACGTCCGGCAATTGCCTTATGTGATTGGGGCTTCCTGGTGGTCGTTTAACGATTATCTGAGTCGCCATCATGGCACCAATGCCGATGGCACTCGCCCGTGGGGATTGGTCCGCTGGGACCGCTCCAAACGTCCCCTCTATCTGGCTCACCAAGCCGGTATGGCTCCCGTCACCATTGAGAAAATCAGTTGGGAAACCGGTAGCGAAGGCGTGCATACCTTAAAACTGCGCATCACAGCCCGAAAGGATTTCCCAGCTTATGCCCTTAAAAATTACTCCCTAAAAACTGACACCCGAACCATTCCTATCCCTGACCTTCAACCTGGCCAACAGGCCGATCTAAGCATTCCGGTACGTGGTTTCGACAAAACATTATCTGTGGAAATTATGAAGCCGACCGGTTTTTCTATTCTCATCCAAACGATTGATTTAACGAATGATACGCGAACAAGCAGCCGATAAACGAACGCTGAAAACCATTCGCCATGATGCCGACCTGATTGTTGTTGGCGGAGGCCTGTCGGGCGTTTGCTGCGCCATTACGGCTGCCCGGGCGGGCATCCGGGTAGTGCTGGTACAGGATCGACCCGTGTTAGGGGGCAACTCATCGTCCGAGGTTCGGCTGTGGGTATTAGGGGCTACCTCACACATGGGCAACAACAACCGCTGGGCACGCGAAGGCGGGGTGATCGACGAATTACTGCTCGAAAACCTGTACCGCAATCCTGAAGGAAATCCATTGATTTTCGATACGATCTTGTTGGAAAAGGTGGTCCTGGAGCCGAACATCACGCTACTGTTAAACACCGTAGTCTATGAAGTCGAGAAATCGAACCCCGAGACAATTAGCGGTATCAAGGCCTTTTGCAGCCAAAACAGCACAGCCTATGATCTGGTAGCGCCCCTCTTCTGCGATGCCTCGGGTGATGGCATTGTTGGCTTTCAGGCGGGGGCTGCCTTTCGAATGGGAGCCGAACGGCAGGAGGAGTTTGGAGAAAAATTTGCTCCCACCGAAGAGTATGGTGAACTGCTTGGTCATTCCCTCTACTTCTACACCAAAGACACTGGCCGCCCGGTTCGGTTTGTTCCGCCAGCTTATGCGCTGGATGATATTACCCAAATACCGCGCTATAAACGCTTTAACGCCCAGGAATATGGCTGTCAACTCTGGTGGATTGAGTATGGGGGCCGCTTAGACACGGTCCATGATACTGAAACCATCAAGTGGGAACTCTGGAAAGTCGTGTATGGCGTCTGGAATTACATCAAGAATTCCGGCCAGTTTCCTGAATCCGAAACCATGACGCTCGAATGGGTTGGGCAGATTCCCGGCAAGCGGGAAAGTCGCCGATTTGAGGGGGATTACATGCTGACTCAACAGGACGTTGTTGAGCAACGAACGCATCCTGATGCCGTGGCTTTTGGCGGTTGGTCGATTGATTTGCATCCCGCCGATGGTATTTTTTCGGAGAAACCGGGTTGTAATCAGTGGCACAGCAAGGGTATTTATCAGATTCCGTATCGGTGCCTGTATAGCCATAACGTATCGAACCTTTTCCTGGCCGGACGTATCATCAGTGCTTCACACGTAGCTTTCGGTTCGTCTCGGGTGATGGCTACGGGTGCACACGTTGCGCAGGCTGTTGGCATGGCCGCTGCCGTTGCGACGAATAATCACCTGCTTCCACGAGACCTCACGGAGCCTATACACATGCATGTGTTACAACAGGAATTACTGAAAGCGGGCCAGCACATTCCGGGTATTGAGCTTAAGGACGAAAATGACCTTGCCCAACAGGCAAAATTGTCAACGTCCAGCGAATTTGTACTTAGTGAGTTGCCACCCGATGGCCCTTTGCTCCCACTGACCTCTTCAGCCGCCCAGATGTTGCCTTTACCGGTTGGTCCTGTCCCACAGATAACTGCCTTCGTAACCGCCGATCAGGATACAACGCTAATAGTCGAATTGCGACGCAGCAGCAAGCCGTTTAACCATACGCCTGATGTAACGCTGGAAACGGTGAGCATCCCGATTCGCAAAGGCAAACAAGAGGTCCATCTGGATTTTACTAGTCAGCTTTCGGAGGCTCAGTACGTATTTGTCATGTTCATGAAAAATGAACACATCCAGCTGCAATACAGCCAGTTGCGCATTACGGGCATTTTGTCGGTCTTTAATAAAATCAATCCGGCGGTTTCGAATTATGGGAAACAGGAGCCGACAGAAGACATTGGCGTCGACACGTTCGAGTTCTGGTGCCCCGAACGTCGGCCTGCTGGACATAATATTGCCCTAAGAATTCAACCCGGTATTCGGTTGTTTAGCCCGGCAAACGTTCGAAATGGAGTTCAACGGCCAACCAATCAGCCGAATGCCTGGGTAGCCGATGTTCGGGACGCGAACCCAACCTTAACTATAAACTGGCCTACCCGACAAAAAATTAGCCGCGTGGAATTACGGTTCGACACTGATTTTGACCACCCACTGGAAACGGTCATTATGATTCATCCAGAAACCGTCGGCCCGTTCTGCGTGCAAGAGTACGTTGTCTGTAACGACCAGCAGGAACGTATCTATCATCAGGCGCATAATCACCAGAGCAGCAATACCATCCGATTCGAGCAACCGATCGAAACGAGTAGCTTAACAATCCATTTGAAGAAAAAAGACGGGTTAGCGCCGGCATCGCTGATGGAAGTTCGGTGTTACAGCTAGAGCTAGTTTACACTTTTGAAAATAGTTAATCAAAGAGCTTTTGTCATTCTGACGAAGGAAGAATCTTAACGTATCTCCACTCTCAAACAAGTAAACGTGAAGATTCTTCCTTCGTCAGAATGACAAAAAAACACGATCAAATAAGTTATAAATCCCCCCGTTTCAACTCTTTTGCCGCATAGTCTGCCGCTCGGGCGGAGAGCGCCATATAGGTTAACGATGGATTCTGACAAGGCGACGAGGTCATGGCAGCCCCATCCGTACAGAATACGTTTTTGACAACGTGGTGCTGATTGAATTTGTTAAAGACTGAGTTCTTCGGGCTGGTTCCCATGCGAGCCGTGCCCATTTCATGAATGCTTAGACCCGGATGCGCCTGACTGTCGAAACCTTTTATGTTCGAGAACCCCGATTTTTCCAGCATTTGAATGGCCTGATCATGAGCATCCTTCCGCATGAGAGTTTCGTTTTCCCGATAATGAACGTCCATTTTCAGGACGGGCTGGCCCCATTTATCCTTGATTTCATCGGTCAGATAAACCCGATTATCTTCGTAAGGCATACATTCGCCGAAGGCATCGAGGGTAATTTTCCAGGTGCCAAATTGCGTCGCTTTTTCCTTAAAATCAGCGCCAAAACCTTCTTCATGGTAGGCATGATCCCAGTTCTCACGGTTTGTGTATACCTCAAAGCCGTAGCCTCGTTTGAAAGCCTGTTTCTCCTGATTCGGTAGATTTCGGAAGCGCGGAATGTAGAGTCCTGCCGGGTGCCGACCGTAGTAGTATTTATCTAAATCGTGGTCATAATCGGCGTGGGCACCCACATGGAAATGGTGATCCATCAGATTGCGGCCCAGTTGCCCACTATCGTCCATACCATTCGGAAAGCGCTTCGACTTGGAATTCATCAAAATATACGTAGAACCCAGCGCCGACGCATTCAGAAAAATAATACTGGCCTGAAACTCATGCCATTGGTGGGTTTGCTCATCAATGACCCGAACCCCTGTCGCCCGACCCGTCTTTTCATCATAGATAATTGAATTGACAATGGAATGCGGCCGAACGGTCAGCCGTTTGGTTCGGCGAGCAGCGGGTAAAGTGGCCGATTGCGTACTGAAATACGCACCATACGGACAGCCGCGCATACACAAGTTTCGGTATTGACACTTGGCCCGTCCCAGATTCATCTGCTCCTGCGTCGGTGCCGTCAAATGAGCCGCCCGTGCCGAAATCACCTTCCGATCAGGGAATTTTTCATTTACCGTTTTTCGAAGATGGGCCTCCATGCAGTTGTCAGGCATGGCAGGTTGAAATTGACCATCGGGCAGGTGTGGCAATCCATCGCGATTCCCGGCAATTCCGGCAAATTTCTCGACGTAGTCGTACCAGGGCGCGATGTCTTTATACCTGATGGGCCAGTCGGTGGCAATGCCTTCTTTGGCATTCGCTTCAAAATCAAGATCAGAGAATCGAAACGAATAGCGCCCCCACATCAACGACTTCCCCCCTACCTGATAGCCGCGAATCCAGTCAAACGGCTTTTCTTCGACGTAGGGATTTTCCAGGTCATTGACAAAGTACTGGTGCGTCGCTTCGGTAATCGAGAACCCTGTTCGGTTTTGGACTGGGTACTTTTTCAGTAAGTCAAGCGGCATGGCCTGATTATGGTGCGGGAAATCCCACGGATTCATGGTAGCCGTATGGTAATCTTTGACATGCTCAACCATCCGTCCTCGTTCGAGAAGCAGTACGTTGAGCCCTTTTTCACAAAGTTCCTTAGCCGACCACCCTCCGCTAATGCCTGAGCCAACAACAATGGCATCGAATTTCTTACCGGGCGGAATAGATATATTGTTCATCTTTTTAAAACGCAAAGGGCGCAATGATAAGCGCAAAGAACGCAGAGTTTTTTTACAGACTTAATGAGTCGCTTTTTGTAGGAAAGCGGCAATTTCCATGCCCCAGGCGATGCCGATGTGAATAAGTAATCCACCCCAGATACTTCGGGTGCTTAGCGCCAAAACGCCAAGTAAGTACCCGCCGAATAACGAAGAAACAGCCTCTCCTAGTGGCCGACCAAAGTGGATAGCACAATACCAGACAACCATCGGCAACACGGCTCCATGCCCTAATACTCGACTCATACCAATCACGAGGAATCCCCGAAAAAGGAGTTCAGTCGGCACAAAATCCCAGCCATAACAGAGTTCATAGACCAGCGCCGTTACCCACTCAGGTACGCCGAAAAACTCATTCGCGTTGGTATCATGATAGGTTGGGTACGATTGCAGAAAATCCGGCTGAAACGACGCCAGCGTAATCAGCGGAATCATCAGTGCCAGCATAGCTGCATAGAGTGCCAGGCCCTTTCGTTTCGGAGCCATTCCATAGAAACTGCTTGCGTATGGATCGACGAACTTATAGAAAAGAAATAGGGGCAAAACAATTGTCAAGACTGATTGCAGGTTGTGCAGACAGTAATACGCAAACACATAAATCTGTCCATCAAACAGTTTCCGGCTCCACTCGCTGTGTGCGTAAAAACCAGCATAAATCGAATAGGAAATCAGCGCAACCCCGCTACGAAGCCAGAAATCCCGGCTTCGCCAAATATCAGGTCGATGATGGAAATGCGTCCACAGCCAGACGCTGACATAGTAGGCCGTTGCGTATAGACAGAAATAGAGAACCGGCCAGATTGGTTTGCCCTGAAACGAGTCGATGTAAGCGTCTTCTATATCAAAATAGAAATTAGCTGCGAGAAGCAATGAAGCCCAGACAGCAGTGGCCAAATAAAGATCAGGCCGAAAGTCTATTCGAAGGTGGTTGCGTAGGTCTTGCCAGAGGACTTTCATATTTTTTGTCATTCCGACGTCAGGAGGAATCTCAAGTTTCGTATTAATCAAGCTTGGGATTCCTCCTTCGTCGGAATGACAAAAAACGCTAAAATCCTTCTTTCTCCGATTCTTTGTCTTTTTTCTTTTCCTCTTTCTTCTTCTCTTCTTTTACGACCTTCTGACCCGGCTGTAGTTTCGGTTTTGGAGCAGGTTTGGCTTTGGTTTTGTACTGATCGAGGTAACGATCGACGAAGAGCGTTTTTTCATCGACTGTGGCGGGCACTACTTCGAGGGTAGCTTTGGCGGAGTTTTTAGAGCCTGCGATCAAGCGATCATTAATATCCTGTTCTGACGTAATGATAGCCAATTGGCCCAAAGCCGTTGGCGAATTGCCTGGTTTATAATCATAAAACACCCATACCTCGGGCGACGACTCCAGATAGATACTCGTTTCATCACCGTTCGCTGTTTTCCTGATTTCGACAAAGCCGTCCATCTGAGCGTTAATATCTGTCGCCATCATGTTCGACACGCCAAGTCGGCCAGTGCTGTAAAAGGCATTATACTTCGTAGACCAACGTAAGTTCGCATTGGCCAACACAAGCATTGCATTCAACTTGGGCGATGCCTGGCTGAGTGGTACGTGTTGGTTCTGGGCTTTTATACGATAGGTCTCCACCGCCTGTAAGCCAATCAACGGCAGCAACTTATCCGAAAGGCGATTCAGGTCGTCATCAGCCGCTTCGTCATTTTTCTCCTCCTGATTTGCCTTAACGAGTTTATCGGAGATAAGGCCATTAATTGGATCAGGAACCGGGAAGGCAAAAGCTAGTAGCGTATTAAATCGATACAGGCTACTATCAATATTAATACGGGCAGAGCCAGCCGATAACAGGTATTCGTGCGGAGCGGCATTCAGAAGATTCAGTTTGCCTTTGAAAGTCATAACCCCGCGCGCATCGTTGAACGTAAACGCGTTTTCAACCTCATCTTCTACCGCAGCAACAAAAGCTGTGCTGTCAGGTTTGGCACCATCGGTTTTTGTACTGTCGGTTGTAGGCGTTGCGGCTTCCGATTGACTGGTTGTCGGTTCGTTGCCTTTCGACGCTATTCGATATACTTTATCCTTTTCATCGTACCGCATGATCCCCGAGGCCGAAAAGAGATCCGTATCTCTCAAATCCTCTTTGGGCGACAGGAAGGTTGGGTACAAACCAGAGCCATCCGCCCGGAAATGAATTCCGGCTACCAGTTGCTGGGCTCCTTCATTCTTTAGGTTTTTATCGACTTTAATTTCGAGTCGTTCAGCAACTTTTTCTTTGAACGGAATCCAGCCGCCAATCAGATCCTGCCGTTTTTTCAACGCTGGCTTAATAAATCCATCCATGGCCAGATCGCGCGAAGGGGCCTGCATGGCAATGGTGCCCTTAAACAACATTTTTGGTGCCAGTTGCAGATTATCGTCTTCATCTACTTCGGCCCGAGCCACCGTGAAATAGGTGGTTACTGGCTTAGCAGCCGCCGAACGGCGACCCTTGGGGGCTTTCTTGGCATCGGCGGTTAACGAAGCAGACGCCACGGCAGGGGCTTCTTTCAACTCAAAACTACCCATTTTGATACTCGCCGTATCGCCTTTTGCCGTAGCAAACTGGTACGTGGCATCGCCCGCAAAACGAGTCCGGGAAAGAATTTGGATATTCCCGTTTTTAAGTCGGTGAAATAGACTGATTGTGTCTAATTCGAGTTTGGCATTTTTCAGTGCCAGCATTTCACCATTACGTCGGATCGACACCAGACCCTTGTCGGGGAAAATACGGGCATCGGCTGAGGCAATGTAAGGCACACCACTAATGTTCAGGGTTCGCTTTTCAACATCATACAAAGCCGCCGACGCCTTGAATGTCAGGCCTTCCTGCTCCTCGGCAGTAGCAGTAAAGGTTGATGTTTTTACATCACCTTTCATGGCAATAGTCTTGGCATTTACGTTCCACTGAGCCCGGTTAATGCTGGTTTTATAGGCAGCAAATGGGAACTCCATACTAGCCTGCACCGTATCGCCAATCGTTTCCTTCTTATTATTGATCGCTAAGCCAACAATTCCTTTTACCTGATTGAAATCCACATCGACATCTCTTCCCAGTAGAATAGGTTTACCGAGTTGGGCTCCGGGGGTTTCCGTTGCCGATATGATCTTAAACTGAGCATTACTTGCGACAAAACCCTCTTTATTGAACTTAATGCCGTTTGAAACGGTCTCCGAGTCCTTCCGACGCAGGGTTCCGTTCCCGAACAATCCCGACGAACGTAACACCAGTCCACCTTCCAGATTAGTCGTTGCGTTGTAGAGATTGAAGTTATTTTTCTGGGTGGTAATGACCATACTATCAGCCTTGGGCCACCACTTCAGGCTGAAGTTGTTTACCTGAACCTGCGGAAAATAGGCGGCCGTACCCCCGGCCTTCCCAACCAGACTTTCCTTAATTTCACCTTTTTCGCCAGAAGCGAGCAGCGAGTCGGTCATGAATAGAATACCCGTCGTGTTCAGGCTGGCCGTCATATGACTTAGCACACCTTCAGAACGAAGCCCGCTCTTGTCCATAACCACCTCACCCGTGAATTTTACTGTTGAGGGTGTTGTACCTTTCTTGCCAGCATACACCGGATAACCCGTTGGCGGAGCCTTGTGAACAAAGCCGAGGGTATTATCAGGCATAGTTACTAGCTGGGCCTTGAAGGGCGGAAAAATGCCGTCGGAATAGAAAGTTCCCATGAAGGAAATATCGCCTTTTCCGATGCTGTCGTTGTCGATGGCTGGAATCTTGAAATAGACTTTCTGATTGTACGTGATGTTTCCTCGCACAGGTTGGTTAAAATACACCGTCATCCCTTCGGGCATTACCAATCGTTGAGTAGTCTTCTTGCCCGCCACCTGGCCCGATTTGTTATCGGCACTAGCCAGATAAACCGTTCCTGGATTCTCGTATTTGATATCACCCCCAATTTCGCCCTCTTTCCCCTGTGCCGCCAGCTTTTGCGACGAGAAGGTAATGGAGTCAATCTTATTGAGATTCATCGAGAACTTATCGTAATTAAACTTTAAGTCGCGACCGGCGTAGCGCAGCGTTCCCGCCTTAAGCTGGCCGTTGAGCGTGAAATCGCGCCCTTTGCCAATCCTTAATACTTTATCAGATGGGAAGCCAAATACTTTTAGCGAATCTGATATGGTAAAGCGATTAACTCCCCGAATGGTCAGAATTTTATCGTCAAGATTAATACTGGCATTCTTGATACTATCATTTGAGGCAAAGACCGATTGCACCTGGAAGTTATCGTAGTCGCTTTTCTTTGCGTAGGCCAACACATACAATGCACCTTTTCGGCTCAATCGCATCTCTTGGGTAGTTGGGTTTCGCGTGATATAGCCTTCCAGCACCATCCGATTCAACGAACCTCGTAACGATGTTGCGTTAACATTTTTAGCAAACTGGGTAATATCGTCATCGTAGAAGGTCTGTTGCTTTTTGGTCGAGACGAAATTCGCTACGATTTGCAAAGGGTGGAATCCATAGTCAACGGTCAGATCGGCATAGCGCTGCGGCTGAAAATAATCGTACGACTCGAAACGCACAGGAACCTCTCGTTTCGCTCCAACCTGATAGAAGTCAACTTTTCGGCGAGGTAAGTCCCAACGAACAACTTCGGGCAGTATGTAAAATTTATGGTACGAATCGGAATAAGGAACGCGGGCGAAATCGGTACGTTGTTCACGATCAAGCCAGGCGATGCGCTGCTTTTTGTCGTACCGCAACATTACTGATGGATGCGTAATTGAATCGGCATCTACATAGCCAATAAATGAGGCTGATGCAGCAGAAATGGTTGGGCGCGACACGCTTTTTGTAGAAGTAGCCGGTTTTGCCGGTTCGGTGGTATTAAAACCCGATTGCGTTAGTCCTGCCTGCGTTGAATCGACAGCCGTCGTGTCGCTCATGTTGAAATCGAATCGGCGGCTAGTTGCTTTGAAGGCTGGTTTTCCGTTATACTTAACTGTTAGTTGGGCCGGTTGTCCGCTGGCCGATGCACCAACCATCTGCGTGCCCGATAAAGCTAATCCACCACGATAGTCGATATCTGGACCAAGGTCAGGCAGTTTAACGTCGTTCTGCCACGACATGAAGCGTGGATAGGTAACAGGTCCGCCTTTCTTCTTACTGACGTATTCAAATACACCCTTTATTGGCTTGGCAGGTCCGTAGGTCAAGGTAACATCATCGGCCTGCAAGCGCGGGTTCATGGTCGTGAGCGAATACTCGCTTAGCGTTACGAAAATGTCAGGCCGTCCGGCGGTGGCCCAGGTAAACTTACCACCCTGGCCGACCAGGATACCATCTTTAAGCATCATATCGCCACTCGTGTTCGCCAAAATTGCCGAATCGCCATTCGCTACAATCGCCAGCGTTACATCTTTCAACGTAATAACTGGCCCTGAAACCGAAGGAATTGGCCGACGCTGCGGAACGTATTGCGCCCCCAATTGACGTGGTTGAGTAGAATCGGCAGTAGCGGGGGTATCCCATCCATCGAACCGCGACCGATCGGCGGCAGCTTTAGCAGCGGCAATTGAATCTGCCGGTGTCTGAACAGCTCCCGGCTTAGCCGGTTGCAGGGCTTCAATATAGCGCAGCTGAAATGTTCCCCCAAGCGCGTAGAGTTTGTTGTAATTGCTGGCATAGAGTTCATGCCGCTCCATGAATCGCCGGGTTGTTTCGAGGCTTCGGGCAAATGCTTTGGGGTCATTCGCGTCGAATAGCTTTTCGGCAATTGTCAGCAATCCATCAACATTCGTAGCGGGTTGTTGCTGAGTTGTCAGATAAAGCGATTCATAAAAAGGGGCGAAATGCGTAGCTGCTGGAAGCCGCTTCTGATTCATTTTTCGGCTCAATACCATCACCCGCTCCTGTTGTTGTGCCGACAGTCGGTTTTCGGACCAGAGTGCCTGTAAGTTTGTTCCGGCCCGTACAGCAACTGGTCCACCGGTTGCCATTAGTTTTTGCACATCGGCCATGAACTGATCCGGCTTATCGGAAAGCCGAACTGCCTGACCGAACGAAACGGTCAGGGTAGTCAGGGTTACTATCAGGCTATAATAAATACGATTCATATCCAGCAACTGACTGCCGTTCGATTACCCGAACGCGATCAGGGTTTATAAAATGACAAAGATGTCCATTGATTTGTGGTGGCTCGGTTGGCCAGGCTCAATCCGACTTCCACTGCTTTCTGCTCAATATCTGGCGCGTCGTTTTCGTAAAAACCACTTACAATAAGATACCCGTTATTGGTCAATAAGTTTGTGTAGGAGGGAATTTCAGCCAGCAATATATTCCGGTTGATGTTGGCGAGTACGATATCGTATTGGGTCGTCGGGTCAACATCGGCAATCGTCCCCTGAAACACCGTAGTCTTCGGGCAGTCGTTTAGCTCCGCATTTTCACGGGCATTTTCAACGGCCCATTCCTCAATATCGAAAGCAAGTACCGTTTGAGCCCCCATTTTCTCAGCCAGAATCGCCAGAATGCCGGTACCACTACCCACATCGAGCACTGACTTCCCGGCAAAATCAAGGCCAAGCTGTTGTTCCAGCATCATGGCGGTGGTTTCATGATGGCCTGTACCAAACGACATCTTCGGGTTAATGACTATATCGTAACGAAACCGGGCATCCGACTCATGGAAGGACGCCCGGACCCGAACCTGGTCGGCAACTTCTATCGGCTCATAATCGCGTTCCCACTCGGCGTTCCAGTTTCGTTTCTCTAACGAACTAACTTCATAGGCTATTGCGGTCTGACCCTCGTATTTAGCAATCAATTCCTGTACGGCCTTTTCTTCAAAATCCGACTCAACAATGTAAGCACTCAAGCCCTCATCAGTTTCAACAAATGACACAAAACCAAGTTCGGCCAGCTCGGCAGTGAGGATATCGGTATAATCGGGCGACAGGCGCAGTTGGAGTTCCGTATAATTCATACATCAAAGTAACGAAAAAGGGGTAAGTTGTTCGATGTGTATGCGCTTTTTCGCTTATTTCACACATGTAGCGCGGACGGTCGGCCGTCCGGCTACATAAACCAAAGCAACCGTGAAAAACGCTTTTTTAATTATTGATGCTCAATACGATTTCTGTCATCCTGATGGAGCCTTATTTGTGCCGGGGGCAGAACAGGACATTGAGCGAATGGCTACCCTTATCCGGCAACACACCGATCAGATTGATAATATCGTTGTTACGCTCGATACACACCATATTCTAGATATTGCTCATCCTCTATTCTGGCACGATGCAGCGGGTAAAAACCCTGCACCGTTTACCCAAATCACGGGAGTAGATATTGATTCGGAGAAGTGGATACCACGCTTTGCGCCCGATAAAGCCATAAAATACGTTCATGACCTTGAAGCCGATGGACAGTTTACCCATTTCATCTGGCCCGAACACTGCCTGATTGGCTCACGCGGAGCTGCTTTGCATGACACCCTGTTCACGGCCTTGAAAGAATGGTCAAAACAGCGCGAACTTGACTATTTGGCAGTGCCTAAAGGACTATACTCCCTATCCGAACATTTCGGTATTTTTCAGGCGCAGGTGCCTGATCCAGCCATCCCCGAAACCCAGCTTAACACCAGTTTGATTGCCGATTTAGCCCGTTTCGATACCGTTTATCTGATGGGCGAAGCCAAGTCGCACTGTGTGGCCAACAGCCTTAAACAACTGCTGGATTTTGCGCCGGAACTCGTTTCTAAGCTGGTTGTCGTGACCGATTGTATGTCTGACGTAACGGGGCTAGGTTATTTAGGTGATCCTATCTACGCCGAAGCCCAGGCCCGACATGTCCGTTTTATGCCGTCAGACGCTATTTTCAACTAAAACTCGTACCTTTTCTGCGTTATGGAAAAGACGCTCTCTCTGTTCCCTCTTAACCTTATTGTTTACCCTGGCGAAGATTTGAATCTCCATATTTTCGAGCCTCGGTACCGACAGCTCATCAATGAGTGTCTGGAGGAAGAACGCACATTTGGCATTCCCGCCTTTATCAACAACAAGCTTCCCGGTTATGGCACCGAAATGCACGTGACTACGCTCCATAAACGCTATCCCGATGGGCGAATGGACATTAAATCGAAAGGGCTTGGTGTTTTTCGGTTGGTGAATTTCGAGAATCCGATGGCGGGTAAGTTATACGCTGGCGGGGAGGTTGAGTTAGTCGAACCCGGTGATGGATTCAGCGCCCACGCATCGGCACTGGCCGAACGGTTGAAGCGGCTATACACCTTACTGCAACTCGACATTGATTATTCGCCGACAGTCAAAAACCTTTCCTACAAGGTGGCCCATAAAGTTGGCTTATCTGTAGAACAGGAATATGAATTGCTGACACTGGACACCGAAGCCGAACGCCAGCTATTCCTGATTCAACACTTGAATACGGTACTACCCGTCGTGTCAGACATGGAACGCACCAAAGACCGCATCCGGATGAACGGCCATTTCAAGAATCTTGACCCGCTTAATTTTTAATTTTCAATGAGTGAATGATAGAATGATTGAATAGCTGACACGGATTTTATTCACTCAATCGCTCTTTCACTCATTGAATTCAATTCTTCTCCTCTACTTGCCCAATCTTCTTTGCTCGTTTGGGTAATTGTTCGGCCAGCTCTTGCAGGTTTTTTATAGGCGGGCGAGGTTTCTCTGCTTCACCGATCAGAAATCCATATGGCTTGAGTGGCTCCGCGGCATCGAAAATAACTTTTAGTATGGCCGTCAGGGGCAGCGCTAAAACCAGGCCTGGAAGGCCCCAGATATTTTCCCAAAGAATAAGGACAACAATGGCAGCCAGCGGGTTAATACTAACTTTAGAGCCAATAATGTAGGGCGTAATAAAGTTACCTTCCAGCGTCTGTACAAATAGAAATACACCAATGACGCCTAACGCTTTGATTGGATTGTCCTGCGTCACCAGCGTATAGGCCGCTGGCAATAAAGATCCCATCGACAGTCCAAAGTAAGGAATCAGGACCAGACAGGCTCCGAAGAATCCGAAGAAAACGGCATAATCTACGCCCAGAATGAGCAAGCCGACAGTCATCAGCGTGCCAATAATAAGAATTACCAGCACCAGACCAGCCAGATAATCTTTCACCACCTCATAAATTCCCTGCATAACACTATCAATCTTCGACCGGCGGACTTTTCGCAATATTTTGTAAAAGAAAGACCGGAAGAAATCACGATAGAGTAAAAAGAAGAAGGAAAATAATAAGACGAGAAACAGATTGGTGATTATATTAGTGGTAGCCAACAAGGTCGACGTTAAAATGGTACCTCCCTCAGCCAGAGCCTGATTAAGGTATTTTTTCACTTCAGTAACCTGCCGCTGGCGATTTATATTTAGCTGTTTGTCAGCAAATGTCTGGATGCTGTCAATGTACTCATTACCACGGTCAATAAATTTTGGAATCACTTCAGCAAAACTGCTGATCTGAATCGAAATGGCATAGAATAAACCACTTAAGATCGCCAATGCTAATACCAGACAAAGGACAATAGCCAATACGCGGGGCGTTTTCCAGTTCTCGAGTCGTTGTACCAGCGGAAACAACAATACGGAAAACAAAATGGCGAACACCAAAGGAATAAGGATACCTTTCAGCGCATGTAGGCCATAAACAATAATAACGAGTGACAGGAGTACGCTAACAACTTTAACATACGGAGGCAACTTAATCTCCGAAGCGTGATTATTCATAGTAACAGGTAACAACCGAGGGTAGCTTAGTTCTATTTTTCAGCATTTGGCAGAGTTACCTAAGTAGCCAACCATCTGTCATCGGCTTTAGTTTTAACAATAGGCTTCTTTATAATCAATTAACGAACTCGTTTTCAGTTGAAAATTAGGGTCGTTACTTATGAAGTAACTGTTAAGTTTTTGTTAAGTATGCGTTTGTAATTGGTAACGTTGATTATAAGCCACGTAACTTCGGGCTGTTAATGCTATAAGTAAGCTACTAAAAGTAGGTCATTATCACCAACTTCCATCTCGTATGAGTGCTGCAAAAGCCGCTCAACCACTGCATCGCGTTTTAGTCGTTGACGACGACGTTGACATTGTTGAAATGCTCGAATACAACCTTAACAAAGAAGGTTATGAAGTCCGTACAGCAACCGATGGACGAAAAGCCATTGAAATTGCCAAGACGTATCTGCCCGAATTGGTTCTGCTCGACATCATGATGCCCCATCTGGACGGTATCGAAACGGGTCGGCAACTTCGCGATATTGCCGAACTCCGCCAGACGTATATTCTTTACCTGACAGCTCGCTCGGAAGAATACTCCGAAGTAGCCGCTTTCGACGTAGGTGCCGATGATTATCTCACCAAGCCGATTAAGCCACGGGCGCTCATGAGCCGTATTAACGCGCTGTTCCGGCGCGAAGCTCAAAAAGCAGACCCCGGTGAGCAAATTACCATTGCCGACCTGTTGATTAACCGAAAGAATTATTCGGTTAGCCAGAACGACAAGTCGATCATATTGCCGAAAAAAGAATTTGAGTTACTGTTTTTTCTGGCGCAACATCCGAACAAAGTCTGTAGCCGCGAAGAGCTACTTCAGAAGATCTGGGGAGCCGATATCTACGTTCTCGAACGAACTGTCGACGTCCACATCCGCAAACTCCGCGAAAAAATCGGCGACGCCCACATCCGTACACTTAAGGGCGTAGGCTATATGTTTACCGATCAACCAGAATGAGTTCTAGAGTTATAAAGTTGTAAGGTTGTAAAAAGTGCTCTGTGCTTAACAACTATATAACTTTATAACTCTATGACTTTATAACTAATGTCTTTAAGTCCCCGCATTATTGCGCTTTTACTGGCTTGCCTGATTTCGGCACTGACGCTGACCTTTTTAACCTTTGTTGAGGGGGTCACCAGCAGCATGTTGTTTGTGGTGGGCCTTTCGTCGTTTGCTATTTCGTTTTTTCTGGTGCTGTATGCTATTGAGCTACTCGTATTCCGGGAAGTCAATAAGATGTACAAAACCATCCACCAACTCAAAATCCGTGACTTCAGCATCTCCCGAAAATCGATCATCAAGAACACGAATCCGTTCAAAAAATTAAACGATGAGATTTTTGTTTACGTCGCCCGGAAACAACGGGAAATCGATGAATTGAAGCGCTTGGAGCAGTTTCGCCGGGAGTTCCTGGCCGATGTCTCACACGAATTAAAAACGCCCATTTTTGCCGCTCAGGGTTTTATACATACGCTTATTGATGGGGCCGTTGACGACGAAAAAGTTCGAGATAAGTTTCTGTCGAAAGCAGCTAAAAGCCTCGATGGCCTCGACGCCCTGGTAAAAGACCTGGTTGCCCTTTCTCAACTGGAAACCGGCGAAGTAAAAATGAGTTTTGGCCGAGTTGATCTGGCAGAAATCACACAGGAAATTTTTGATCAGCTAGAAACGATTGCCCAAACCAAAGGAACATCGCTCTCGATACGAACAACCCAACCGGGCCCTGTGTGGGTGAAAGCCGACTCTCAGCGTATTTTACAGGTAATGACCAACTTAATAGAAAATGCGGTCAAGTATGGCAATGAGAACGGCCGGGTTGTAGTGAATCTTGAAGAAGACAAGAAGCATATTCTCGTTTCCATTCGGGATAATGGACCGGGTATCCCACCCGAACACCTGAGTCGGATTTTTGAGCGGTTCTATCGCGTCGAGAAAAGTCGCTCCAAAGATCGGGGCGGTACAGGATTGGGGCTCGCCATTGTGAAGCACATCTTAAACGCTCACAAGACTAAAATTACCGTAATGAGCAAGGTCGATAAAGGCACTACGTTCCGGTTCAAACTGGAACGGATGGAGTAGTAATGTAGCGTGGACCTCTGGTCCGCATAGCTAAAAGTTTAAAAGAGCTATGCTGACCAGAGGTCCACGCTACATTAGATTAATCGCTTGAGAAAGAAATGAGCCATTACAATCTGCCCGTTTCGTCGGGCCAGTACGGATACTTCCTTGCCTTCGCCCTTCTGGAATATTTTATAGATGTCGCTAATTGATAAGTCTTTCGTCGAACTGTTGTTGACAAATAGAACTTCATCCCCTTCTTCCAGACCAGCCATAGCTGCGGGAGAATCTTTCAGTACTTTATCTACATAATAATTACGGAAGCTATCTCCTTTGGCACGCAGCTCCATACCACTCATATCGTGTTCGAAACTCTCATGCATCAGACGCTTGATAGGTTTCATCACAATATATTGATCCGGATAATTGAATGTAACGTTGAACCGACGCAATAGCTCACAACCTACGTTACCCTGGCGTTCGGGCATATTGACCAGTTTCATCCCAAAACCCAGGCTATCGGGGAATGAAGCCAGAATGTTATCCATCTCATAGCGGCCAAACCGGATTTTCTGAATACGAGCCAGGCTCCCATTAATTACTCCATTAAGACCACGGCCCAGTTGCGCCCGAATGTTTTTTTCAGGAATTGGCATCGACGCTGTACTGCGTGATCGATCAAGCAACAACGCATGACCTGCACCTGTATCTAAAACAACCCGCAACGGCAAGGTTTTTTGACCATCAAACACCGATAAAGCATCTGTATAGGCTTTCGTATCCTGAATGGTAATGGGATACCGATCACCTTTACGTTTCCGGTAGGTGTATTTTTCGGGCCGCATAATTATCAACTCCCGGCGTTGAAAATCAACGTTTACAACAAAGTTGGCGAAGATTTCATAGCCGAAAATACCGTGCACGGGCGTACCGACGTACTCCGACAGCTTTAGCATATCTTCATCCAGAATAACCAGATTATGATGCGATGCTTTTAGTCCGCCCATAGTAAGACTATTGTTGATGGCAATAGAGGCCGTCAGACTCCCGCCTTCGCCAGCCCCACTAATTTTAACTTTTCGGGTCAAATTCAGAGAGCTTTTCTTCAATGCCGCTGGGTCGGTAATGATTGTGTTACTAACCCCTGTATCCAGAATAAAATGTAGTGTATCCGAATCATTGACCCGTACAGGAACAATGATCAGATTCGAGTGTAGCTGAAAGGGGATGCGAGTCCAGGTGCGATTTCCTGAAATAAAAAAGCCGTATCTATCCTTATCAGGCATGCGCTGAGGATCATCTCCCCGAGCAGCCAGACAGGACAAAAACAGTCCGAAGGCCAGTACCAGCGTTTTCATGTATAGCTTTATTTTATCAAATTAAAATTACGCATTTTTTTATTCAAATAACACAATTAATTAGCGATTGGTTTTAGGCCTTTTAAAATGATAAAACAAGCATATATAAGCCTAAACAAAATTTAGCGTGTACACAAACAACTCGTTCGGTTTAAAACTCCTAATTTCGCCCAGGTTACGAAACGAATGATCTGTTCGTTTGATTTAGAAAACTGATTTTGAACGCCTTACTAATTTATTATGCGGAAGAAAATTGTTGCTGGCAACTGGAAAATGAATAAAACTGCCGATGAAGCTCAGGCCTTATTGTCGGAAGTAATCGATATGGTTAAAGACGAAGTCACGGGTGATGTGAAGGTTGTATTATGTACACCATCACTTTATCTGGCTTCGGCACAACAGCAGTTAACCCCAGGCGGTAAGGTGTCAATTGGTGCCCAGAACTGCCATGAGAAAGCGTCGGGTGCTTATACGGGTGAGATTTCGGCACCAATGCTGCAATCTATTGGTATTGAGTATGTAATTCTGGGTCACAGCGAACGTCGGCAATATTTCGGCGAAACAAATGCCCAACTTGCCGAGAAAGTAAACATCGCTCTTCAAAATGGCCTTGTCCCCATTTTCTGCTGCGGTGAGTCGCGCGATCTTCGCGAAAACGGCGACTACATTGGCTTTGTAAAAGATCAAATCACAGAAAGCCTGTTTCACCTCTCGGCCGAATCGTTTGGGAAAGTCGTGATTGCTTACGAACCCATCTGGGCCATCGGTACAGGTTTAACCGCTTCTTCGGCACAAGCGCAGGATATGCACTTTGAACTACGCCAGCACATTGCGGGTCAATATGGCGATACTGTTGCTCAGGACACGACAATTCTGTACGGAGGTAGCGCCAACGCCCAAAATGCAGCCGAACTCTTCGCTCGTCCTGACGTAGATGGTGGTCTGATTGGTGGTGCTTCGCTCAAAGCGGCCGATTTCTTAACTGTCGTGAAGGCAGCTCAATAACTTTTAATGTTGAATGAGTGAATGATAGACTGATTGAGTGTTTTTCACACCTATTCAATCAGTCTATCATTCACTCATTCAAAACTATTTATGACCGCTACTGATTACGTCCGAACGCTCAACATGCTCCCTCATCCTGAGGGCGGCTATTTTGCAGAAACCTATCGTTCTGCCGAAGCGATTTCGAAGGAAGCTTTACCCAACCGCTTTAGCGGGGATCGGTCAGTTAGCACAGCCATTTACTTTTTGCTCGAGAGTCATCATATCTCGGCGCTTCATCGCATTCAATCCGACGAAGTATGGCATTTGTATGCGGGCGGACCACTGGAGATTTTCGTTATTTCGCCAGATGGAGAGTTGACCGTTATTCGGCTTGGTAACCGCCTGGATCAGGGTGAGGTATTTCAGGCCGTTGTTCCAGCCGGGTGCTGGTTTGGCTCAAAGCCAGCTGTGGGCACCGATTTTTCATTAGTGGGTTGTACGGTAGCTCCTGGCTTCGATTTTGCCGACTTTGAGATGGCAGACCGAGCAACTTTACTACAGGAATTCCCTCAGCACAAGGCTGTAATTGAGCTACTAACTACCTGAAATTCACATTCCCAAATCTGGATACCACTTTTACCTTAGTGCCGTTACCACTTCCTACTTTGCCAATATATTGCTTAGTAAGCTTAGGGCCCCGATGATTGTCATTATCATTTGGCTGACTCGTAAAGTGCATCGTTGAGCCCGAATCATAATTAAAGTTGCCATAACTAACCGTCACATCGAAGTCGCAGTCGTTGTTGTGATCCAGCGGTAGCGCTACGGAAGAGTAAGAAGCCTGAATATCGACGTTATCCACCGTTTTAGGCATCTGATCGATACGGAAACCTCCTGAAAAACCGAGTTTAATCTTCCCGGATTCGCGTAACGTACCAATTTTAGCACCCGAGTAGTCAATATCTGCGTTCAATTTGCCGACGTTGCCGATATTCATTTTACCAAATTTATTGACCAACTCTAACACGTTGACCTTTTCCAATTCGAGGTTGCCGTAGGCAATTCTTAGCTTTCCTTCATCCAACGAACGAATATCGGCCTTACCGTACGCTACATCAATATCGTTCTGGCGACTCGTCAGGTCTTCAGCGCTAAAGTTTCCGTATCGACTATAGATCGTTAAGGGTGCCTGAAAGGCCGGTACACTTGTATTGCCAAACTTATTCCGCACGGTTAATGCATTTCGTTTGGGCATCATCACATCATAGTTAATCTTCACAAAGTTGCGTTCTCCGCCATCTTTCCATTTGCCTAAACTCCAGTTCGACACGCTATTCTGGCTAAAATTGGTTCGAACCAGAATCTGGTCGCCACTGCGTTTTTCTTCAATAGAAACAGCATCTATGAACTTCTGTACACGCTCGTCGGAATCGGAATTAGCGACGATTGTAATTTGTACCCGAATTTCATTTTTATCCCACAACCCAATCTTGACCTCACCAAATTGATTGTCGACAACTAGCTGATCCTTACTATCTACATCAAATAGCTTGATAATGGTCTTTTTCTTTTCAATTGATGTTTCTGTCTCACCGACGTCAATCGGCTCCTCAGCCCAGGTGAGCAATGGGCCAAGTACAAATAAGATACTAAACAGGATTCGTTTCATTGGTTTGTTGTTTAATGCGGTCTATAACGCGCAACTGTTCATTAAGCAGGTTAATCTGAAGTTGTAGATTCTGAATCATCGCCTGAATCAACAGTTCCTGATTCGGATTCTTTGGTAAATCAGCTTTAAGCGCCTTGTATGAGTTCTCCAGCCGATTAAGATCAGTGGCAAACTCCTGATACAATGCCGGATTGTCTTCCGTCATTTGTTTCAGTTCAGAACGCTTATCGTCGATTAGCTGCGTATAATGCACAACTTCTTTGGCATAAGTCGGATTAGCCGCTACAACCTCGGGCTGATGCGCTACCCCATACCGCTGGTTCATATAGAAAAAGCAACCAGCCAGCAATAGGACAGCAATAGAAGCTGCCACCCGCCAATCCAGCGTTGGCCAGCCAATTTGTCGTCCACTCGTCAGCGAACGATTTTTATGCACTTCCAGAAATGGCGAAGCGATGCTCGGTCCAGCCTGTTCAGGTAGCGTCTTATCCAAACTGGATTTGTCAAGACCCGCTTCTAGTTTTTTCCATAGATCAACCGGTGGCTCTCGATCAAAGGCCTCATGGTTGTCTCGTACAAAGCGTTCAAGTTTATCCTTTTTCATATTTGTGTCGACTTCCTTTAGGGTTGTCGCGGTGTTGGTAAGTAAAACGTCTAGTCAATAATCGTTCAGCTTTATCAGAGTAATTCCAGCAAACGTTTTTTTCCTCTCAGGTATTGCGTTCGCGATGTTGTTTCACTTATATTCAGCACGTTACCTATTTCTTCGTGATCGTATCCCTCAAACAAATAGAGTGATAAAACAACCCGATAACCTTCAGGCAACAATTGCATGGCCCGCCGAACACGATCTACTTCTAGTTGAACGCCCTCTTCGTCGTACGGTTCTGTATCGGCAAGATCAGGGCCATCATCTTCGCCGAAACGATGCGACTCTATATCTACCAACTCTAACCGTCGGCTACGGAGATGGTTTATAGCTCGGTTCACAACAATTTGCTTCAACCAGGCCCCAAACGTACTCTGCCCCCGAAACGAATTGATATGGCCAAACGCATCCATAAAAGCCTCCTGTAAAACGTCTTCGGCTTCGGCTTCGTGATTCAGAATCCGCAGGCACACGTTATACATCGCCTTTACGTAATGCTGGTAAAGCTCATATTGAGCCCGTCGCTCGCCCTGTTGGCAGCGTTTGACCAGTTCAGCATGACGGTCAGGGTACGGCGATCGGGAAGCCGAGTCTCCGACGTTTCGGTTCGATTCCAACAGGTTCAGCGTCTCGTTATCGTTTAAGTCAGATTGCAATCAGGAGAAAGATGCAGGAAAGTTGAAGATGTTGCACAATAATTTAGAAAAATTACGCGTTTTTGCATCTCCTCGCTCTAAATGGCGTTTTTCTGTATCTTAGTCGTACAATTTACATACATATATTATGTATACTCCCTCATTTCCCAAGCCACTATTAGTTCAGGAAGACGACGGAACGAATTCACCTCTAGACCATCAGCGTGTCATTAGTAAACTGACAGTAGGCTTGGGTATTTTATTCTATCGCGAACGGGCTATTACTTTAGAACCATTACCAGAAACTCCACTGGGTGAAGGACCGGGGCATCAGGTGCCTGATGTGTTGCTGTTCGATAATGAGATTCAGTTAACTCGTATCATTATTGAGGTGTCACAGCCTAGAACCGCCAATCGCGACTTAAAGAAGGTTATTCACCTTATCGAAGATGATGACTACGGCATTGAAGAGGGTTTCATATATAATTACCATAGCAAAGAATGGCTTCGTTACTGCAAAGGCGACGGAGGAGCCGCAACAGTTTCTTCGATTTCGGATTTGATGGGCGTTGATTTAGGTAAGATGCTCTAAACAAGCCAGCTACAATAACTTCAAAATCCGACGCAGTATCTGCTTGAAGATACCCTTTTTTGAAACGCTCCCCTAGCAAATTTTTTCCTACTTTTACTTGTTATAGAAGGAAGAGAAACGAGCGGAATGGTTGATTATATTTCTGGATTAAATGACCCTCAGCGGGAAGCCGTCATGCACGGCAGTGGCCCGCTAATGATTATAGCTGGTGCTGGCTCGGGAAAAACCCGTGTTCTGACGTACCGGATTGCTCACCTGATTGACAATGGAGTTGATCCCTTTCGGATTTTATCGCTGACGTTTACCAATAAGGCCGCTGGTGAAATGCGCCATCGGATCGAAAAAGTTGTTGGTACAGAAGCACGCAACATCTGGATGGGTACGTTCCACTCAGTGTTTGCCAAGATTTTACGCATCGAAGCCAAAGCGATTGGTTATACCAGCAATTTCTCCATTTATGATAGCGATGACTCTAAATCGCTTTTGCGAAGTATCATTAAAGAAATGGCGCTGGACGACAAGGTCTATCGTGTCAACAGCGTTTTCAGCCGGATTTCAGGTGCCAAGAACCGCCTAATTGGTCCAGATGATTATCTGAACAATTCAGTTATTCAGGCCGATGACGAGTCGGCGCGGATGCCGCACATTGGCAAAATCTATAAACAGTACGCACTTCGCTGTTTTGCGGCCAATGCGATGGATTTTGATGATCTGTTGTTCAACACGAATGTGCTGTTTCGCGATCATTTAGATATTCTGAATAAATACCAGCACAAGTTTCAGTACGTAATGGTCGATGAGTTTCAGGATACTAACGTATCGCAGTATCTCATTACCCGAAAACTGGCGGCTGTTCACCAGAACATTTGTATCGTGGGCGACGATGCCCAGAGTATTTACGCGTTCCGGGGTGCCAACATCGAGAACATCCTGAATTTCCAGCGCGATTATGGCAAAGAAAACGTTAAGATCGTAAAGCTGGAGGAGAATTACCGATCGACCAATACGATTGTACAGGCGGCAAATTCTATTATCGCCCGCAACAAAAATCAGTTAGAAAAGCACGTCTTTACCTCCAATGAAGAAGGCCCGCTGATCGACGTGATTAAGGCATCGTCGGATAACGAAGAAGGGCGTTTGGTAGCCTCGGCCATTTTTGAGACTAAAATGAACGAATCGCTCGTGAACAACGACTTCGCGATTCTATACCGTACCAACGCCCAGTCGCGGGCATTTGAAGAAGCGCTACGAAAAGTGAGCCTTAAATACCGCATTATTGGGGGCTTGTCTTTCTACCAGCGCAAAGAAATTAAAGATCTTATTGCCTACCTACGCTTTGTAGTTAACCAACAGGACGAAGAAGCCTTCAAACGGATTATCAATTTACCCAAACGCGGAATCGGCGACACAACCATTGCTAAACTTAGCGTTATTGCCGCCGAACAGGAGGATTCTATCTGGGAAATTGTGGCCAACATCACCAAGTATGTTGCTGGTCGGGCCTCGTTTGCCATTGAGAACTTCGCCACATTGATCAAGAGTTTCAAACTGCTGCTCGATCAGAAAGATGCGTTTGAAGTAGCCTCGCATATCGCTAAAACGTCGGGCTTATTGAAAGAGCTTTACGATGACAAAACGGTTGAAGGGCTGGCTCGCTACGAAAACGTCCAGGAATTGCTGAACGCCATTAAGGAGTTTGTCGATAATCCCGATAACGAAGACAAGAGCCTTGCCACGTTTCTACAATCGGTCTCGTTGCTTACAACTGCCGATGAGAAGGAAGATGACGGTGATAACGACCGAATAACATTGATGACTATCCACTCCGCTAAAGGACTGGAATTCAAAAACGTGCATATCGTTGGTTTAGAAGAAGATCTCTTCCCAAGCCAGATGATGCTCGAAAGCCGAAATGACCTAGAAGAAGAACGTCGATTGTTTTATGTGGCCATTACCCGTGCCGAAAAGCGGTTGACGATTTCTTACGCCGAAACACGCTACCATTATGGTCGACTAAAAATGTGCGAGCCAAGTCGGTTTCTGATGGAAATCGATCAGAAATACATGAAAGTGTCGAAACAACGATCGGCCCCAAGCCGACTGGACTTCGACCGGCCCGAGCGCCCCAATCGAGATCGTAGCGAAAGTACGTCAACAGGGTCGATGGCCTTTGTTCGCTCCTTAGCGCAGAAAACAGCCCAACGACAAACTCCTCAACAGGCCGCTTCGCATACTCCTTCGCCCGATTTCGCACCCACCAGCACGGCAGAGCTTGCTTCTGGGCAACGCGTTGAACATGCGAAGTTTGGTTTTGGTACGGTAAAAAAAGTAGAGGTTAACGGCACTGAACGTAAAGCCACTATCCAGTTTGAGCAAGTGGGCGAAAAAGTGTTGTTGCTGAGCTTCGCGAAATTGCGGGTTGTAGTATAAATGACGGTAGATAAACGCGCCTAGACATGCAAAAAACAGAAACGAAACTATATACGCCTGACTCTGTACCAGTTGTGAGTCAGGCTAAGATTTATTATTCTGCTGATGTACAGGCCGCAGGTGGTGTAGATGCATTTCTAAAATCGATTGGTAGCGACAAAGCAAAGCAGCTTCCGAAAATAGATTTTTCGGAAGCCGAGTGGGAGCAAATGCTTAAAACCGATTTATAGCATATGCTATTCCTTTTAGATACCAACGTATTAATCAATTTGATTCGTAGAAACGTTGAGCTACCTCCCTATTCAGCTATATCTATTATAACTGTAGCGGAATTGAAAGCATTTGCAACAAAGCGGAAATGGGGTTATCAGAAGCGGCTCGCTTTAGAAAAGATTCTTGGCGAAATTCCAATTTTTGGCATAGAATTTAGTTTAACAGACGTATATGCCACAATTGACGCTTATAGTCAGGGAGAGTTAATGAACGATCCTTTACCTGTTGGTGTATCCGCTCGAAATATGGGGAAGAACGATATTTGGATAGCCGCTACCGCTCTCTTTTATGATGCCGAATTGCATACATCAGATAACGATTTCGATCATCTACCAGCCATTGGCCTTAGATTAAACAAAATTGGTTCAAGCACTTAGCGGAATAGCCTAGATACAAAACTTACGCTTCCTATCGTTCTCCTTCAAAGCACCTCACTATCCGCGTGACTTCCATGAATGCCCTCGGCACCTTTACGACCTGTTTGCTGCTACTCACCCCGCTGTTTACGAATGCCCAACCCAAGCCAGATTCAACCGGCACTAAAGTTGAAAATCTTGGCAATCAGGTCAATTCGGAATACAATGAGATTAATCCGATGATTTCGCCGGATGGCAAAACCTTGTATTACGCCCGGATCAGCCATCCTAATAATACACATGGTGTGAAAGGAAGTCAGGACATTTGGTATTCTGACCTCGATGCAGCCAGTGGCAAATGGGGCCCTGCCCGGCGTATGGGTTTCCCGCTCAATAAGGACGAATACAACTGCGCCTATAGCATAACCCCCGATGGCCAAACAATGCTAATTAAGGGGCAGTACAACAATGGGAATTACGAAACCCGTGGATTTTCGCTAAGCAAGAAAACTGCCAATGGCTGGTCTCCACCGCAGAAAATGGATATTCCGAACTATGTCAACATGAGTAAGGGACAGTTCGACTGTGGGTTTATGTCGGCAGATGGGAAGGTTCTGCTGATGGCCTTTAGCGAGAAGAAGAATAGTAAAGAAGACGATATCTACGTTAGTTTCCGGCAAAAAGACGGCTCCTGGACAAAGCCAATGGAACTAGGTCCAGAGGTAAATACCAAATTTACCGAAACAACCCCATTTCTAGCACCCGATGGCGCTACGCTCTACTTTTCAAGCAACCGGGAAGGGGGTTTAGGTAGCAATGATATTTACGTTTGTAAGCGGGTTGACAAAACCTGGAAGCACTGGTCGAAACCTGTTAATCTCGGGCCAAAAGTGAATACGGATGGCTACGACGCTTATTATACCCTGGCCGCTTCGGGCGATTATGCTTACCTGACTACATTCAAAAATACACTCGGCAAGGGCGATATTGTCCGGGTTAAGCTTAGCGATGATCGTCCGACCAACCAACCAGGTAAATTAGGCGGAGGTGGTGATGATGTGGCTGGTAAAGGAGATGTAACCCGGCCAGATCCGGTTGCCTTGATTAGCGGGAAAGTGGTAGACCAGGTAACAGGCAAGCCTATTGAAGCCAGAATTGTTTATCAGACACTACCCGATGGCACCGAAGCAGGCGAAGCCACATCTGACCCACTTACAGGTGAATACAAAATTATATTGCCCTACGGCCAGAAATATGCGATTCGGGCTATTGCCAAAGATTTCATTGCCGTCGGCGAAAATATTGATCTAACTCAATCCAAAGCGTTTCAGGAGATTAAAGGCAAGGAATTGAAATTGGTCGAAATAAAACCAGGGAATATAATTCCGCTGAACAATATTTTCTTCGACACTGGGAAAGCTGAGTTACGACCAGAATCCAGCCCTGAACTCGACCGACTGGTCACGAATCTGAATGAAGCTCCGAAAATGACTATCGAAGTGCGCGGGCATACGGATAACACAGGATCGAATGAAATAAATAACAAACTCTCACAGGATCGTGCAGATGCTGTTCGGGAGTATTTTATTAGCAAAGGCATTGAGCCTGACCGTATTGCCAGCAAAGGCTTAGGAGAATCGAAACCCATTGCGACGAACGATACCGAAGAAGGTCGTCAGAAAAACCGACGAGTTGAGTTCGTGATTGTAAAGAAGTAATTATCAGTTCAGATAGCTATATGTCGGCGATTTTTGTCAGCAAAACACCAACATCGGGTATCAACTTTCAGTTATCTGGTAAGGCAAGCTGCGCTATCACTGGTTTGCCCCTCTAAACACTCTTCATTTAGATCATACTATGCAACTCAACGCTGGCTGTGAACTTTCATTTCATGCCCAAACGCCAACTCCTTTAGTGTTAATGCTTCGTCCGCGTTCAGGTGCGGGGCAATGGATTATTCGGGAAGAATACCAGATTACGCCCACGGTTAACGTGACCGAATTTACCGATATGTACGGCAATTTATGCCAGCGGGTAGTCGCTCCGGAAGGCCCGTTTTCGATTCACTTTTCGGCCACGGTTCAAACTGCTGATTTGATTGATGTGGCCCCCGGTGCCCCTTATACGCCTGTTGAAGACCTCCCGGATGATGTTCTGCATTATACCTTACCCAGTCGCTATTGCCAGTCGGATCAACTAGGCAATTTGGCCAGCGACATCACGAAAGATGCTGAAGCCGGTTATGACCAGGCCGAAGCCATACGCAAGTGGATTCACGAGAACATCACCTATCAATACGGCACTAGCAATGCCAGCACATCAGCTGTTGATACGGCCAATAGTCGGATTGGAGTTTGCCGTGATTTTACCCATCTTGGTATTTCCCTTTGCCGGGCATTAAATATTCCGGCCCGTATGGTCGTTGGTTATTTATACCAACTCGATCCGATGGATCTACATGCGTGGTTTGAAGCCTACGTAGATGGTCGCTGGTTTACATTTGATGCCACACAGGCGCAACCTCGTGGTAATCGCATTACAGTTGCCTATGGCCGCGATGCAGCCGATGTAGCTTTTACCACCCAATTTGGACCAATGCAGTTGAACGACATGAAAGTATGGGTCGATACAGCGCAGAATGACGCGGACGAAAGTGAGAAAAAGATGGAGGAGTTTCCAACGATTTCTAACTCAGCCGAGTCCATGAACCAAAACAGTAACCAATAATGAAAAAGCAACTGCTTTTCTGTGCGTTTGTCGGAACCATGACCGCTTGTCAGCGCGAGACAGATATTCAGCCCGCATCTGCAACACTGGCAACAGAAGTAGCGGGCACCTATCGGACAAACGTCTACCTTGACCCATCTCGCGTAGCGGTTCCGACAGAGCAGATGCCTTATACAGAACTGAAAGCCGAATCGGATAGTAGTGTAACGTTAGTGTATAATACAAAATATTTAACTCCAACTAGTCAGGCCATTCAGCATGTGCGATTGAGCCGCCAGGCCGATTTAATTCAATTGCTGGTAGCTGATTCAAGCATTGGTACACTACAGACCGATCGAGTCTTCACAAACGATGGCATGGAAAAGCAGGGGAAACTGTTGCGCATTAACGTCCAGACTGATTCGAAAACCCGGCTAAACTTTTCTGGCGTCAAATAGAAATTCACTGATTTTAAAGCCCATAAAAAATGGCGACCCCGTTGGGAGCCGCCATTTTTTATGGGCTTGGTTTCGAAACGCCTATCGAACTGCAAATTCACCTGAACCGATCCGGAAGCCTTCCGAGTACAGTTCAACCGTGTATTTGCCTGGTTTATAAGGCAATCCACGCGAATAAAGCAGTTCAACATTTTGACCGTTGCTTGTGTAGTTCACCGTTTGTTTGGTAGTATAAATGGTTTCATTTCCATCTACCGTAAACGTACCTGAACCGTTAGCCATGTCCGACACAACTGCCCCCGATGGGTCGAGTACGCGCACAAATACATCTTTCGGTTCTTCTTTGGTCAGCGGATTATCCTGCAACGTGTAAACCAGTTTGATCTTGTCTAACCGTTTCGCTTTGTACGAATCATCTTCTTTTACTTTTCCTTTAGCATTAACCGCAAATACTTTTACGTTCTGCGCTTTCAGCGCTGCTGCACGGGTAACTTTAGTGGTTAGATCCTGATTCTGCGATTGCACTTCCGCTACAACGGTAGTTACCGAATCCCGGAACTGCTGTCCTTTCACTTTCAAGCCAGTGTTTTCTTCATCCAATGTTTTCACATTCGATGCCAGCGTTACGTTTTCGCGCTGTAGGTTAGCAATCAGTGTATCTTTTTCAACCAGGAACGCTTCGTACTGCTTGATTTTAGATTCATACTTTGCAATGGAGATACGATTCCCTTTTTTCAGGGTCGCTTTATCTTCTTCCAATTGCACTTTCATTTTTTCTAACTCCGAAACGTCACCACCTAACTTCTGTACTTCGGCAATTTTAGCATCTAACGCTGTCGAGATCGAATCGAGTTTAACCCGAGTGGTTGATAGTTCTTCGACACGTTCTGATATAGTGACTTCCTGATTTTCAGAAACCTTTTTCTGATCGAAATACAGATAACTTGATACTCCGGCTAAACCTGTCATAATAATCAGAGCAGCCAGAAGAGCGCCATTTGTTTTTGGCTTTTGCGAATTATTTTCCATTTCAAATTTTCAGTTTAACGATTAAACATGCACAGACTTGTAAAAAAAGCCGCTTTCGCGGTTGTGTAGAGGTTGTTACATCTAACAAGGATGTTGAATGAAAAAATAAAATCGACTACAGAAAATAGAATTTACCCTTCAAACAATACTAACGGAACGCCATTTAGCAAGCCAGTATTGTAGCCAACAACAGGTTGTACTCGAAAAAGGTTTTTTTTACACTTACCAGAAGCAGCAAAAATAGCCGATGATTATCAGCAAGATAGACCGTAGGATAAATATTAAATTTAGCCATCTATGAGCTATGTAATTCTGTGCTCTAGATTTACTCCTTATAACAACCCGAACCTCAGCTGGTTACTAGGTAAACCCTTTTGCAATGCCAGAACTTCCGGAGGTCGAAATCAGACGTCAATATCTCGAAACCTCATCGCTTCATCAGCCTATTGCTCACATTGAAGTGGAGGATAGAAAACTACTTACAACCGACTATAATACCCTGGTAGCTGCCTTAACCGGACGTCAGTTTGTAGGGACACACCGGGTTGGAAAGAATCTTTTTATCCTGACCGACGCTCCCGATGTGATCGTCCATATGCACTTTGGTATGACCGGCGATCTGGAATATTACCATTCGTCAATTGATCGGCCCAGGTTTGCCCGAATCGTATTCGAGTTTACGAATGGCTTTAACCTTGGTTTCCTGTGTCCCCGGAAATTCGAGCGAGTAGGCTTGATCGACGATATTGACGCATTTCTGAAACGAAAGAAAATCGGGGAAGATGGGCTTTCGATTTCCTTAGACGAGTTAACCGCGAAAATTCTGCCTAAAAAGGCTTTTATAAAGCCAGTTCTGCTTGATCAGCAAGTTGTGGCCGGGTTGGGAAACTGGATCGTCGATGAAGTATTGTTTCAAGCCTACATTCATCCCGAACAACGAGCCAATACACTTACAGAGTCGCAGTTCGGTCAGTTGCACAAGGCTATTCGGCTTGTATTGGAAACGGCTATCCGCTACGAAGCTACGTATCGGGATTTTCCGAGCAGCTTTTTAATTCATGTACGCGAGTGGGACGATTCGCCCTATGATGATGTTGAAGCCCATAAATTTTGTCCTCGTTGTGGCACTCGTATCGAACGCTCGGAAGTGGGTGGTCGAACAACTTTCTTTTGTCCCAAAGAACAGGTCGTTTAAATGAACTTGCCAAAGCAACAGCCTGTTAGTGTATTAAATGTAGATACATTTAATATGGCAACGCAACGAACAATTTCCACTATAAATACCGCTACTCCCAACAGTGTTGGAGATGGTTTTATCGGCTTAAATGCTTTTCACCCACAAGGATCACGCCCGTATAATCCGTTTTTGCTGCTGGATCATCATGGGCCAATGCAAGTGAAACCTTCCAATCGGCCTAAAGGTGTTGATCAACATCCGCATCGAGGCTTTGAGACGGTAACAATTGTTTATGAGGGTGCTTTGGAACATCGCGATTCTGCCGGGAATTACGGAAAACTCTTTGCGGGCGATGTGCAATGGATGACGGCAGCATCGGGCATTATCCACGAAGAAAAACATGAAAAGGAGTTTTCGCGTCAGGGTGGCCAGCTGGATTTCGTACAGTTATGGGTCAATCTACCTGCCAAAGACAAAAAAAGTCCGCCCAAATACCAGGATATTGCGGCATCAAAAATCCAAACGGCAGTGTTACCCAATGGCGGTAAACTTCGGGTTATTGCAGGCGAGTTGGCGGGCCTGAAAGGTCCGGCAGATACGTTTAGCCCGATTGTCGTGGCGGATTTAACACTGAAAAACGGCCAGTCAGAGACGTTAACGATTCCGAAGGAGTATTCGTTGATGGTCTATGTGCTGAGTGGCTCAGCCAATCTGTTTGGCGAAACGATTGATCGTGGTCAAATTGCCCTCATGAATGCCGATGGGGATACAATCACACTGTCGACCAGTACCGACGCCAAATTACTTATTCTGGCTGGTGAGCCTATCCATGAGCCATTGGCGGTTTACGGCCCGTTTGTCATGAATACTCGCGAAGAGATTCTGGAAGCATTTGAAGACTTTCAGAATGGGCGAATGGGCGTATTGAATTAATTGTTGTTTGGGCCAAGCTCTGGCTTGGCCCAAACGTTTACAGATCCTTGATATTCCCGAAACCGATTACATCCCGATAAATGGGATTATCCCGAAGCTCCGTTGCCCGAATCAGTTTATCGGCACCGAATTTCGTTTTGAGGTCATAGAGCGTTTTCCGAAGCGTATTTTTGCGAGTATCCGTCGTGAACAAATTTAGTGGCACCACTTCGGCAGGAATAAACCGAAATACCACTAAAGACATACTCCGCAGATGTTCATTCAAAACGGGTTCACAATTATGAGCTGCCTGAAATTTCGCTAGTCGCTCCCTGATTATCTGATAAAGTTCTGGGCCATCCTGCTTAGGTTCCGAAAAATGCACCTCAAAGTTATAGGTTTTACCGGTGTGGTATCGGCAGGAAAACGACATATCCTGGCAGAAGAGCCCTTTGTTCACCATTCGCCGTTCGAGGGTTAAACACAGCGACTGTAGCAATTCCTCCAAACGCTCGGTCGTTTGCCGTTGCTCGGTTGAGATCGTCCGCATGGCCGACATGCTTTTCAGTTCGTCATTGGTCGACAAATCAACTTCTCCCCCAAAATTCAGCCGCAAATGCCAGTGCCAGCCAACAATACTTTTGCAAATAGCTTGCAAATGGTTGGGTGAGGCATAGCGCAAATCTAACGGGGTATGCACTCCTCCTGTCGCCAGACGAGCAGCCATTCGATGACCAATTCCGGGCAAATCGGTTAGCGTTAACGAACGTAGAACATCATCAATTGTTTCGGGTGTGATAACGGTTAAACCATCAGGCTTCTGCACATCAGAAGCGAGCTTGGCCAGAAACACATTGGGAGCAATACCAATTGAACAACGCAACCAATCGCCCACTTTTTTATTAATAGCCTGTTTGATAGACAGAGCCACCTGCCGCATGTCTTTATAAACCAATTGGTAATTTGTTAAATCTACCACAGCCTCATCGATGCTCTTTGGTACAACATCGTCGGAAAAAGTCCGAAGTACCTCGACGATCTTAACATGATATTCCCGATAACGCCTTGGGTGGGTTTCAACCGGAACCAGCTCCGGGCAGAGCAGAATAGCCTGATCCAGACGCATACCCGTTTTTACACCCTGCAACTTAGCTTCTATTGAAGGCGCAATGACGCATCCGTGTCGCCCCGTATACACGCACACACCAACAGGCCGCCCACGCAACCAGTAATTATCCTGCTGTTCGCAGGAAGCGAAAAAACTATTCATGTCAATAAATAGCACAGTTGGACTAGTTTGTGTACTAATACGGTTCCGATTCATCTATTTTGGCTAAGAATGTGGCTTTCCCCCTAGTCATTCGTCTGTATTTTTAGTATGTTTGCTGTAATACAACCGCAATATATTTTACTTGTATTATATATGTCAACTATCTATCTGATAATGACAGAAATTTGTTAAATAATATTGACACTATTGTGACTATTCAGGACCGACTAAAGCAGGTTTTCGATGCACTGGGGATTACTATTTACCAGATAGCCAAGGAGTTAGGTGAAAACCCATCGAAATTTTATAATATTTTAAATGGCCGGGCTAAACCATCGTACGACACGATTATGAGTTTGCTGGCCTGCTATCCGCAAATCAGTGCAGATTTCCTGATTCGTGGCATTATGCCTGTGCTTAACCCGCCCGAAGGCAATGCTCAGTTGACGATCACCAATGATGATACGATTGAAGTACCGTTTGTGCCCGTAAAATTCTACGCCACCTTTGTTGAGAGTTACTCGGATACCATCAATATGACCGATACGGAGTCATTCCGTGTCCGGAAACCATTGCTAAAAGGGCATAAAAATCCGGTTGTGCTGGAGATTTCGGGAAGTAGTATGACGCCACAGCTTATTCATGGGGCCAAAGTTTTAGCCGTTCCCATCAACGAGAATAACTGGGAATACCAGTCAGGCGGTGTGTATGCGGTCATGTATCGGGATTATTTTGTTGTTAAGCGTATCCGCGACAATGAGTTATTGACCCGCAAATACCTTACCCTCCACTCCGATAATCCTAATGGTGGCAATGTAACCGTGCCGCTCAGCGATATTCGCGGGCTTTGGAAAATTGTAGCGATTGTTGAAGCTCCAGTAGAATAAACTAGTCAGATATTGTCAGGGTTAGTCAAAAGTGGTCAAGTATTGCCAAACAATACTTGACCACTTTTGACTAACCCTGACTTAATTTTTTACCCTTCCGTTTGCATGACCTCTTTCTGGTGGGCCCACATTTCCTGAAAAACAGCACTATGCTGGTGTAGGTCAGAAAAGCTTCCTTCATCAATGATTTTTCCGTCCTGCATAATATAAATGTAATCGAACAAGGGCAGCAGATGAAGCCGGTGCAGCGTTGACACAATGGCTTTATCGGCAAACTCCCGCAGAAGTCCCCGATAGATCGCCAACTCTGTTTTGGGGTCTACGCTACTTGTTGGCTCATCCAGCAGCACAATTTCGCTCGATCGGGCAGCTAATACACCACGAGCTAGCGCCAATCGTTGCCGTTGTCCGCCCGACAGATTCACACCTTTCTCCTGAATATTCGTTTCAAGACCGTTTGGCAGTTGCTTCACCACTTCCGTAAAGTGGGCAACCCGGCACACTTCATTGACTTCGTCATCGCCAAAAGGTAAACCGAGCGTAATATTATAGGCAATGGTGTTTTCGAAAATTTCTGGCTCCTGCGGAAACAGCGTTACCGTGTTGGCAACAGCGTTCAAATCAGGAATTGGCTGCCCATCGACCTGTACCGACAAACCCGGCTCAGGTAAATATAATCCCCGAAGCAAGGTTAGTAACGTACTTTTACCAGAGCCACTTTCGCCAATAAACGCAACCCGCTTTCCTTTGCCTAACTGAATTTTCAGATCAACTAAATTAGGCACTTTATGAGCTGCTCCACTGGTTCGGCCATGCGAAAAATTGAGCCCATCAATGTCGATGGTTTGCCAACGTTCTGGCAGTGTTTCATATTCAGGCCGTTCATGACGAGCATAGGCTTCATTAATACTCCGAGCGGTTTGTACGTCTGTGTTAAATTGAACAATTTGGGTATACTGCCAGGCCACATCATGAAACACACTCGTAAACTGATTGACATAACCTAGCAGAGTCACCAAACCGCCAATCAGAAACACCTGTCCGGGTACATAATGCTGATAAACATAGCCCATAGCCAAAACAATGTAAATGAGTCCAACTAACAGTGAAGCAACAAACCATTTCCATTCGTTAATCTTCACCAGCCGCATAAAGGGCACAAAAACAAGCGATACTTTATCTGCTAATGCCTGCTGAATTCGCGCTTCCAGACGCAGGGTAATAACGGTAATAATATTCGACAGGCTATCGAACAAGGTAGATGAAACGACGTGTTCCCGTTCGTTGGTTTCGTCAAGTGCTTTAATAAACGGTCTGTCGAAACGAAGAATAACATAAATTGTCAATGCCCCCAAAGCCACCCCGACCAGTCCAAAAGCTGGCGAGAAATACAGCATGGCTCCGAACGAGAAAACAAACTTTGATAGGGCTTGAATGTAAATAAAGCCATCCTGGAAAAATGTTTTGAGCGCATCGTAGGCTTTACGAATCCGGTTAATGGTTGCCCCGCTATGGTGGTCTTTATGCCAGCCGACGGGTAGATGTAAAGTCTGATGAAACAGTTCGTCCAGAAAATTACGACTCAAGTTGAAGGCCAGCCGACGCTCCATAACCCGTGCCGGACCATGAAAAGCCCATTCCAGCACCTCCAGACCAAAGTACCCCCCAACATACAGCCAGACGGCTTGTAATATATTTGTATTCTGTTGCTGAAGCTTCCCAATAAACCAGCCAAATAGCAACGGGCGTACAGCCGCAACCACATTGGCCATAATAAACATGAAATAAACGAGTAAGTATTGCCGCTTTTCCTGCCGGGCATAGATCCAGGCGATTCGAAGTAAGGCTATGTATGGGTTTTGCATGATTCCAAGTTAAAGGCTCATTTTCTGAAACGCAGCCAACCTGTAAAATGGACAAAAAAGGAGAATAGTTTCTATGATATTATTAGCCAAACCGTTGGTTTTCTGGTTGACTTTCAGTAATTTTGCGTCCTGATTTGCAAAGGGGTCATCTATTATTTGTAGCGACCCTTACCTTTCGAGTTTAGAAAAACATAACTTTCAGTATAACAAGCTAATGGCTCGCGATTTAAATTTCACGAGAAACATCGGTATCGCTGCCCACATTGATGCGGGTAAGACGACCACAACCGAACGCATTCTCTATTACGCCGGGGTAAGCCACAAAATTGGTGAGGTACACGATGGTGCCGCTACCATGGACTGGATGGAACAGGAGCAGGAACGTGGTATCACCATCACGTCGGCTGCTACAACTGTTGACTGGACCTACCGTGAAAATAAATACCATATCAACATCATTGATACACCTGGCCACGTTGACTTCACGGTTGAAGTAAACCGCTCGTTGCGTGTACTTGATGGACTGGTATTCCTGTTTAGTGCTGTTGATGGCGTTGAGCCTCAATCAGAAACCAACTGGCGTCTGGCAAACAACTATAACGTAGCTCGATTAGGCTTCGTTAACAAGATGGACCGTTCTGGCGCCGACTTCCTGAACGTGTGTAAGCAGGTGAAGGAAATGTTGGGTAGCTATGCCGTTCCTCTTCAGTTGCCAATCGGTGAAGAAGATTCCTTCAAAGGTGTTGTTGACCTTGTGAACTTCCGGGGAATCCAGTGGAATGAAGACGACAAAGGCATGACGTTCCAGGAGGTTCCTATTCCTGCCGATATGCTGGATGAAGCAACCGAATGGCGTGAAAAACTTCTTGAAGCAGTTGCCGAATTTGACGATTCGCTGATGGAGAAGTATTTCGAAGATCCAGAGTCGATCTCGGAAGACGAAATTCTGGCGGCTTTGCGTAAAGCAACCATCGCGATGAAAATCGTTCCAATGCTTTGCGGTTCGTCCTTCAAAAACAAAGGTGTTCAAACCATGCTCGATTATGTGATGGCTCTGTTGCCATCGCCTTTGGACAAGGAAAGCATCAAAGGAACCAACCCGAACACAGGTGAAGAGATTTCTCGTAAGCCTTCTTCAACAGAGCCGTTCTCAGCGCTGGCGTTCAAAATTGCAACAGATCCTTACGTAGGTCGTTTGTGTTTCGTTCGTTCGTATTCGGGTGTTCTTGAGTCTGGTTCTTATATCCTGAACAACCGTTCGGGTAACAAGGAGCGGATCTCGCGGATTTTCCAGATGCACGCTAACAAACAAAACCAGATTGAGCGTCTGGAAGCTGGTGATATCGGTGCTGTAGTTGGTTTCAAAGACATCAAGACTGGCGATACGCTGTCTGATGAAAAGAACCCAATCGTTCTGGAATCGATGGTGTTCCCAGACCCAGTTATCGGGTATGCTATCGAGCCTAAGAAAACGGCCGATCAGGATAACTTCTCGAAAGCTATCGGTAAACTGATTGAAGAAGATCCAACCTTAAAAGTTGAATCGAACGAAGAAACCGGCCAAACCATTATCCGTGGTATGGGTGAGCTTCACCTTGAAATCATCATCGACCGTATGCGTCGTGAATTTAAGGTAGAAGTAAACCAGGGTGCACCACAGGTGGCTTATAAAGAGAAGCTGACGAAAAGCGTTGAACACCGCGAAGTTTACAAAAAGCAATCGGGTGGTCGCGGTAAGTTTGCTGATATCGTTTTCGAACTAGGGCCACGTGACCTGGAAGAAGATGGTAGCACGAAAGTTGGCTTACAGTTCGTAAATGGTATTGTGGGTGGTGTTATTCCTCGCGAATTCATCCCTGCTGTACAAAAAGGTTTCGACGAATCGCTGAAAAACGGTCCACTGGCTGGCTTCCCACTCGAAAGCATGAAAGTTCGGTTGTTCCACGGTTCGTACCACGACGTTGACTCCGATTCGCTGTCTTTCGAAATGGCTGCTCGCTTAGGCTTCCGTGAAGCTGCACGTCAGGCTGGTCCGAAATTGCTCGAACCAATCATGGCGGTTGAAGTTCTGACACCAGAAGAATACACCGGTCCAATCACAGGTGACTTAAACCGTCGCCGTGGTGTGATGAAGGGCATGGATACAAAAGCTGGATCGCAAGTGATCAAAGCTGATGTTCCCCTTTCGGAACTGTTCGGTTACGTTACTGACCTCCGTACGATGTCGTCGGGCCGGGCTACTGCCAACCTGACATTCGCGCACTACGAAGTAGTACCGCAAAACATTTCGGACGCAGTTGTAGCGAAAGAAAAAGGTACCGTGAGAGCGTAAGCCTTTTTAAATATTGGGCAGTGAGTCACATTGACTCACTGCCCATTTTTTGTGCTGTCGGAGTAAATGGTTCTTTCGGCAGCATCTCACTTAATGAACCAAAAACACAATGAGCCAAAAAATTCGCATTAAGCTGAAGTCGTTCGACCACATGCTGGTTGACAAGTCGGCAGAGAAAATCGTGAAAGCGGTTAAATCAACGGGTGCTATCGTTAGCGGTCCTATCCCTCTGCCAACTAACAAAGAAATCTACACCGTTCTGCGGTCGCCCCACGTTAATAAGAAGGCACGGGAACAGTTCCAACTTTGTACATACAAGCGGTTGGTAGACATTTATAGCAGCAGTGCTAAAACGGTTGATGCGTTGATGAAACTCGAATTACCGAGCGGTGTTGATGTAGAAATCAAAGTCTAACGACTTCTTTTCTTAAGGCTTACCGTGCCGCAAGTGCGAACCTACAGGTTTCGGGCTTGCGGCATTTTTTCATGTTCCAGGTTTCATGTTCAATGTTTAACGTTGCTGACCCATAACATGGAACATGAAACCGCGTCGGCGGCCCGGCTGAAACTTTAAACTCTTCCCTAGTTTATCTGAATTATAAGACCAATCTGCCTGTTATTTTTGTATATTGTATGACACAGCGAACAGCCGCCCTGTGAGATTTTATCCGTTATGTTAAACGTCATTCAGCTACTGCCCGACTCGATAGCCAACCAAATTGCCGCTGGCGAGGTTGTGCAGCGGCCCGCTTCGGTAGTAAAAGAGTTGCTCGAAAACTCGGTTGATGCCAAAGCCAAATCGGTTCAGGTAATCATTCGGGAAGCAGGTCGTAATCTGATCCAGATCGTAGACGATGGCGTTGGAATGACTGAGACCGATGCGCGCATGAGTTTTGAGCGACATGCAACCTCTAAAATTCGCTCTTCCGACGATTTATTTCGCATTCGTACAATGGGTTTCCGGGGCGAAGCACTTGCCTCTATTGCAGCTGTAGCCCAAATCGAGATGCGGACGCGCCGGGCGAGTGATGAGCTAGGGACATTAATCCGAATTGAAGGCTCAGACATTAAAGCACAGGAAGCGATCTCCTGCCTGCCCGGCACCAACCTGCTCATTAAAAACTTATTTTTCAATGTACCTGCCCGACGCAACTTCCTGAAATCAAATTCGGTGGAGATGCGCCATATTATTGACGAGTTTCAACGGGTGGCCCTGGCCAATCCAGATGTAGCCTTTTCGCTGTTTCATAATGATCAGGAAATCTACAACCTGCCAGCAGGAAAGCTCAGTCGCCGAATTGTGGATATGTTCGGCAAAAGTTATCGTGAACAATTAAACTTTTGCGAAGAACAAACACCTTACGTAACTGTACACGGCTATATAGGCAAGCCAGAATCGGCCAAGAAAGCTCGGAATGAACAGTTTTTCTTTGTCAATAACCGCTTCATCAAACATAATTACCTGCATCATGCAGTTATAGGTGCTTACGAAGGAACTCTTCCCGAAGGAAGTCATCCCTTCTATGTGTTGTTTATTGACATCGATCCATCCCATATTGATATCAATATTCACCCTACAAAAACGGAGATCAAATTCGATGATGAGCGATCGGTTTATGCCATTATGATGGCTGCTGTTCGCAAGGCCGTGGGCGTTTATAATTTATCGCCTTCGCTTGATTTCGATTCTGACGTTAATTTTTTATCTGGAGTTCGGCCTGATGCATCAAAATCGGCAACCAGCGCCAGTGCTATGTTTCAGCCTTCATCCAGAGCAAATGGCCAGGGTGGAGGTTCGGCCCGTCCCATTACACCCACATGGGCATCGTCGATCAGCCAACCTGTAAACGAGCGAACCACACTCCGCACAGATGCTTTAGACAAAGCGGCTGGTAGTAGTTTCGACCTTCCGAAGAAACCGGACGCGGCCCGACCATCGGTCAATAACTGGCAGACTTTATACGAAGGAGTTGCTGGAACAGATAATCCACGACCTTCTTCTGACCCTGGTAACGCAAACGGAGATTGGTTGGGGGTAACCCGGCCAACAACTGCTGCTGAAGAATCCAATTCGGAAAAAGGCCCGATTACGATGGGAAGCCGGGCCAATCAGTTGCCGGTAAGTTTAGAATCATCGGAACACGTCATTCCTACGTTGGCCGAAGATGAAACTATTGTTCAGATTCAGAATCGTTACCTTTTGGCCCCAATCAAATCAGGTGTGATGCTCATTGATCAGCGCCGGGCTTATGAACGGATTCTGTATGACCAATTTCATACCGCATTAACCAAGCAGAATGGCGCTTCACAGCAACTGTTGTTTCCCAAAACAATAACGCTGGCACCCGTTGACTTTCAGTTAGCGCTCGATTTGCGGGAAGACCTGGCCCATCTTGGCTTTGAATTCGATGAACTGGGCGCGAACACATTTGTTATTCGGGGTGTTCCAACCCTGACAATGGGCGAAAACGAAGAAGAGCTTTTTGCCAATCTGCTCGCCCAACTTCGTGCCGATACGGGTCGGTTGAAACTGGATAAAATTGAATCGATGGCCCGCTCGCTGGCGCGACGGTCGTCTATGCACCATGTAGCTCGCCTAAGTCCTACTGAGTGTCGGGCTTTAGTCAATCAGTTATTCGCGTCAACGAATCCAAGTTATACACCTACGGGCGAACCTGTGACGGTTGTCCTTACGTTAGATAAAATTGCAGGCCTTTTACGCTGATATTTGTATTTATCAGCCTAAATTAGTTGATATTAAGATGTTTAACTTTACTCCGGTAGTTCGCGTACTATTACTAATAAACGTACTGGTTTTTCTGGTTACGAATGACGCCATTATTGACCAATTTGGGCTTCATTCGTTCCTTTCTGATCAATTTAACCCTATTCAATTACTGACGCACATGTTTTTACATGGTGGATTTAACCACATTCTCAGTAATATGATTGGATTGATTGTCTTTGGACCAATGCTGGAGCAGTTTTGGGGGCCGCGCCGATTTACGTTTTTTTACTTTTTTTGCGGGTTTGGCTCCGCATTATTATTCTCAGCGGTAAACTATTTTGAAATGCACGACGTATATGAAGCCATTCAGGCTTATCGGGCAAATCCTAGTTTTGAGAGTTTTTCAGCCTTTATCGACCAGCACGCTGGTTCGTATTACGACCGATTAGTACCGTTTATTGAGCAGTTTAAGAAATTCCCAAACGATAGCAAAACCATTCAGGATAGTATTGCTATCGCCAATAAAATCTTCACCAACCAGGTTGATGAACCGATGGTTGGTGCATCTGGTGCTGTTTTTGGGGTAATAATGGGATTTGGACTATTGTTTCCGAACACTGAGTTATTTTTATTGTTTCTACCTATACCGATTAAAGCAAAGTACCTCGTTATCATGTACGGGGGCTATGAACTTTATTCAGGCATTTACCGGGCGCAGTCAGATAATGTGGCTCACTTTGCCCACATAGGTGGAATGTTGTTTGCATTTATTCTTATAAAATACTGGGGTTCCCAACGAAAAACGTTTTACTAGTGATGAGCGGCTTATTCGAGGATTTTCGGAGCGAATTCAATAAGCCCAACAATACGTTGGTGCAATTGATTCTCATTAATACAGTTGTGTTTCTGGTACTTCTGTTGACCAAAGTTGGGTTGACATTAGGCGAGAGAGACTATGTGTATGATTTCATTAGGTCGCAGTTGATGCTGCCCGGCACTATTACGGCTTTTGCGCATAAACCCTGGACGCTAGTCACATACTTCTTCACACATGATGAGATTTTCCACATTCTCTACAACATGTTGTTCCTGTACTGGTTTGGTCGGTTAATTGATGAATATTTAGGCAATCGTCGATTGATCGGTCTCTACATTATGGGCGGTCTGGCAGGTGGCTTACTTTACCTGGGCATGTATAATCTGGTCCCCTACTTTCAGCACTATGCAGAAGGGGCTCGTATGTTAGGGGCATCTGCGGCAGCTTTTTCAGTTGCTGTTGGCGCTGCCACACTTTTGCCAAATTATACGTTTCACCTCCTCTTTTTCGGCCCAGTTCGGATTAAATACATTGTTTTCTTTTTCATTGTGCTTTCAGTTGCCCAATCGGCGGGAGCTAATGCAGGCGGGAATCTGGCTCACTTGGGGGGAGCACTAATGGGCTTTTTCTACGTTAAATTGCTTCAGAATGGAACAGACCTTGGCCGTCCAATTTATTGGATTGCCGACGGCTGGAGTAATTTACTGAAACCTAAACCAGCTGTTAAGGTATCCTATCGTCAGCGAAGCAATGCTAGTACACAAGCCAACGCTTATGCTTCATCAGCAGGTACTTCGTCGCCAATATCAACGCCTGATCAGGATGAAGTCGATATGATTTTAGATAAAATTTCACGATCAGGTTACGAAAGTTTAACGCGGGAAGAAAAACAAAAACTTTTCCGGGCCAGCCAACGAAATTAATAGCCAGGCCTATCAATAATCGGTCATTATTGGGTCTGTTTACTCGTTTACAGTTCTTTTTAAAATCTAAGCCTTTGGCGCCAACGTATATATACAGAGGCACAGGGGCTTAGATTTTTTATAGTTCGTAAAAAATATAGTAGCTTCGTTGTTTCAATACAATGGGCAAACCGATCCAGAACAATCTATTCTGGGTGTGTGTTGTTGTAAGACAGACGTTTATCTGCTACCATCATGCTGATTACCCCTGGCAGTCTTTTGGCCACAATTAATACTCCCGACGATCTTCGTAAACTCGATAAATCCCGCTTACCCCAAGTAGCCGATGAGCTTCGCCAGTTTATTATTGACGATGTTTCGGTTTATGGCGGCCATTTTGGAGCCAGTTTGGGCGTAGTTGAATTGACCGTTGCCCTTCACTACGTTTTTAATACGCCCGATGATCAGCTTATTTGGGATGTAGGCCATCAGGCTTATGGCCACAAAATTCTGACGGGTCGGCGGGAGCAGTTTCACACGAATCGCTTCTATAAGGGCTTATCTGGTTTCCCAAAACGGAAAGAAAGTCCTTACGATTCATTCGGTGTAGGTCATTCGTCTACGTCGATTTCTGCGGCATTGGGTATGGCCGTAGCCTCCCAATTACAGGGAAACTTCCAGCGTAATCATATTGCCGTTATTGGTGATGGAGCCCTTACGGCGGGTGAAGCCTTCGAAGGCATGAACCACGCGGGTGCCACGGACAGCAATCTGCTCATTGTGTTGAATGACAATTGCATGAGCATTGACCCCAATGTAGGCGCTCTGCGTGAATACCTGACTGATATTACAACATCGCAAACCTACAATAAGGTAAAAGATGAGGTCTGGAATCTGCTCGGGAAGATGGACAAGCTGGGCAAAACAGCGCAGGAGTTAGTTTCGCAGGTTCAGTCGGGCATCAAGAGTTCGTTGCTAGAACAGAGTAATTTGTTCGAATCGCTTCACCTACGGTATTTTGGTCCAATAGATGGCCACGATATCGACCACCTGGTGAGCGTTTTAGCCGACCTCAAAAATATTCCGGGTCCAAAGCTGTTGCACGTCCTGACGGTAAAAGGTAAAGGTTATGGCCCGGCCGAAAAAGATCAGACGAAATGGCATGCGCCCGGTTTGTTTGATAAGGTGACGGGAGTTATTCAGAAGAAAGTATACGATACCCCACAACCACCAAAATATCAGGAGGTTTTTGGAAATACACTTGTCGAGTTGGCCGAACAAAATTCCCGCATTGTGGGCGTAACACCAGCCATGCCGTCTGGCTCATCGATGAATATTATGATGAAAGCCATGCCAAAGCGGGCTTTCGATGTGGGTATTGCTGAGCAACATGCCGTAACTTTCTCGGCAGGGATGGCTACGCAGGGCGAGGTTGTGTTCTGCAACATTTACTCGACGTTTATGCAGCGGGCTTATGATCAGGTTATCCATGATGTTTGTATTCAGGAGTTACCCGTTATTTTTTGCCTCGACCGGGCCGGATTCGCTGGAGCTGATGGGCCAACTCATCACGGCGCCTACGATTTAGCCTTTATGCGCTGTATTCCGAACATGATTGTGGCCTCCCCTATGAACGAGCAGGAGTTGCGGAACATGATGTTCACAGCGCAATCCGATGAAATACAGAAAGGCAAACAAGCCTTTACGATTCGATACCCACGTGGCGAGGGCGTAATGCCTAACTGGCGCACCCCATTCGAAAAACAGACGGTCGGTAAAGGGCGACTAATCAGCGACGGCGAAGAGGTTGCCATTCTGACCATCGGCCACATTGGTAATTATGCCGTTCAGGCCACCGAAATGCTGGCGAAAGAAGGTATCCGGCCTGCACATTTCGATATGCGTTATGTAAAGCCACTGGATGAAGCATTATTGCATCAGATTTTTAGCCGATTCGACCGTGTTTTGACCGTTGAAGACGGTTGTGTTATGGGTGGTTTTGGCAGTGCAGTACTCGAATTTATGGCCAATCATGGCTATATGGCCCGTGTAAAGCGGTTGGGGATTCCCGACGCGGTTATTGAACACGGTGAGCAAATCGAGCTGCATCGCGAGTGCGGCTTTGATCCTCAGGGCATTGCCGATGCGGTTCGTGAATTGTTGTTTACAGGCCGAGCCATAACGGTATAAGAGTTTCTTTTTCGACAGGATTGCGGGATTAACAGAATGAAGCCCATTCTGGTTAATTCCGCAATCCTGTCTATTTTTTTTCCAGTCTATGAAAGTTTTCAAATTTGGTGGTGCTTCCGTAAAAGATGCCGCCGGTGTACGTAACCTGGCCGAAATCGTCAGAACACAGGGGCAGGATGCACTCGTAGTTGTATCAGCAATGGGCAAAACGACCAACGCACTCGAAGACCTTGTTCGTGCTTATGTGAATCGTCAGCCCGAAAATATGACGGCAGCTCTGAAAACAATAAAAGAGTTCCACTCCCAAATCAGCCACGAACTCCTTGGTGAGTTGACCCCAATTCAGGAAACGTTCGTACAACTGGAATCGCTTTTATTGCCCCCAGCCATTGCCCTCTACGACGAAGTATACGACCAGATTGTGTCTCTGGGCGAGATACTCTCTACTCAAATTGTTGCCGCTTATTTACAAAAAAACAATATTGCTGCTCAATGGCTCGACGCCCGACAGCTGATCTGCACCGACATAACCTTTCGGGAAGGGCGCGTTGACTGGGCGGAAACCGGCAAACGGATCAAACAAAGTGTGGCCGGTAGCGGAGTCAAAATAACTCAGGGCTTTATTGGCCAAACCCCAACGAATCGGACAACGACCCTCGGTCGTGATGGGTCCGATTATTCCGCTGCCATTTTTGCTTATTGCCTTAACACCGAGAGCGTCACTATCTGGAAAGATGTAGCCGGTGTACTAAACGCCGACCCAAGGTGGTTTGATGAAACGATTTTGCTGGATAAACTGACGTATCAGGATGCGATTGAGTTAGCGTATTATGGCGCTACGGTCATTCATCCGAAAACGATCAAACCGCTGCAAAACAAGAACATACCGCTTTATGTTAGGTCGTTTTTAAAACCAGAAGCCCCCGGCACCATTATCGGTAATTTTGAGCAACACCTGTCAACACCATCCTTTATTTTTAAGGTCAATCAGGTTTTAATTTCGCTGCGTCCAAACGATTTTTCGTTTATTGCCGAAGATAATTTAAGCCGCATTTTTGGTCGTTTTGCTCAGGCTGGCGTGAAAATCAACCTCATGCAAAACACGGCGATCAGTTTTTCGGTCGTTGTCGATAACAACCAAGATCGGGTACCGACTTTACTGGAGCAATTGAGGCAGGATTTTCGGGTTAGTTATAACGATAATCTGGAGCTGATTACAATTCGGTATTACGATCAGGGAACCATTGATCGGGTGCTTGTAAACAAACGGCTATTGTTAGAGCAAAAAAGTCGCTACACAGTACAACTGGTCGTTAAGGATTTAGGATAATCAACTAATTAGTTATGAGCGTCGGGAAAGGGGTTGTTTACAGTTTGTTGTTGGCTAATCTACTGGCTATTGTCTCTAACGCCCAATCTCTTTCCGAATCGATTCGCCTGAATCAACTCGGTTTTTACCCGAATGCCCCAAAAGTGGCTGTTGTGTTAGGGGATGTTAGCGGCCCGTTTCAGGTAACTACACCCGACGGGAAGAAAGTCCTTTTTTCAGGCATGCTTAGCCAATCCCGGCAAAACACTATTTCGGGTAAAACTACCCGAACGGCTGACTTTTCGGCTTTTCACACAACCGGAACATTCGTTCTTGCCATCCCCGGTTTAGGCCAATCCTACCCATTTGCAATTCGGCCGAACGTACATCGTACGCTGGCCATTGGGGCGTTGAAAGGGTTTTATTACCAACGAGCTTCCATTTCCTTACCCGAACCCTACGCCGGCCAATGGCACCGACCCGCTGGGCACTCCGATACGCATGTACTAATTCATCCATCGGCGGCATCAGCTACGCGTCCGGCCGGAACAACTATTTCATCGCCAGGTGGCTGGTACGATGCAGGCGACTATAACAAGTACATTGTTAACTCAGGTATTACGATGGGGACGTTGCTGTCTCTTTATGAAGACTTTCCTGACTTCTGCCGTACGATAAAAATCAATATTCCTGAAAGTAAAAACAACCTGCCCGACTTATTGGACGAATCGTTATGGAACCTTCGCTGGATGTTAACTATGCAGGACCCAACCGATGGGGGTGTTTATCATAAGCTGACCAATGCGCGTTTCGATGGAATGATCATGCCCGATAAGGCCGATAAAGATCGCTACGTTGTTCAGAAAAGCAGCACTGCGACACTAGACTTTGCCGCTGTGATGGCGCAGGCAAGTCGGGTGCTTCGGCCTTACGATCGAGAGCTTCCTGGTTTGGCCGATTCCTGCCTAACAGCCGCCGTTCGTGCCTGGCAATGGGCGAAGCAGAATCCCAATGCCCGCTACGATCAGAATGCCATGAACGGACAATTCGACCCGGATGTTGTAACGGGCGGTTACGAAGATCGGGATGCCAGCGACGAATGGATTTGGGCCGCAATGGAACTTTATCTGACCACGAAAGACGATACGTATTATACCGCCGTCAACTTATTCCCTGACGAGAAAACGCCACTCCCCTCATGGCCACAGGTCCGTACATTAGCCTATTATTCATTTGCTCGGTTAGCTAAAAACTTGACTCCCATTGGTCAAAAGGATTTGCCGCAACTGACCAATCGCCTGATTCAGTTTGCCAATCAACTTCGAGAAGGCGTGGATAAACAGGCTTTTCAAACGGTGATGGGTAAGTCCGCTAGTGATTATATCTGGGGAAGCAGTGCCGTTGCCGCCAATCAGGGTATTGCCTTGATCCAGGCGTATCGGTTAACAAACGACCGAACGTATCTTGATGCCGCTTTGAGCAATCTCGATTATTTGTTAGGCCGTAACGCTACTGGTTATTCGTTCGTAACCGGTTTTGGCAGCAAAACACCTCAACACCCACACCATCGGCCTTCGGTAGCAGACGGTATCGAAGCCCCTGTTCCGGGCTTATTATCGGGTGGAACAAATGCCAATGCAGCCCGTCAGGATAAATGTACTGGCTACACAACAACCGTTGCCGACGAGGTTTATCTCGACGATGCCTGCTCCTATGCCTCCAACGAAATTGCCATCAACTGGAATGCTCCGCTGGTTTATCTGGCAACAGCTGTAGAAGCCTTACAAAAGAAAGCGAATTACAGCGCGCTTCAAAAATGAGTTGATGGTTTTAACCGAACCCTTAATTAAACTGTAGATTGAGACGTATGAACGACCAAGCCATTAGCATTCGGGATAATTTACAGGACATCTACAAGGATGTATATACTACCGAAGCCCTTACGGCATTGTCTGCCCTAGCCCACTTTAATACCCGCATTAAAGACGTTATGGCTACGCGCATGCAACGAAGAGCAACGCGTCAGCAAAGTCAGACAAGAATCAATTTTCTTGATGCAGCGAGTACGATTCCCGGAACGGCTATCACCGTTCAGGATGCTCGCAACGGAAATTTTGACGGAGCTGTTATCCCTGCTGATTTACAACGGCAGTGGATTCAGGGAACAGGCCCAGCGGCCAAGCCGAATGCCCCGGTCGAAAATAGTATCCGGAATGTGGCTTATGCCCTACTTTCGGGTGCCGATGGCTGGATGTTCGATGGTGAAGATGCCCTCGGACAAATCACCACCATGTCGCTTGATAATCAGCGAAACCTGAAACTGGCCATTCACAAAGACCCGCTGTTTCTAAAAGTGGCTGAACAGGTAGCTTCGGAAATGAATCGATGGGCAAAATCCTTTTTAGGGCGAGAAACAATTGCCGACTGGAAAACCCAGCTTGATTTTACCACCAAGATATTTCGGGCGCGCGGCCTTCACCTCGATGATCGGCATATTCGCGATGCAAATGGCGTGGCAATAGCCGCTTCTATTGTCGATGCCACACTTTATGTCGTCAATAATTATAAGGCGCTACAGGAAGCGGGGTCATCTATCGTATTATATCTACCGAAAATCCAGACCGCCGAAGAAGCTGGCGTTTGGAATGAGCTATTGAGCGCTCTGGAAAATCATGTTGGCCTCGAAATTGGTGCGATAAAGGTCTATGTACTTGTTGAGCAGCTCGAAGCTACCCATCAATTAATGGAAATTCGGGCCGTTCTCGGTAAGCATTTTGTGGGTTTCAACACGGGTCGCTGGGATTATATCAATAGCGTATCGGACGCGATGGCGTGGGATAAAACCTTTATCAACCCGAATATTGAAGCCATTACCATGACCTATGGCTACATGCGTAATTATGAAGACCGCGTCCGACGGGCCGTCAATACGCCCGACAAAAACGGTAATTTCGCGCTTTGGCAGGGCGGTATGGAACCTAACATACCTGTTGGTTCCGAAGAAGGCGTTTCGGCCAGCATGAAAAAAGCCGTGGCCGGTGCCGAACGCGAACAGCGCGAAGGTGCCAGTGGTAAATGGGTTGCCCACTGGAAAATGGTCCAAATTGTGCGACCTGTTTGGGAAAAAATTGGTGCTGCCAATCAGTTAGGCCGCGAATTTCCACGACTTACGTATACCCAGCAGGATGCCGATGGGCTAATTCTCATCGAACCCGCTCCTACCGACATTCGGGGTGCGCGGAATCTGTTGAGTGTTGCTCTACAATATGGTAATGCCTTTGGTCAGGGGATGCAGGCAGCAGCCCTGAAACCCGCCGATTTCTTCGGCAACGATGATATTCTGTATCTGATGGAGGATATGGCCACGGGGGAAATCCGGTTGAGTATTCTCTGGGAGTGGATGCATAAGGGGGCTATTCTTACGGAGGATGACCTAGAGACGGGCACAAAAGCCGGAGCTGTATTTTCGGAAGCGTTGTATCAAAAATTATTAGATCAGGAATATGACAAACTACTGAAAGCCGCCAACAAGGATGTCTACGACGCATCGAAAACCACCACGCTACCCATAGCTCGTGAAATTGCCGATGTGTATATGGTAAGTGAGGTTAAGCCCCCTTGGTTTATTGATTTACTGAACATCAACCTCAACAATACCGATCTGGCTATAGCGAAGCAGCGAATCCGTTTATACATGGATACGCTAATCAACCAGGGTACTCGCATCACAGAAAACCTCGATTTCATATGTTGAAGTTACGCACATCCTTCAATGGAAAAATCTAAGCTTACGTTTGTCATTTCGACTGTAGGGAGAAATCTCAACTTTCTCATTAGTTAAAGTTGAGATTTCTCCCTACGGTCGAAATGACAAACGGGCTATTATTCTCTATGCTCTACAAAGGGAATAGTAAGCCTGTTTGCCCTATCTTTGAGGTCAGGAAGTCCAACGCTACATGTATGCATTACGGTTATTTCAACGGTACTATCGCTCCTACCGACCAGTTGGCTGTCGGGGTTACGGATCTTAGCCTACTTCGGGGCTATGGTTTATTCGATTATTTCCTGACCTACAACGGGCGTCCTTTTCAGTGGGATTGGTATTGGGAGCGATTCCAGAATTCTGCCTCCCGGATGCACCTGCCTCTACCGATTGGCAAAGATGAAACTTACGCCATCTTACTGGATTTGATTGAGCGCAGCGGTGGCGTTGATGTAGCCTTCCGGTTTGTAATGACAGGCGGTTACTCGGCTGATAGCATTTCGATTGAGCGCCCAAATCTGCTTATTCTGACCGAATCAATTCATCCAGTGCCACCAATTCAATACGAGAAGGGCATTAAGGTAATTCTGGACGAATATGTTCGGGAGATGGCCGAAGTGAAAAGCACGGACTATAAACGGGTGATTTTAATGGCCCAAGCCATTAAATCGGCTGGCGCTTCCGATCTATTGTATCAGAAAGGCGGAGAAATCAGTGAGCTGAGCCGAAGCAATTTCTTTATCGTGAAAGGCGATCGCCTGATAACGCCCAATCGGCATATTCTGCACGGCATTACCCGCCGAACAATCCTTCAATTAGCGCAAAACGACTTTCAGATCGAAGAGCGGCCGGTATTACTCTCCGAACTTTATGACGCCAGCGAAGCCTTTACAACTAGTTCGACCAAGAAAGTGCTTCCTATTGTTCAGATTGGCGAACTGACAGTTGGCGACGGTAATCCGGGACCAACCGCTAAATTTCTCTTAGAGCGATTCGATGAGCTGATAAAAACCTGGTGACTTTCAGACCTATAAGGTTTCCCAAACCTTATAGGTCTATCTGGCTTAGTAAGGAAGCATACTTTAGAATAACCTCTTTATTCATAACCTCCTCCTGCCCTATTCGTCCAAGGCAAGGCAATCCAGTGTACGACAGAATAAATGATTCGGTAGCCTCAACGGTTGGCCCGTTGAACAGAATGCCCAACAGTGGAATATTCCGACTTCGGCAGGCTTCGACCGATAGAAGGGTGTGGTTAATACTGCCCAGATAATTTCGGGAAACCAGGATAACGGGCAAGCCTAGGTTCTTCACCAGATCAATAGTTAGATCATGGTTATTCAGCGGCACCATTAATCCCCCAGCCAGCTCGATAATCAGATTTTGGTCTGTTTCGGGTAAAATGATTTCGGTTAAATCAATTGTCACTCCGTCTATCTCGGCAGCAGCATGTGGAGATAGGGGTTGTGTCAATCGATAGGCTTCTGGATGAAACTGAGAGGTCGGATTGCTGACCAATCCGCGCACAACATCCGTATCAGAATTTGTCAATTCCCCTGATTGAATGGGTTTCCAGTAATCGGCTTTCAGGGCTTCTACCAATACGGCTGATGCAACCGTTTTCCCTATTTCTGTGCCAATTCCGGCAACAATGATTTGATGCGACATGGTAAATTTATCCGTTGAGTTAGCCCAATAAGGTCTTTTGTAAAATCGTTAATAGCTGGTCAATTTCTTCGTTCGTATTAAAGGAATGAATACACAGCCGCAACCGCTCCTGACCAACTGGAACGGTTGGACTTAAAATAGCCCGCACATCTAAGCCAATGGCCTGAGCCTCGCTTGCCACATAACGAGCACTGTCGTTTCCGGGAACAAGCAAGCATCGTATCGGCGATTGACTGTTTGTCCAGGTAGCATCCGGCAACAATTCGCTGACACGCTGGCGGAAATACGTAAGCCGCTTATACAACTGAGTCCGGTTTGCAGTATTTGTTGTTACATACACATGTGCACAACGGATAGCGAGCAGGCTGTGGGGCGGTAAGGCTGTTGTATAAATGAATGGACGGGCAAAATTAATGAGGTAGTCTCGCAGAACAGTTGGTCCAACCACGGCAGCTCCATGAACGCCCAACGCTTTCCCGAATGTATGAACCCGGGCAAACACTCGATCCTGCAAACCCAATGCCGCCACTAAACCTTCTCCATTTGACCCATAAAGACCCGTTGCGTGGGCTTCATCGACAATCAAAGCCGCGTGATAACGGTCACAGAGGTCGGCTATTTCACACAAAGGGGCCGCATCGCCATCCATTGAGTAAATGGATTCAACTGCTACAAACACCTGCCCTTCTAATGGAGACTCATTCGTCTGTTTAAGTTTATCTTCCAGATCCTGTAAGTCATTATGTCGAAAGCGATGGCGGGTTGCATAGCTGAGCCGAGCGCCATCAATCATACTGGCGTGAATTAGCTCGTCGGTCAGAAGGGTGTCTCCTTTTCGGGGTAGGCAGGACAGTAAACCCAGATTGGCATCATAACCCGAATTGAAAATCAACGCGGCTTCGGTACCGTAAAATCGAGCTAGTTCTTCTTCAACCACATTAGCCAGGGTAGTTTGCCCGGCCAATAACCGCGATCCTGTAGCGCCAATACGAGCACGTTTCTGTGCTTTATCCATTTTTTGGATAGCCGCTTTCAGTTCGGCCGACCGGGCAAAACCCAGGTAATCGTTCGAGCAAAAATCAACTAAACCATCGGCTGTTCGGAGTTGACGAAGCAGGCCTCTATGTTTATAAACTGCTAATCGTTCTGATACTAGCTGGGCAACTGAGTGCATCAATGTAGCCATGCTACAAAGGTAAATCGTCCCTATTGAATGATGAGTTGTTTTAAAGGGCTAATTACGAAAATGTGTGTAAGTCGTTAGTTATCCACATGTTGATTGTGGATAACTTCGATTTGAGAAAATATTACTGCTGAATTTTCGAATAAATAGGTACATCTGTTAACCTTACGTTAATATGGTAACCGATTAGCTATCTATTGAGAGAATAATTTTACCGAATTGCTTGCCCGTCTCCATTTTAGTCATAGCCGTTTCGATAGCAGCAAGCGGGAAAACCTCGTCTAAAACGGGCACAATCTGCTGATCATTTACCAACTTAATCATGTCGGCAAACTCGCTTTCGGTACCCATCGTAGTCCCGAAAATGGAAAGTTGTTTGAAAAATACTTTGGGGGGACTAATGTTGGTAATAGCGCCTGTTGTTCCGCCAAAGAAAGCAATCCGTCCGCCCGGAGCTGCCACATCAATGAGTTTAGCGAAACCAGATCCACCTGCACTATCAATGATAACATCGAAGTAGCCACTTTTTCCAGCTCCAACTTGCGTCAATAAAGTTTTATGCCAGTCGTCCTGACGATAATTGACTCCGCCCGTGGCACCGATTTCTTTCGCTTTTTCTAACTTTTCATCAGAACCCGACGTAACCCAGACTTCGGCCCCAACGGCTACGGCAAATTGCAAGGCATACAAGGCGGCACCTCCACCAATACCCGTAATCAATACCTTTTCTGGCTCATTCCCACCACGCTGATTCAACCCCGCTTTTGTCATGAGTGCTCGCCATGCCGTTAAACCAGCCAGCGGCAATGCAGCCGCCTGCTCGAAGGTCAGATGCTGCGGTTTGTGATGGATATATCGACTGCTGACAACTACAAAATCGGCAAAAGTACCGTTGGTAGGCATGCCCAGAATCTGAAAATCAGCACCGTAGAACTTCGGATTATCGCCCCAATTCATGGCTGGATTGATAATAACTGCCTGACCCTGCCAATCTGAATCGACACCTTCGCCCGTATCAACAACGACACCGGCCCCATCAGAACCCAGAATAACTGGCAATTTGATTCCCGGATATAACCCCTGCTGCACGAATACATCCCGATGATTCAGGGAAGCGGCTTGCAGTTTGATCAGTACCTCACCTGGGCCAGCTGTAGGAACTGGCGCATCAATCAGTTGAACAGGTTGGTGAATGCCTTCGAGATAAATTGCTTTCATAGACTGATTCATAATTGTAGGGTGAATTCGTAAACCAATACCGGGCTTTTTATCTTTGCCCAACTACGTTTAACGGGGCTATGATTACTTATCGAGAAGCTACTCCTACCGATGCCGAGCAGATTGCTCAACTGCATAGCCTTAGTTGGCAGCAAAACTACAGAGGTATTTGGAGAGATGAGTTTTTAGATGGTCCCGTACTTGAAAATAGACGTAAAACCTGGCACAGTCGGCTGAGTCAACCTAAGCCAAATCAGCACATTATCGTAGCCGAATCGGCAGGTTTAGTTTGTGGCTTTTCCTGTACGTATGCCGACGAAGATCCTGTTTACGGAGCCCTACTCGACAACTTGCACGTTCAGGCCGAGCAGAAAGGCCAGGGAATTGGCACTATTCTGATCAAATCGGCAGCGCGGTGGGTCTACACGAAAAACCCCCAATCAGGTTTCTATTTGTGGGTATTGAAGCAAAATACCAGTGCTCAAAAATTCTATGCGCACCTGGGCGGAGTCAATCGGGAATTGGTTACGCACGAAACCGCAGATGGAGGCTCATCAGAAGCTTATCGATACGTTTGGCCTGACCTAACGAAATTAATTTGACCAATCGCCTTAATTTTGCCCTTCAATCTTTTACATAAATGATTGATAGTCCGACTTTATGATTCGCTTTTTTAATGAAGATGTGCCTTATAAGCTTCCGAAGAAGCAAGTAACCCGCCAGTGGCTGAAGCAACAGGTTGAGCGGGAAGGCTTTGCCGTGGGAGACTTAAACTATATTTTCTGCTCCGATGAGCATGTGCTACAAGTTAACCGCGACTACCTTCAGCACGACTATTATACCGACATCATTACGTTCGATCAGAGCGAGGAAGATGATAAAATCGAAGGCGATATTTTCGTCAGTGTCGAGCGAGTTGCCGACAATGCTGCCCAACTAGGCGTATCGTCTGAGCAGGAAATGCGACGCGTGTTGGCTCACGGCCTGCTTCATCTATGCGGCTACTACGACAAAACCGATGAAGAAGCGGCCCAGATGCGGGCGAAAGAAGAAGAGTGGTTGAGCCAATACAGTTCTTAGCCTGCTTCAGCCCATGCGCCTATTGATCATTCTGATACTTTTTCTAGCCTATACGGCACAGGCACAGAAAAAAATAGCCATTACCATTGATGATCTGCCGACTGTATCGAAGGTTTATCGATCCCCGTCAGGCCGATTACAGTTAACGAAAAAACTACTTTCGCACTGTACAACGTTTCAGGTTCCGGCAATTGGATTTGTTATCGGCAATTCGTTACTGGCCAATCATCAACCCGATTCAAGCCAGATCAACCTATTAAAACTATGGCTCGATGCTAGCTTTGAATTAGGAAATCATACACTTGCCCATAAAGACTACAATCTCATTTCGTTTAGCGAGTCAAAAGAGGATATCATTGATGGTGAGCAAATTGTGAAGAACCTTGTTCAACAGCGAGGCAAACCCTTCCGCTATTTCAGACACCCTTACCTACGCAAAGGCGATACACAGGCAAAAAAAGATTCACTGGAGCATTTTCTGCAACAGCGAGGTTATCTGGAAGCGCCTGTCACTATCGACAATTCGGACTGGTTATTTTCGGGCGCTTACGATAATGCGATACTCCTGGGCGACACTACGTTAGCCACTCAGGTTGGTAAGCAGTACGTGGCGTATATGCTCAACTGCGTGGCTTATTACGAAGCTCAGAGCGATTCCCTTTTCAATCGGCAGATTTCGCAGACATTGCTACTGCATGCCAACACGATCAACGCCGATTTTCTGGGTGAATTGCTGGCAGGGCTCAAGCAGCAGGGATATACGTTTGTGTCGCTGGAGCATGCATTAACTGACAACGCTTATCAATCGGTCGATCATTTTTATGGAAAAGGCGGCATCTCCTGGCTGCACCGTTGGGCGTTAACGAGAGGTAAACGGGGTACCTTTTTTAAAGGAGAACCGGAGGTCCCGGCAATGATTGACGAGTTGGCGAATCGAACCCTAAACTTACCCAGCCGTTAAGCCGCCATCAATTTGAAGCGCCTGCCCGGTAACAAACGCGTTTTCGTCTGAACAAAGCCACAAAATAGTCTGGGCAATTTCCTCCGGTTCGCCAAAACGGCCCATCGGAACCATTCGGCGCATCCGTTCTTCCATGCCCGGTGCTGTATTAATGAGTTCATCCACCATAGGCGAATGCGTGTACACTGGACACACTGCATTGATTCGGATATGATGCTTCACATATTCCAGAGCCGCCGTTTTTGTTAGTCCAATTACGGCGTGTTTGGAGGCACTATAAGGTGCACCCATCGGCATTCCCCGAACCCCGGCAATGCTGGACACATTTACAATTTTGCCACCAGTGGGGTTGCTTTTTTGCGTTAACATCTGGCGAATCTGGGCTTGCATGCCGTAAAACACTCCACCAACATTTATCGCCATTATCTGATTAAAGTCCTGTTCCGTCTGATCTAGCAACTTGCCAAACTTACCGCCAATTCCGGCATTGTTAATACCAATATCCAGACGACCAAATGAATGAACAGTTTGATAGATAGCCTTTTTAATCTGTTCTGGATCAACAACATTACAAAGAATAAAGACTGCGTTACCACCTTGTTGCGTTATTAATTCAACTGTCTCTCGACCAGTAGATTCATTGATTTCGGCGACAACAACAGTTGCGCCTGCCTTAGAAAAAGCCAATGCTGTTGCCCGACCAATTCCTGAGCCAGCACCCGTTATAAAAGCAACCTGATTCGCAAATGATGACATAGTTACAGCGCTTAATAATGCCTGAAAATAAGGCTATTTTGTGGCTCATTTATCATTTCTATGTCTAGTAACCTAAGAAAATATTCGGTTATCCTGTACATCGTATTCCTGCTCAACTGGGGCGCATTCGGCCTCTGGTTTATCTGGCTAAACGGTGAGCCCCTCAAGCCTGATAAACCAGCAAAAATTAGTCATATTGAGCAGTTTGGGAATCGCTCCGATCGAGGTAATCTGTTAGGTATTCAACCCTGGATGACACCCATCGATTACCAAAATGGGCTAACTTTTCGCGAAAAAATAGCTGGTTACCTACAAACAGCGAAAGATAGCGGGCTAATTACTCCAAAGAAAACAATCGTTATCCTGCCTGAATACCTGGGCTGACGTCGGGAAATTAACCGAAGGGCAAGCCTGGCTTACGCATGCTATGGCAGGACGGGCTGCATCGGAAGCCAATATTACCAAAGGCATGAATGTATTTCTGCGAGGTAACCTGTGGGATTTAGGCACTAATGGTACTACGATTATTTTGGATGAAAACGCTACGCCCAAAACCGTTCAACCCACCTCTCAAGCAACTATAGCTTGCTTATGGCTCTAATTTTCCGCGAAAATCATTTTGTACTTTTTCAATAATATTTCAAAAAATAATAGCCAAATAAGCATAGTGTATATAATAATAACACATTAGCCTTATTGCAGAGTTGGATTTATACCTTATTCTAAAATTTAAAAAATCCTTATTCCAGATGAGCGCGTAGGTACATCACCTTGGTTGCCAAATAACTAAGACAACAAATCACCTAACTATTTTGCTCAATGGAAAACATTACTAATCGGCCCGAAACGCCATCTTCGGCAGCTAGTCGCCGGTCGTTTCTGCGGGTAGCTGGAGCGGCAGCCGTAACTGGCGGACTACTCACAGCTTGCTCTAAAGGGGACGAAGCTTTCGTTAATCCAACTGGAAGCGCTCGTGCTGCTGGCACAACTGTCGCCCTTCCTACTGGTGATGCTGGTGTGCTTGCTTTCGCTTATGTACTAGAACAGCTCGAAGCTGCTTTCTATGAAATGGTGCTTGCAAAACCTTACCCTAACATGTCTTCGGCAGACATGGCCTTATGGACTGACATCCGCGGCCATGAAATTATCCACCGTGCGCTTTTCAAAGCAGCAGTAGGTGCTGGAACAGCAGCCAACGTACCAGATCTGACGTTTAATTTCTCTAGCATTGATTTTAACAATCGTGCAGATGTAATTGCCAATGCAGAAGCCTTCGAAAAAACAGGCGTAGGTGCTTACAACGGTGCTGGTAAGTATATCAAAGATGCTGGTTATCTGACACTGGCAGGTAAGATTGTATCGGTTGAAACTCGTCACCACTCTATTCTGCGCGAATTGCAGTATCCTTATTCTGACGCCTTTGCGGGTCCAACAATCGTTACCAGCGATACGGGCTTACACCTGGCCTATGAACCAACATTTGTGCTCCCTATCGCACAGAAATATATCCTTGAAACACTTGACGCAAGCGCCTTAGTTAAAAGCCTCGCATAAACCACTCAACTCCAATGAACTTACAAAACTTATTCAGCGAAATTGAGAAAGTGGATGGCGAGATCTTTGACCGCTTAGCCCATGTTTCTCGTCGGGGTTTGTTTAGCTCCCTGACCAAAAAAACGATTGCCGCAGCTGCTCCAGCTATTATGGCTTCAGCTTTGACTAAGTCCTATGGGCAGTCTAGCTCATTACCACAAGGCGTGAAAGATGTACTCAATTTTGCACTTGCATTAGAGTATCTGGAGTTCAATTTTTACAACTACGGCCGCAATCTATCAATGATTCCGGTTAATTATCGGCCAGCTTTTGAACTGATTCGTCAACACGAAGAAGTACACGTTCGGCTGTTAAAAACGGTATTGGGTGCCGATGCGATTCCAATGCCTAAGTTTGACTTCTCGGCTAAAGGCACATTTACGGATACGTTTACCAATTTCGCTACGTTCTCAGCTATTGCTCAGACGTTTGAAGATACTGGTGTTCGTGCTTATAAAGGTCAGGCAGGTAATTTACAGGCAGCACCCGCTATTTTGCAGGTAGCTCTGCAAATTCACGCAACTGAGGCAGCTCACGCAGCTAATGTACGTTATATGCGTGGTCAAAAAGGCTGGATCACAGGTGGCACGGCTGCTTTGCAGGGTCTTCCATCTGTAGTTGATGCTAGTTACAAAGGGGAAGAAAACACCGTTCAGGCGGGTGTCGATCTAGCTGCTGCCTTGGCAGGTGATAGCCGGATAACTCCAGCTATGGTGATGCAGGCCTTTGATGAGCCGTTAGACAAGCCTACTATTTTAGGAATTGTTGCGCCTTTCTTTGCGTAACACGCTCGAACTGAATCCACCAATAAACGAACAAGCCGCTGGTAAGTTACCAGCGGCTTGTTCGTTTATTATCAGCTATACTTTAGACCAGTCCAAAAGCGGATAGCGTCACAAATTCGCTTACCCGCGCCTGAATTTCCTCCTGAGTTAAGTTCATAATCCGCTCAGCACCAAATTTCTCAACACAGAACGAAGCCATTGCCGAACCGTAAATAATTGCCCGTTTCATGTTATCGAACGAGATGTCATCGGTTTTGGCCAGATAGCCAATGAATCCACCGGCAAATGTGTCGCCCGCACCGGTTGGATCGAAGACTTCTTCAAGCGGTAGCGCTGGGGCAAAGAAGATCTGGCCTTCGCTAAATAATAAAGCGCCGTGTTCGCCTTTCTTAATAATGACCGTTTGAGGACCCATCGACCGAATTTTAGCCGCAGCACGCACCAACGAGTATTCGTGTGTTAGCTGGCGCGCTTCTTCGTCATTAACCACCAGCACATCAACGAGTTTAAGTAAACTCATCAAATCAGGGTTAGCGATTTCGATCCAGAGGTTCATGGTATCGAGCACAATAAGCTTAGGCCGTTTATGCAATCGCTCAATTACAGTTTGTTGAATAGATGGAGCCGTATTTCCCAGCATCAGATACGTACAATCCTGAAACGAATCGGGAATGATCGGATCGAAGTGTTCCATCACGTTTAGCTGCACTTCAACTGTGTCGCGGCTATTCATGTCGTTATGGTACTTGCCCGACCAGAAGAAGGTCTTCTCTCCTTTCCGAATTTCCAGACCTTCGGTATTGATTCCGTGCTGATTGAGATCGTCAATCATGCTCTGCGGAAAATCGTCGCCCACAACAGCAACCAGATTATTCTCTTTCGTGAAGTACGAAGCCGAAAGGGTGATATACGTGGCAGCACCACCGATGATTTTGTCGGTCTTACCGAACGGGGTTTCCAGGGCGTCGAATGCGACGGAACCAACAGTTACTAAGCTCATTTATTTCTTGGTTTATAATGGTTAGTATTTGGTATACAGTTTTTGGTTTACGGTGGGCTGGCGCATGAATTGCTTATGAATCAGCCCACCGTAAACCAAAAACTGTATACCAAATACCATAAATCTATTTCTTCCGCCCAATGACCGGGCAGCGTTTAAATGGTTTGGTTTCGTCGAAAAGCTTGCGGTACGTAATGTGTGTTTTGACGATTTTTGAACCCAGTTGACTCACAAAGCGAACCATGATTGGGTTGAAATCGCCGACCCAGTTCATTTCTAATTCGGTGTACTGGAAGTTTGGATTATGATCGGCTTCGTGGGGCATTCGAAGGGCGATAGCTGCTTCAACGCCTTTTCCCTGATGCTCAGGTGCTACGCCGAACACAACCCCAAAGGCTTTGTGGTTCGTCTTCAGCAACATATGCCACAAAAACTTCAGCTTACCAATCAGATCAAGCTTACCATTTACGTGTTTGAACACCTGGTTTAATTCGGGCAGACAAACGAAAAAGGCGACTGGCTCACCCTGATAATAGGCGAAATAGATAATCTTTTCGTCGATAACCGGCTTTAGTTTCTGCATCAGCAACTGCGCCTGTGCCGCCGACATTTCCTTAACGCCACTATGGCCACCCCAGGCAGCATTATATATATGTCGGAACTGTTCAGCCGCTGCGGGTAATTGCTTTTTATCGATCGTCCGAAAACTGTAATCGGGGTTGTCATAAATACGCCGAGCACGGTCTTTCACCGCCTGCGACATATCGACTAGTTTCGACCAGGTTGTGGGAATCCCAAATGTGAACTGTTTGAAATAATCCTTGAAACCGTAATTCTCGAAAAAAGGAATGTAATACGGCTTTGTGTACGGCATGCAGTAATTCGGCTCCCGGTCGAACCCATCGACCAGCAAACCCCACCAGCGGTCGCGATCACCAAAGTTTATTGGGCCGTCCATAGCTTCCATACCTCGCTGTTGGAGCCAGGATTTCCCCGCATCGAACAGCGTAAAAGCAGCCTGTTGGTCATCGATACACTCAAAGAACCCGACCCCACCTGTTGGTTGGTCATTGTCTAGATTCGCAATTTCGTGGTCGATGAATGCGGCTATTCGCCCAATGGTTTCGGATTTGTTGTTTAGCAACAAAAACCGAACGCATTCACCATGCTCAAACCGCTTGTTGCGGGCTGGGTCAAATATCTCCTCAACATCGTTATCCAGCGGACGAATCCAATTAGGATCGTTGCGATATAGACGAACGGGAAACTGAATAAATTCTTTCTGATATTGGGCATTTGTGCCCACTTCAACTACCTGCATCCCTGAGCCTAAGCGGGCGATTTGTAAAAACAAAACGCGAATATAGCCAAAAGCTACGGGTCGTGTAGATGAGCTAGCGTTTTACAACGAACAATCCGTAACTTCGCCCTCATGAACAGTATCATTTTTGCTATGCTACTTGAGGAAAACCCTGCTTTATCGACATGCTGTTGTCGCTGAACGCTTTATCTCGCCTATAGATGCCGATCCGGCAACTCAATTCCTTTTGTAGTCTTCCCGAAATAGTCAATCTACCAATGCAACCGCTTCACTTATACAATACGCTTTCGCGTAAAAAAGAACTATTCGAACCGATCAATGCACCGTACGTAGGCATGTACGTTTGCGGTCCGACGGTTTACAATTATGTTCATCTGGGCAACGTCCGTACGTTCCTCACATTCGATACGCTTTATCGATACCTGACTTTCATCGGCTATAAAGTACGGTACGTCCGTAACCTGACCGACGTTGGCCACCTGGTTGGTGATGGTGACGAAGGCGAAGATAAAATCGGACGGATGGCTAAACTGGAAAAGGTTGAGCCGATGGAAATTGTACAGCGCTTCACGAATGATTTCCATACGGTAATGGCGCAGTTCAACACCTTCCCACCCAGCATTGAACCCACGGCCACGGGCCATATGGTGGAACAGATCGAAGCCGTTCAGTCATTGCTCGCGAATGGATTAGCTTATGAATCAAACGGTTCGGTGTATTTCGACATTGAAACCTACAACAAGCGCGGAGGGAACTACGGTAAGTTGTCGGGTCGGATTCTGGACGATCTGCTGAACGAAACCCGCGAACTGGATGGTCAGTCAGAAAAACGCAGCCCGCTCGATTTTGCGATCTGGAAACGTGCAGCTCCTGAGCACCTTATGCGCTGGAACTCGCCTTGGGGCGAAGGTTTTCCTGGCTGGCACCTGGAATGCACATGCATGAGCACCAAATACCTAGGCAAGCAATTCGATATTCATGGTGGCGGCATGGACTTGAAATTCCCTCACCATGAGTGCGAAATTGCGCAAGGCGATGGTTTGAGTGGCGTTGATCCCGTTCGGTACTGGATGCACTCGAACATGCTGACTGTGAATGGCCAGAAAATGTCGAAGTCGCTGGGTAATTCATTTTTGCCTGCCGAGTTGTTTGCCGGTAATCACCCCCTGCTCGATCAGGCTTACAGCCCGATGACGGTTCGGTTTTTCATGCTGCAATCGCACTACCGGAGCACACTCGATTTTTCGAACGACGCGCTTAAAGCCGCGCAGAAAGGCTATCGTCGATTAGCAAATGGGTTGCGAATTGTTAAAACGCTGACCTACTCAGCCGACGAGAATGCTACGGTGAGCGAAGAAAAACAGAAAGAAATCCGGCAAGCTGTTCAACAGTTTTACGAAGCCATGAACGACGACCTCAATACGGCCGTCGGTATTGCTCAGTTGTTTACCTTGCTAAAATACGTCAACATGCTCTATCTGAACCAGCTTCAGTCAGCAGTCCTTGGTGAAGAGGTATTTACTTTGCTGAAAGAGTCGTTCGTATCGTTCATGACTGAAGTGTTAGGTTTGAAAGAAGAAGGCACCGATAACCAGCCTATTCTGGAAGGGTTACTGACTCTTTACCGCGAATACAAAGAGCAACGTCAATATGACAAAGTCGATCAGATTCGCTCTTATTTCAAAGCACAAGGGCTGGCAATCAAAGACATGAAGCACCAGATCGACTGGGCTTATGAAGAGTAAAAAATGAACTGGCGCGAGTATTTACTCGTGCTTATTATATAGCAAGCATTCGCTTGCGTCAGAGAATACTGACTTCATGAATAGGCACGAGTAAACACTCGCGCCAGAAACGAAGCGGCCTACCTGTAATTCAGGCGGGCCGCTTCGCATTTTTTACCTCCCCATTCTCTTCATCTAATTATTTAAACGCCCGACTTTTCGGTATTTTTGCGGATCGGTACACAAAACCGATAGTAAATCGTTTTTACAGCATGACATCCCGGCTTTAGTAGGTCATGTTGCTCTATCATGAAAAAAATCCTCCTTGCTTTTTTAGTTGTAGTCCTCTCAACAAGCGCCTGTCGCACCAAGCAGTCGCAAAGCGATACAACAAAAACCGCTGAGCAAGCTGTTACTGCTACGGCACCGGCTTTTAATGCCGATTCTGCTTATACCTATGTGGAGCAACAGGTGAAATTCGGGCCACGAGTGCCAAATACACCTGCCCATGTACAAACAGGTAACTATTTGGTAGCCAAATTAAAACAATTTGGATGCACAGTTATTGAGCAGACGTTTGTGGCAAACACCTGGGATGGTAAGAAACTAAATGCCCGAAATATAATTGGTAGTATCAACCCAACCGCAACCAAGCGAATTGTTTTAGCATCGCACTGGGATTCGCGCCCTCATGCCGATCAGGATCAGGATAAAGCAGATCAAACGAAACCTGTTACGGCCGCTAATGATGGAGCCAGCGGTGTAGGTGTTCTGCTCGAACTGGCTCGTAGTATCCAACAAAATCAACAAAAACCAACCGTAGGAATCGATATTATTTTCTTCGACGCCGAAGATTGGGGTAATGGCGAAAAAGCCAGCAACGATTTTGAACAGGCGAGTGGCAATCAATTCGATTATATTGGCTTCTGCTTAGGATCTCGCTATTGGTCCAAAAACTTACATAAACCTGGTTATTCAGCTTATTTCGGCATTTTGCTGGATATGGTTGGAGCCAAGGGAGCTACGTTTGCCAAAGAAGGGCTATCAATGCAGTTTGCCCCTACGGTTGTTAATAATGTTTGGCAAACGGCTAGCCGTGCTGGATACAGCCAGTATTTTGTTGATACTCCCGGTGGTCAAATCACGGATGATCATGTAGCCCCCAATACGATCGCCAAAATTCCAATGATCGACATTATTCATACGAATGTCGTTACGGGCGGCTTCTTCCCAGCCTGGCATACTGCCGAAGATAACATGAGTAACATTGATCGGGCGACATTGAAGGCCGTTGGTCAGACGTTATTGCAGGTGCTTTACAATGAACAATAAGTGAAAGAATGAAAGAGCGAAAGAGTGAAAGTTTCGTTATGCCTCTGATACGTCTGTTTACTATCTTCCTTCTGATAATCAGCTTGTCGGAATGTAGTTCAGTGCCGGATCAGTTTGGGAAGCTTGATTTGAAAAAATGGCGTGGTGACCGAGGTGGCTGCAATGGCGTTCGGGCTATGCTCGTGCCCGATTTTAGAGCTGAAATACAAAATCTGAAAGGCAAAACAACCAATACCATTGGCGAGCTCCTCGGCCGACCAGACATCAACCAGATCGCCGATCGTAACCAGAAGTTCTATATCTATTTTCTGGAAAAAGGCACCCACTGCGATCAACCCGGTATGAAATCCAATAGCCGTTCGGTGGCTATTCGTATGAGCGCTATTGGTTTAGCAACTGAAGTTACGTTTCAGAATGGATTACCGTAATGTACCTACGGGCTTTAGCCCGTGTTATGTAGATCAACTATCACGGGCTAAAGCCCGTAGGTACATCACACGTAAAACTTCTTACGCTCAATCATTTCTTCCACAACTTCAGGCACCATATATCGTATAGAGCGGTTCGCACGAATGCTTTCTCGAATGAACGTTGCTGAAATATCCAACAAGGGTGCTTCTACAATCCGAACGTTGGCGTGCGTTTTAAACGGGCTTTCGATAACTCGGGGGCGTTGATAAACGTATAAACCGTAGTATTCCAGAATCTTATCGTAGTTCTTCCAGTTGGCAAACTGCTCCAGATTATCCTCACCCATAATCAAGCGGAAAGTGTGCTGGGGGTATTTTTCACTCAATCGTGTAAGCGTGTCGATTGTATAACTGGGCTTGGGCATCGAAAACTCAATGTTCGTAGCTTTCAGGCGGCTATTATCGGCGATAGCCCGTTCCACCATATCGAGTCGGTCGAACTCGTGCAACAAACTTTTGGTCTTTTTGAAGGGGTTCTGGGGCGATACGACAAACCACACTTGTTCAAGATCAGTCGTAGTTGCCATCGTGTTTGCGATGATCAGGTGCCCGATATGAATGGGGTTAAACGAACCGAAGAATAAGCCGATTTTCACTAGAAGTTATAAAGTTATAGGGTTATAAAGATATAAAGTTGGCTGGCGCATTCTGAACTTTAGAACTATATGACTCTATAACTTTACAACTCAGATTTAGATTATCGTTGCTTTCGCGGGTACTTTGTTTTCGTTTACGAAGTCGTTGACCAGTTTCTGGGCTTTTTGGAGCGACGTTTCTAAATCATCGTTCATTAAAATGACATCGAAACGATCCTGAAAGCTCATTTCAAAGTGTACTTTAAATAAGCGTCGGGATAAGCTTTCTTCCGTTTCGGACCCACGGCCAATCAAGCGCTGGCGGAGAGTTTCTTCATCCGGTACTTTTACAAAAACGGCCAGTGCTTTATCGCCATAGAAGTTTTTCAGTTTCAATCCGCCCTGCACATCCACATCAAACAAAACGTGCTTACCGGTTGCCCACACGCGTTCAATTTCAGATTTCAGCGTGCCGTAGAAAGCGCCCGTATAAACTTCTTCCCATTCAACAAACTCATCGGCATCGATTTTATGCTTAAAATCTTCAGGAGTCAAAAAGTAATAATCTTTGCCATTTTCCTCGGCACGTCCCCTCCGATCGCGGGTGCAGGCCGAAATAGAAAAGCCGAGATTTGCATTCTCGGCCAGCAAATGTTTAACAATCGTGGTTTTGCCCGAACCAGAGGGGGCTGAAAAAATAATAAGTTTACCGTCCACAGTGGATGATGGGTTGGTTAATTAAAAAAGTAATTGGGGTAATTAAGGCTGCTTTCGTAAGCGCTTCCTTAATTACCCCAATTACGTTGATTGCTCTTAGCTGAAACTCAGGATTCGGGATTTAATCGTTGCAACTAACTGCTCGGGGCAGCATCGTTTCTCCATGCGCTTCGTCAATAACTCTTTCACTTCCTTTTCAAGCTGATACATCTCGATGCAGGGTCTGCATGATTCGAGGTTCGCTTTCACTCTGACAAGCTGTTGATCTGTAGCTTCTCCATCCAGAATCAACTGAATCATCTTCAGGCAGTCGGCGCTGTGATTACAATGTTCTTTCATGTCTGGCTTACCACTAGATGAAGCTGATGACGGCAACGAGGTTTGCATTGGAAAAGTTTTATTTATTCCAAGAATAATAATACCATTAAGTTATTAGCAGAACCAAATTAGGCTTATAAAAAGTTCGGTTTATTCTTCATTTTCTTCTTTATAGCCCATCGAAGACGCGTAATCACGCAATTTTTCTTTCAATAGGTTACGAGCCCGGTGTAATCGAGAGCGAACTGTACCTATTGGGATATCCAGAATTTTTGCCATTTCCTCATATGTAAATCCTTCGATGTCGCAGAGAATAATGACCGTTCGGAAATCCACCGGCAACGAGTTTAAGGCTGTTGCCACTTCATCGCCAATTAAATCAGAAACAGATTCGGCCCGTAGGTCAACTGTGTGCTCAGATTCAGCGTCTTCAGAGTTATAGGTCGTTTCAACGTCCTGGTAATCTACCTTAGCTGGTTCTTTGCTTTTTTTCCGATAATCGTTGATGAAACTGTTCTTCAGAATCCGGAACAGCCATGCTTTGGCGTTAGTTCCTTGCTCAAAAGATGAAATGAACCGAAACGCTTTTAGGTATGTATCCTGTACGAGGTCGTTTGCATCGTCCTCGTCAGTTGTCAACCGAAAAGCAAAGTTGTACATGGAGTCAATGTGCGGCATAAACTCCTTATTAAAAATCTGGTACTTCTGTGCGTCGGAATAACCACGAGCGGGCGTATCGGCCGAGACTTGTTCGGTCGGGTCGCTATCGGGTAAGAATTGGTCCGGTTCGGCTGGTCCGTCGCTACGGTTCCGGTCGTCGCGAGTTGGCGTATCTGACATAACTTCGGGAATAGTCGCCATAAAAGTAAGAGTTAATTGCCGTTTACTATCGGCAATGACCAACGAATTCAATAATTACACGATCAGATTCGCTGAGCTTCGTAAACTCTTACTACAAAAATTAGTCCTTTGTTGGAAAAGAACGAGCAAAGTTAATTAATATGACGATTTGGCAGTGAACGTTCTTATAGATCGTAACGTTAAAGCCGGTCAATTTCTACTCTAGTCTGTAGAAATTGGCCGGCTTTACCTATTAAATGGTTATTTATGCTTCTATCGTCTTAAAATACCGCTTGAGCCAGGAGTTGGCAGCATTAATGCGCCATTCTGCCAAAAACTCCGCTTTTGTTTTCACTAACGTATTAAATACCGTTGTAGTGGGCGTTAGTAAGCCGTTTGAAACAGCAGCCTTAATTGTTGGCAACGCAACTGTCTCTACAGTTCCATCAGCTAGCAGAATAGCTGCCGAACGATCAAAGAAATCTACCGATAGCTGCCGACCAATTTCCTGCACTGTCCGCATTGAGGAATCAATAGAGCATCCGCTTGGTAAGCTGTACCCTTCATCGACACCAACCACAACAAAACGATTTTCAACCACTTTGGCTGAGGCTAATAATGGTTGACCGTGGGCTGCCCATTGACTCAAGGCTGGCTGCAAAGCATTTTCAATCGCTTTTACATCACCTTCCGCAAGCGGACGGTTCGCCTGATAAACCCAAACGCGGGCAGTATCAGGCAGTTTATCAAAATCGATGTACATAGAGAAAATGATGAATGATGAATGATGAATGATTTAACAGCCAAAATCATTCATCATTCATCATTTTTTTAAAGCCCTTGTCCTTGGGCGATGAGTTCCGAGATGTCGAATACACGAACAGAATCTTCGCGATTCTTATTCTTAACGCCATCCGACATCATAGTCATACAAAACGGGCAGGCTACGGCAATAGTATCGGCCCCCGTGCTAAGCGCTTCCTCAACGCGCTCGACGTTCACATCCTTCTTGCCAGGTTCTGGCTCTTTGAAATATTGACCACCACCCGCTCCGCAGCATAAACCATTGGCCCGTACGCGCTTCATTTCGACTAAATCGGCATCCAGTGCCGCCAAAACGTCACGTGGTGCTTCGTACACCTTATTGGCCCGACCTAGGTAGCATGAATCATGAAAAGTTATCCGGCGACCCTTAAATGGCTGGCCATCTTTCACCTTCACGCGTCCTTCATTGATGAGACCTTGTAAAAATTGGGAGTGGTGAATCACTTCGTAATTACCACCCAGTTCTGGATACTCATTTTTAAGCGTATTGAAGCAATGCGGACAGGCTGTCACTATTTTCTTGACATTATAGCCATTCAATACCTGAATATTCGACATCGCCTGCATTTGAAACAAAAACTCGTTCCCTGCCCGACGCGCCGGATCGCCCGTACAGGCTTCTTCTGGCCCCAACACGGCGAACTTAATGCCAACATGATTCAGAATACGGACGAAGGCAATAGTCACCCGTTTGTAACGATCATCGAATGAACCTGCGCAACCAACCCAAAACAGAATTTCCGGTTCTTCGCCCGATGCTGCCATATCGGCCATCGTTGGCACTTTGTATGTTTTTTCAGTCGTAGACATTGTTGGTATGTTTTGGGTATTCGGTTTACAGTTGGCTACGCATCAGTTGTTCTTGCGTCAGCCCGCCGTAAACTGTAAACCGAATACCATAATCTATTAGTCATTCACTTGATCAGCCCAATTGAAACGGTCGCTTGGCGAGAATTTCCAGGGAGCCATGTTATTTTCGATATTACTAAACATCGCATTCCATGAAGCGGGCGCGTCTGACTCTTCCATAACCCGATACCGACGCAATTGAAGAATAATATCTAACGGATTTATATTGATCGGGCACGCATTAACGCAAGCCTGACAGGTTGTACAGGCATTAAGTTCTTCGGCGGTGATGTAATCGTTCAATAAGGACTTATCATCCTTGTAATCAAACCCGTTCGTTTTCCAGCCATCTTGAATTTCTTCAAGCCGATCGCGAGTGTCCATCATGATTTTACGAGGAGACAGCTTCTTCCCGGTAATATTGGCCGGACAAGCCGATGTACAGCGCCCGCATTCGGTACAACTATAAGCGTTCATCAGGTTGATCCACTTCAAGTCCTGAACATCCTTAGCCCCAAAACGCCCAATTTCTGCTGGGGGCTGGTCACCATTATCATTAGCCTGAGAGCCGTCTGCTTCCGTTGTAACAGGAAGGCCAAGCGCGAGTTGCACCTCTTTCGTGATTTCAGGCATGTTCTGCATCTCTCCTTTTGGCTGAAGATCTGAGAAATAGACATTCGGGAAGCCGAGCGCAATGTGAAGGTGTTTCGAATAGGTGACGTAAATGGCAAAAGAAAGAATACCCAAAATATGCAACCACCAGGCTGTACGTTCATAAACGATCAAACCAGTATCACTAAAGCCCGAAAAAAGAGGTTTCAAAAATTGACTGATCAAAAAGTCGGGAACAATACCTTTCAGTTCGGCATAGTGCCCAACGCCCCGATCGCGGAGAACACTGTCGGAAGCATTCCAGGTCAGGAAAGCAATCATGAGCAGAATTTCGGCAGTTAGGATAATAGCTGCATCAGTTCGCGGCCAGCGGGTCATTTCCCGATGTCGCTCCTGCTGAAACCGAGGTACTTTGGCAATAAATCGACGACACAGAAAAATGACGCAGACGGTCAGTACACCTACTGCCAGTAGTTCAAAAACATCAATTAAAATTGGATAGATAGGCGTGATATAGGGCGCAAACAGTCGATGTGTTCCGAGAATGCCATCCAGGATAATTTCAAGCACTTCGAGGTTAACAATCAGAAAACCAGCGTAAATAACGAAGTGCATGATGCCCACCAACAGATTGGTAAACATCTTCTTCTGTCCAAAAGCGACTAATAACATTGTTTTCAGTCGTTCATCGGGATGATCGTAGCGGTTTTCGGGACGACCAAGCTTAATAGCCTGCGCAATGAGTCTTACGCGTTTAGCTATGTACCAACCCGTAGCCCCCAAAGCCACTACAAATAAAATTTGCTGAATAATTTCCATTCGCTTTTAACTTATTTCACCTGATAATCAACAGAATACATCAGGAACCAAAACTTTCTTAAAAAATATTACGAGCAAAGTATTGCAAAATGGCGCGCTATGCATACTTTTGCACCCACGTTTCAGGGTGATGTAGCTCAGTTGGTAGAGCAAAGGACTGAAAATCCTTGTGTCGGCGGTTCGATTCCGTCCATCACCACCACCCTAGCGTTAAGCCTTCTCAATTGAGAAGGCTTTTTTATTGCCTCTATACTAGTTCCATTTGCAATTAATTGACCTTTCAACATACCTTTTTTATCCACTACAAAAAAACAGTATGCTTGCATACTGTTTTTTTGTAGTGGCAAATATACTGCTTTCGTACTATCTAACAAGTACTCACAGGGGTTGTTTTGGCTTTATAGAAAGCTCCTAAATCTGGTGTAAGATTATGATTATCGCTCGGTCAAAAATTTCAACGGTAAGGGACATAGTTCTAATTTTATTTCTTAACTGCATCCATCTCAATACCAATTGCTTTCATCAATTGGCTGGCATTAAAACTTTCGCAGATTCCATTCCGAAGCTTGTAATCGAATACCAGTTCACCATCTTGTAGGTCAGATTGGAAATGAAAATTACGCACAAAATTATCAGCATCCGTAAGTTGCCCCAGTTCGAGATCATGCGTGGAAACGAAACCCGAAGCGTTTGTTTGATGTAACTGCCGAATGAGGGCTTCGGCCCCGCGGTGGCGATCGGCGGAGTTTGTGCCCTTCAGAATTTCATCCAGAAAATAAAGGACAGGCAGGCGATCTTGCGGAGAGCGATTTTGATCTGCAGATGCAGTTTGCTTTGTCAGACCAATGAGTGTTTGTAAGCGCTTTAATTCGGCGTAGAACGATGATGTGCTTTCTTCGAGTGAATCCTGTGTCCGCATGCTTGTAAATACGCGCACAGGCGAACACCAGAATAGTTCGGCGCTCACAACGGCTCCTGCCAGTGCCAGCACGACATTGGCACCAACCGTACGCAGAAACGTACTTTTCCCCGACATGTTCGAGCCTGTAATCAATATCGTTTGGCCAGCACCACTCAGGGTGAGTGAGTTAGCCACACTACGATCCGGAGGTAGTAATGGGTGAGATGCCTGTGTAAAATCCAGCAGCAACTCATCATCAACAATATCAGGCGTTGTGTAAGTCGGATGTGCGTAGGCAAAACCGGTTAAACTATTGAGTGCTTCGAGTTCACCCAATGCTTTAAACCAGCGACTCAGATCAGGACCATACTGCTGTCGCCAACCTTCAAGCCGGAACAGGTAATGAACATCCCACAAGGTGGCTATTCCAAATAAGAGAAAGAAATAGGGATTCCGTCGGTAATTTAACCCTTCTGTTAATCGGCTGAGCAGACCGATCGCTTCAGATGCCGAACGATCTTTTGATGTAAGTGCTTCCCGAATAGCCCGTAAACGAACAGAATCGCCTTTCACTTGTTCGGCTTGCTTAATGAGTGACTGAAATGCCCGTAAAGCGGCCGAAATCTCGAAGGTTTGTTCGCTTACCTCCTTCGCTTTAGCTGCTGTTTGGCTAAGTATCAGGCCATGAACGGCTAAACCTAATAGCACGGCCGTTCCATGTACATAGCCCAATAACCAAGCTATAAATAAGCCTAACGTAATGGCTGGGAATAAAAAACGGACGGCATTTAGGTAGCTCGGTAACGGAGTTGTTTCCGCCATCGCCCACTTGACTAACGCATCAGGCGAGCGGCCAACCGTTTCTTCTATAGTAGCCAGAGCTTCCAGTTGTTGGCGCCAGTCGAGTTGAGGTTTTAGCTCCGCAACGGCTTGTTGACGGAGTCGAATGGCATCGGGGTTAGAAGGAGCCTTGAGCCATGCCGCTAATCGGCTCTGTCCTTCGTAAGTATGTGTTCGATTAAGCAATCGAAAAAGTGAATGCTTCCCAAATACATCCAGATCTCCCGAGTAATAATGCGTTGGACTACCAAATAGGTCGCCGGTTTCGGGGCGCAAATACTGGCGTTTTAGCCGGGCAGCTTCGTCTTGATTGATAAATACCAGTTGGTGGTTCAGATCGCGCTCGCGTCGAACAGACTGGTGCTTTTTCAATAATATCAGAAAGCCAACTATTCCCGCTAAAACAACGAGTACAGCACCTAATTGATAATCGAGCCGAATAAGGAGCCAAACAGCGGCAACACTGCCTATAAACCAGACAAGCCGCCAAAAGGCCAGTTGATTATGCTGACGTTGTGCGGCTTGCTCGGCCTTACTAAATCGTTGTTGACGGTCTTGAAAAGTGGTTTCGGGAGTCATTCTATTTTTTGTCATGCTGACGAAGGAAGCATCCGCTCCGGCGACCCGGTTAAAATTTGCCAATGAGTACGTAAGGGAATTTTAAGATGCTTCCTTCGTCAGCATGACAAAAAAGCTGCACTACTTATTACAATCCAGGCAAACGCCCTGAATCAGTAGGTTCATTTCTTTCCGATTGTAGCCTTCAGGAAGCGCTACTGAAGGGATACTAACCTGATCCAAACAGGTCGTTTGCCCACAGGCTTCGCACTTAAAATGAACATGATCGTGGTGATGATGACCGTCGGCGCAGCGCTCGCGGCAAAGCGCATATTTCGTTCCTCCTTCATCATCAAGAACTTTGTGTAAGAGTCCTTTATCTAAAAAGGTACGAAGCGTTCGGTAAATCGTAACCCGGTCGTGATCGGGACCAAGACCGTTTTCTACATCGCTGTGCGCCAGCGCATGACCGGCGTTCAGAAACAAATCCAGCACCTCCTCGCGGCCATTTGTATGGCGGAGGCTGAAGTCTTTCAGGGTTTTTTCGGCTAGCGTCATGGTATATTAATGAATAATGTAAAATGGATAATGCAGTAATTATTCATTCTTCATTTTACATTAATTATTACTCTGTTATCTCAAACTGCAATTTAACCAGATTTGCGTAGATGCCGTCTTCCTGAATCGCCAACTCATCGTGCGTACCCGACTCCGCAATCTGACCCTCGCGCATTACGTAAATCCGATCCACTTTCCGAATTGTAGCCAGTCGGTGAGCAATAATAATGGTTGTTCGATTTTGCATCAATACATCCAACGCTTCCTGCACCAACCGTTCCGATTCGGCATCGAGCGAACTCGTGGCTTCATCCAGAATTAAAATGGCAGGATCTTTCAGAATAGCGCGGGCAATAGCAATCCGTTGCCGTTGTCCACCCGACAATTTAACGCCCCGTTCGCCAACAATCGTTTGTAAACCTTCGGGAAATGAATCGATAAATTGAAGCGCATTGGCTTTACGGGCAGCTTCACGAATTTCAGCTTCTGTAGCACCGGGTTTACCATACTGAATATTCTCCTGAATAGTACCGCCAAAGAGCATTACCTCCTGAGGAACAACGGCAATGTTTTTCCGCAGTTCTGTTACGTTGAAACCTGCCAGATCGCGATCATCCACCGTAATCTGACCACTACCAATTTGGTAATAGCGCATTAGTAATTGAACGATGGTTGATTTTCCGGCACCACTCTGACCAACTAGCGCAATTTTCCGTCCGGCAGCCACATCAAACGAAATACCTTTTAAAACGGGAATTTCAGGACGTGATGGATACGAGAAGCGAACATCGTTGAACTGGACGTGTCCATGTACGGGCACAAACAGCGGTGTTTCCTCATCTGGATTTACTTCCGAAGGCTCTTCCAAAATTTCCAGAACCCGCTCCGACGAGCCAATCGTCCGTTGCAATTGAGCATATAAATCGCCCATACCCGCCACAGATCCACCGATAAATGTTGTGTAGACTATAAATGTGAGCAGATCAGCAAAAGGCATTTCGCCAGCCATAACCAACGAACCACCAAACCACACCACGCCGATGATACCACCAAAGAGTGCGAAAATCACAAAGGAAACGAACACGCCACGAAATCTAGCGGCTCGTAATGCCGTACCCACAACTCGTTGTAGAGCAGTTCCATAGCGATTGATTTCCAGTTTTTCGTTTGTAAACGCTTTTACCACATTCACCGATTGAAGCGTTTCTTCAACGATTATGTTGGCCTCAGCCAGCAAATCCTGCGCTTGTTTCGACAGTTTCCGGATGAACCGACCAAAGAACATAGCCGCTACAATAATAACGGGGAAAGTAGCCAGCATGAACAAGGTTAGCTTCCAGGAAACGTAAAAAATAATGGCCGTACCAATCGTTAGCGTACCAACTTGCCGAAATAGCTCAGCCACGGTCAATGTCAGTACATCCTGTAACTGCGAAATATCCGCTGAGATACGACTGGTTAATTCGCCAACGCGTCGTTGCTCAAAAAATCGAACTGGTAGCGTAATAATTTTGCTATACGTCGCCTGCCGGACATCGGCCATAGCCCGCTCGCTTACCTGCGAGAAAAAGTAAATCCGGAAGAACGAAAAAATAGCCTGAGCAATGAGCACGCCCACAAAAAACAGCGTTACCTGATTCAGTGTAAAGGCCGATTTCCCCTGAATAACGCTCGTAATCTGACCGATCAGCAGCCCGAAACTCATTGTTGTGCCCGTCGATAAGATCAGAAACACAAACCCGACGATGTATTGAAATCGATAGGGTTTTACAAACCGGAATATGTTCAGAGCCTTTTTGAACCCTTCTTTACTAAATTTCTTTTTATCCTCCTTGTCGGCTTCTTCGCCAAAACTTCGTCCCCGTTTTGCCATTTTGTTATCTTGTGTAGTGACCGCACCGGCGGACCGGCAATCCCTTGCGTCTCCGAACCGGATGGGTTTGATACATAGGAGACGCAAGGGATTGCGTCTCTACGGTTGTCCTTTATATCCTGATTGTTCAAAAATTTGCCGAGCATCGGCATTACGCATTAAATCCGCAATACTTACTCCAGTATGTTCATCATGGTACCGACCCACAATCCGCCAACCAACCCAGCGACCAATAGCGCCGGGGCAATCCGGGCCGATTTCAGCCGTAAAAGGTCGCTCATTCAAATATCGCTGTTTTATGGCCGGATTGGTTTGATATAACAACTGATTATCAATAAAATGCCCCCAAACAATATCTTGGGCATTAAACGTTTGCGTTAGTTGTTTGTCTGAGTAACCGATAACGAGACTATCTGCGATGGGTTCGCCACCAACATCTGGCAACATTGTTTTCGTAAAAATGTAACCTTTGCCATAGTAAACCATATCGGCGAGCATCGTCTGGTCGGTTCGGTTCGTGGCATTGAATTTGTCTGAAATCGCGAAAACTATGGCGGGAACAATGTATTCTTTCGCATACCGGCGAAGAATGTATTGTGGATATTCAGGTCCTTGTGGGCGATATTTCGCTTTTGGACCAGCAAAATAGTCGAGACCGATAACGATCAGGCTATCCGTAACAACCAGATCTGGCCCAAGAAATCCCGTCATGACGGTTACAACTTTGGGAGAATGGAAATCAGGAAAGTCTTTTTTGATATTTGTAAAGGCTTGGGCCAATTGACTGCGTAAATCAGTCATATCGCCAAACTCACCCTGAACCTGAGCGTTGAGTTCATTGAGGGCTGGGTTGTTGACCCGGTTGGTCAATTCATGAACGAGAGCTGTATCATTTCCGGCTCCATTCGCGTTAAAGTACAATTGAGCGATAGCCGGATTCTGGTTCAGCAATGTTTTAATCTGATCGGGTGATTTACCGGCGAAAAGTTGCTGATCGAATCGGATAAGCGTAACGTCTTCGTTTTTAGTACACGAAGCCAATAAAAGTAAGCAAAAAAGCCCCGCGAGGGCTGTGTGTATTCGCATGAAAATCACGAGTTTTCAATATAGAAAACGTGCAAAATTATGAAAAAAGTTGCAGGGTTAAGTTTGATTTTGATCATCCTGACAATCAGCCATGGTTGGGCTCAGTCAACATCGCCCGCATTATACCAGATGCGCACTAAAGAATCAAACGTTACGGAACGACGATTTCGTAAAATTCTGGGTGATAATTACGATGGGCAAGATAAGAATCGTAAGGAGTACGACGATGATCGAAAACGCCGTCGTCGTAAGCAAAGTCAGTCTACAGATAACTCATCGGAGAATAATGGTTTTGGCTCAGGCCCCAATTATGCGTGGGTGAGTCACCTGATCGAAATGAGTATCCGATTTGCTCCTTCGCTCGACCTGAACACAGCTCAGGGGGCAGGAACTTATGCAGGTTTTCGTAGCAACGGTGCAGGCGTTCGGATGAGCGTTGGCCCATCGCTCGATTATTTTTTCTTCAAAGACCGCTACGCGTTTAGTTCGGGGCTTTGGTACACCATCAAACGATCTGGCTTTCAAATGCCTGGCACATTTGGTTCAAGTGTATGGAATCCGGGCGCACCCGAAAAAGAGTCGGTCTATAATTTGCAGTATCTACAAATTCCAGCCACGGTAAAAATGTTTGCCAATAACATCGCACCAGACATGCGATTATATATTCAAACGGGTGGTTTGTTCAGCATCAAATTGGCCGAAAAGGCACTTGACGAGGCCCGCAACGGATTGTATACCGCCGAAAGTGGTGGCAGTCGTCGGCAGTACGGATTTGGGGATGTTGAGTTATTGCTCGGAGCGGGTATACAATATAAAATCAACCAGAACAACGCTTTCAACCTGGGTATGAGTTATCAGCGAGGTCTAATAAATGTAGCCCGCGACAATAATTTGATCTCTAAAAACCGGGTTGTGTCGCTGGAGTTAGGGTTCAAGTTTTGATGATGTAACGCGGACATCTTGTCCGCATAGTTAGTTCTAGGCAGCTATTTAGTGCAATCCATACCTATGCGGACATCTTGTCCGCGTTACAGGCGCATTTCAATTCCCTTCTCGCGCAGGTATCCTTTCAGCGCAGGAATTTCGATTTCCTTGAAGTGGAAGATACTGGCAGCTAATCCCGCATCTGCTTTTCCGGTTGTAAACACATTGACAAAATGTTCCATTGAACCGGCCCCACCCGAGGCAATGACCGGAATATTAGCGGCTCCCGAAATTTGTGCCGTTAGCTCAAGTGCAAAGCCAGCCTTCGTGCCATCTGTATCCATTGAGGTGAGCAGAATTTCACCCGCGCCCCGGTCTTCCACTTCTTTCGCCCAGGCAATAGTACGAAGTTCGGTAGGCTTACGTCCACCATGCGTGTGAACGATGTGTTCGTCATTTACATAGCGCGTATCAATGGCTACTACGATGCATTGACTACCAAATTCCAAAGCCAGTTCGTTGACCAGATCTGGATTTCGTACGGCCGAGGAATTAATGGAAATTTTGTCGGCACCAGCATTAAGTAGGGCAGATACGTCAGCTACAGACGATATTCCACCGCCGACAGTAAATGGAATGTTAATCGTGTGCGCTACATTCCGAACCAGTTCGATTAGCGTTTTGCGTCCATCTACAGTAGCCGTAATATCTAGAAAAACCAGTTCATCGGCCCCTTGTTCAGCATAGATGGCGGCAAGGGCAACTGGATCACCAGCGTCGCGCAGGTTGACAAAATTGGTTCCTTTTACGGTACGACCATCTTTTATATCAAGGCAGGGAATGATTCGTTTTGTAAGCATCAGTAAGCAGTAAAAGCTTTAATAGACATAGTATTTTCAGGAGTATCAATTGGCTGGAAACCAAATTGCTTGTACAATCCGTGAGCATCCCGCGTAACCAGCATGATACGACGCAAGCCTTGTAAAGATGGATAATCCATGATGAACGCCACAAGTTTTTTGGATAAACCCTGGCCCCGATGTTCGGGCAGAATAAATACATCAGCCAAATACCCGAACGTAGCCATATCCGTAACTACCCGCGCAAAACCGACTTGATTTTCACCCTGGTAAACGCCAAAACAAAGCGAGTTCTCAATAGAACGCTGGACAATCTCAAGCGGAATATTGAGACTCCAATAAGCTTCCTCGCTCAGAAAGCGGTGAATGACCTCCAGATCAAGTTTGGTTTTATCAGTACTGATGGTGTATTCCTGATTCATTGCTCATTGAATTGTTGTAACTCCTTCAGCGTCACACGCCCCTCATAAATCGCCTTGCCAACGATAACACCGAAAACGTCCATATCGGCCAACATTTCGATATCGTCCATGTTACTGACGCCCCCGCTGGCAATGATGTTCAGATCGGGAAATTGGTCCTGCATGTTGCGATATAAGTCGAATGAAGGCCCTTGCAACAGACCGTCTTTAGCCACATCGGTGCTGATTACATATTTTACGCCTTTCTCGGTCCACTTTTCCAGAAAGTCGTATATCCAGACTTCGGTGCCTTCTTCCCAGCCACTTACCGCGATTTTCTCGTTTTTGGCATCGGCACCCAGAATAATTTTATCGGGGCCATATTGGGAAAGCCATCGTTCCAATACATCGGGTTGCTTTACGGCAATGCTTCCACCCGTTACCTGTTTAGCGCCACATTCGAACACCATTCGTAAATCATCGTCCGATTGAACCCCTCCGCCAAAATCAACATGCAGGTTGGTTTTGGATGCAATCAATTCCAGCACCTTCCAGTTGATCACGCGCTTTTCTTTTGCGCCGTCAAGATCAACCAGATGCAGACGCGTCAGGCCAGCATCTTCAAATTGTTTCGCCACTTCCAGTGGCCGGGCGTTGTATTCTTTTTTCTGGTTGTAGTCGCCCTGCGTTAAGCGGACGGCTTTGCCTTCGATAATGTCAATTGCGGGTATGATATACATAAGTAACGCGGGTGGAAACCCGTGATTTATCTATTGAAGCGGGTTTCCACCGCAACGGCGGACCGTCCGCTTTACAGTTTCAAAAAATTCTCCAGAATCCGCTGGCCAACGTTTCCGCTGATTTCAGCGTGAAATTGAGCGGCATAAAAATTATCCCGATGCAGCATAGCACTGAATGGCCGGACGTAATCACAGACAGCTGTGGTTTCGGCGCAGACATCGGCCGCATAGCTATGCACAAAGTACATATATGCGTTTTCGGGCAGGCCTTCCGTAAGTGGGCCTTTTAAGCTATAAATATTATTCCAGCCCATATGCGGCACTTTCAAGCCAGCGTCTGCCGGAAACCGCCGTACATCGATGTCGAAAATACCCATGCAGGTTGTATCGTTCTCTTCCGAATACCGACACATAAGTTGCATACCCACACAGGTTCCTAAGACCGGTTGTTTCAAGGACGGAATCAACTTATCCATTCCACGCTCCCGCAGATAGGCCATTGCAGTGCTGGCTTCGCCCACACCTGGAAAAATCACTTTATCAGCCGAGCGGATTTCAGCTTCATCGTCGGTAAGCAGGTAACTGGCTCCCACGCGCTCCAGCGCGTACATGACAGACTGAACGTTACCTGCGTTGTATTTGATAATGACGGTTTTCATAAAACTTAATGGATAATGTACAATGTATAATGAAGAATGTTGCTACTGGCATTATCCATTCTTCATTATACATTATTCATTAAAAAAGCCCGGTTCCTTAGCAGAACCGGGCTTTGTATATTGTGGTAATCAGGATTGTCTTTCTGAATTCACAAACACGAGCATCTTGTTCTGCTGCGCTACCGCTCAGAATGATGATGCCGATGGTTTGTGGTTGCTAAAATCATAAGGCAAAGGTAAAGGCTTGGGTTTGTAAATCAAAACAAACTCTTTTGGAGGTATTTAGACTTTTGCGCTGAGTCAATTGATTCGCCGAATTCTGATTTTCTGAATTGTTACGGTTGTAAAACAACCTATTAACTCCGTAAGACGTTCTGAAAGCAACTGGGTTAGTACTTGACGCATGACTTCTGTTTCCTTGAAATGATATCGAAGAAACAGGACACTAATTCCTTTTACATTATGGGCAAATACCCACTCACCAAAATCTTTGTCTTCCGTCAGAATAATACGGGGCGGATTGCGCGATGATTCAATTACAGCCTCATCGCGAATCCCCCGGTTTGATTCATATACAGAATATACCTCAATTCCTAAATCGCGAATAGACGAAATAAGGCTATGGTCAATGTTTTCGTCCGCTATAATCATGCGGCTTTCAACATAATTACTTCTTCGTTTGCCAGTACATCAGACGCATACATAAGAGCAGCCATAACATCCGCTTCCTGAAGATGTGGATACATTTTTAGCAGATCAGGTGTTGTGGCCCCTTCCGACAATTTACGCAGCAGTAACTCGACGGTAATGCGAGTCCCTTTAACAACAGGTTTTCCAAGCATTACCCGATGGTCAGACTCAATTCGTTCTTTATAGTTCATTGCTACAATATTAATCAAAACAAACTCCCTTGTACAACTTTGGGTTGCAAGACTGGCTCGCGGAGATTCAGACCGCAGTGTTTATTCAATTCGCGAATCCAGTACAGAATCAGTTCGGGAGCGGTGTCGTTATCACCTCCGCCATGGATAAATAAGTACGCCGTTTGCAGACCCTTTTCAAACCAGGTTTTCAGTCGTTGAATCCAGGCATCGGTGCGGGTATAATCTGTGGGGTGGCCTTCGTTGGCGATGAATCGTAGTGTCAGTACAGGACTGCTTAAACCCATGTGCAAGACATCACGCCGACCAGCTACATCGGTAATGACGACATGCCGACGTAGCAAATGTAATCGTTCGAGCGTCTGTTGCCAGACCGTTGCCTTACTGAACCAATCCGGGTGTCGAAACTCAACGGCTACGTCTAATTCATCGGGCAGGCTTTTTAGGTAGGTTTCCAGAATAGGCCATTTGTCGGGTGCGAAATTGGGGGGTAGTTGTAAAAATGTCATTCCCAGAAATTCTTCCAGATTCAAAACGGCATTGATAAATTCTTCAGTAATCCCCTCTGTAGCAATCAATTGTCGTTCATGACTGATAATCTGCGGAAATTTGGGGCAATAAGTAAACCCCGGCGCAGCTTCGGCTTTCCAACGCTCGATCATTCCCGCTGTCGGAATTTGATAATGCGTTAGGTTTAGCTCGATTGTATTGAACTGACGCGTGTAATAATGCAGAAAATCGCGCTCTTTGGCATTCGACGGATATACCTTGCCGACATAGTCTTTGTTAGCCCAAATGGGTCCACCAATAGAGATTATAGGCCGATGCGTTGGTTCAACGGCGGCCCATATCCGTGCGTTGAACGCCGAACCGGGAGGCAGGGTAAAATTTACGGCATCAGGGTTCTGTATTTTTCCAAATTCCATACCTATGTCGGAGAAGTGTAGCGATAAAACTGGCAAAGACCCGCTTTCGTTTTTTCCCCCTATCCAATTTAACTAATTTTGTCTTTTATCCATAACTCCCAAGTCGCTATTTACTGTATGGATTTTGTTCATAGTAGTAGAACGCTATAGGGTTTTCATAGATTATGATTTCAAAGACATACGCCCCCCAGGAGATTGAAGAAAAATGGTATCAATATTGGCTTGATAACCAATTTTTCAAGTCTACACCCGATGAACGAGAGCCTTACACGGTCGTCATCCCACCTCCGAATGTAACGGGCGTACTGCATATGGGCCACATGCTCAACAATACCATCCAGGACGTGCTGGTTCGTAAAGCGCGTATGGAAGGGAAGAATGCTTGTTGGGTACCCGGCACCGACCATGCCAGCATCGCTACCGAAGCGAAAGTGGTGGCTATGCTGAAAGAAAGAGGCATCAGTAAAAAGGAGCTGACTCGTGATGAATTTCTGGAATATGCCTGGGAGTGGACCCACAAATATGGTGGTATCATTCTGCAGCAACTCCGCAAACTCGGTGCATCCTGCGATTGGGATCGTACTCGTTTTACCATGGAACCGTCTCTTCACGATTCGGTGATCGACGTGTTTGTTGACCTCTACAACAAAGGCCAGATTTATCGGGGTGTTCGCATGGTGAACTGGGACCCACAAGGCAAAACGGCCGTTTCTGACGAAGAAGTTATCACGAAAGAAATTCAGCAAAAGCTGGTTTACATTCAGTACGAAATAGCTGGGAGCGAAGGGAAAGATTACATCACGATTGCTACGGTTCGGCCAGAAACAATTATGGCTGATGCAGCTATTGCGGTCAATCCAAACGATGAGCGGTACACACATCTGCATGGTAAAAAAGCCATCATTCCGCTCATTAATCGCGAAATCCCCATCATAACAGATGAGTACGTAACGATGGATTTCGGAACGGGCGGCCTAAAAGTTACCCCAGCTCACGATCCGAATGACTACGCTTTAGGCATTAAGCACAACCTGCCCGTTCTGGATACGCTGAACGATGATGGCACGCTGAATGAGAAAGCACAGATTCTGGTCGGAATGGATCGATTTGCGGCTCGGAAGGCGATCATCAAGTTGCTGGAAGAATCAGGTAATCTGGTAAAAACAGAAGATTATAAATCGAACGTTGGCACATCGGAGCGAACAGGTGCTGTTATTGAGCCTAAACTTTCGTTGCAGTGGTTCCTGAAAATGGACGAGCTGTCGAAACCAGCGCTCAAGAACGTCATGGACGATACCATTCAACTCGTTCCACCCAAGTTTAAGAACATGTACCGATCCTGGATGGAGAATGTACATGATTGGTGTATCAGTCGGCAATTGTGGTGGGGACAACGGATTCCGGCGTTTTATATGCAGGATGGAACGGTTATCGTGGCTAAAAACAAACACGAAGCCCTGGAAAAAGTACAGCACGAAATGCTGCTTTTTGCCATGACCGAAGCCGATCTGACCCAGGACGAAGACGTTCTGGATACCTGGTTCTCGTCGTGGCTTTGGCCGATTTCGGTATTTGACGGACTGAAAGACCCCAACAACGCCGATATCAATTATTATTATCCAACGAACGATCTGGTTACCGCACCCGAAATCCTGTTTTTCTGGGTTGCCCGGATGATTATCGCTGGCTATGAATACCGGGGAGAAGCGCCCTTCAAAAACGTTTACCTGACAGGTATTGTCCGCGATAAGTTAGGTCGTAAAATGTCTAAATCGTTAGGTAACTCGCCCGACCCACTCGACCTAATTGAAAAGTATGGTGCCGATGGGGTTCGGACTGGTATGCTATTCAGTTCAGCAGCTGGTAATGACCTCATGTTCGACGAAAAATTGGTGGAACAGGGCCGTAACTTCAGCAATAAAGTCTGGAATGCGTTCCGCTTGGTAAAGGGCTGGACGGTTAATGAATCGATTGATGGCGCGCCCAATCAATCGGCCATTAACTGGTTTGAATCAAAACTGAACGCAACGCTGATCCAAATTGAAGATGATTTCAGCAAGTTCCGTATCTCGGATGCCTTACAGTCTGTTTACAAGCTGATCTGGGATGATTTCTGTTCACAGTATCTGGAGCTGATTAAACCTGCTTTTGATGCTTCGACTGGTACGCCCCAACCAATTGACCGCGTTACCTACGAAGCCACCATTAATTTCTTCGAGCGACTAATGAGGTTAGCGCATCCATTCATGCCGTTTATCACCGAAGAAATCTGGCAGGATATTCGTGATCGGAAAGAAGGGGATAGCATTTGTATAGCGCCTTTCCCTAAAGCCGGAGCTGTTGACTCGCAAATTCTGACCGATTTTGAGACACTATTCGATATCATTTCCAATGTTCGGAACATTCGGAACTCGAAGCAGATTTCGCCAAAAACCGAGCTTCCACTGGCAATTAAAACAGCTTCATCTAGTCGCTTTGAGGCATTGGAATCGCTAATTCAGAAAATGGCTAATGTTTCGAACATCAGCTATATCAGCGAGAAGGTCGAAAACGAATCGTCACTGGGTGTTTCGTTCCTGATCAAAAGCGATGAGTTCTTTATTAATCTGGCGGGCGAGATCGATGTTGAGCTGGAAATTGCCACTACTCGTAAAGAATTAGAGTACAACATCGGCTTCCGCGATTCAGTACTAAAAAAACTATCGAACGAGAAGTTTGTAGCCAATGCCAAACCTGAGGTAATTGAGCGCGAGCGTCAGAAACTAGCCGATGCCGAATCTAAAATTCAGGCATTAGAACAGCGACTTAAAGATTTAGGGGCTTAGCTATTAATAGCTTTTCTCCCGTTTACTTCCTGATTATGACCATATTTTAGCCATTCAGGAAATATTAACAATAACTTATAAGGCAATAATACAATTATTTGATCGAATAATTGTATTATTGCCGACTATCATTTTCTATCATCAATGAACAAATGTATTTTTCTGGACCGCGACGGTGTTTTAAACGAAGATCGAACGGACTACGTCTATCGCGTTGAGGATTTTATCATTCCTGATGGAGTACCGGAAGCATTGCGTTTATTAAAAGATGCAGGTTATTTGCTGATTGTCATCACAAACCAGGCAGGTATTGCCAAGGGGCTCTACACGCGAGATGATGTCATGCTCTGTTATAACTACCTGCAGGATCAATGTGGTAAACTCATTGATGATATTTATTATTGCCCGCATCATCCCAAATACGACAGCGAATCACTTACTCGTAAACCCGGTTCGTTACTGCTCGAAAAGGCGATGGCTAAATACAACATCGCGCCAGATGGTTCGTGGATGATTGGTGATGCGCTGCGCGATATGCAGGCTGGTAAACGCGTTGGCGTTCGAACAGTGCGCATTGCCCACGATCCAGAGCATTCATCAGAATGCGATGGCTACGCAACCAGCCTGCTCGAAGCTTCCCGATTTGTTCTGGAATATGCCGCCTAATCTTTGTGATACTAATAGAAAAGCCCGACTTATTCATGAATAAGTCGGGCTTTTCTATTGGCTAATAAAACGTTTTCTTACGCTCGTACCTGCGTTGGCGCGGGCTTCGTCTGCACACTGCCATAGGCAGGACAATTTGCCTTACGGGAGCAGGCTCCAAGTGAGAGGGTAGCTAATACAGTCCCAAGAATCAGTAGCTTTTTCATGAAGTTGTTCGTCCGTTTGTCTCGTTAACACCCAGATAATTAAACGAAAATAGTGCCAAAACCTGTACAGTTAACGATTTATCGGGACTAATTTTCCTCCTTCAACAGTTCTGCTTCCTCTTCGCGCTCTTCAGCGGCTTCTGTAGCCTCTAATTCAGTCATACCGGGTTCAGCACCACCATAGCCCAGAATCTTCAGCATAACCTCGCTATTTTGCTCAGGAGCGAACAAACGAGTCCGGAGGTTACCTTCCTCATCCTTATCAACAATAACGTGCTGTGGGGCCGGAATCAGGCAATGCTGGATACCACCGTAGCCACCCAATGATTCCTGATAAGCTCCGGTATGAAATAGCCCGATATACTGATCTTCCGTATCCTGATCGAAAATCGGCAGGTACAAGTCGGCACTGTGAGCCTCAGTATTATAAAAATCGTGCGAATCGCAGGTTAGTCCGCCCAGATTTACCTTCTGATAAGGGTTTTCCCAGTTATTCACCGACAACATAATGTATTTCTGCCCCAAACCCCACGAATCAGGTAGTTGCGTAATAAAAGAGCCATCAATCATATACCACAGCTCTTTGTCGTTCTGTAGCTTCTGATCAATCACTTTATAAATTACAGCACCACTTTCGCCAACTGTGTATGAACCAAACTCAGTAAAGATATGCGGTACTGGTACGTTGTTCTTGTTGCAAATCCACTGAATACTCTCCACGATCTGATCGATCATGGCCTGGTAGTCGTAGGTGAACTGGAACGACGTTTGAATCGGCATACCACCACCAATATCGATCGAATCAAGATCCGGGCACATTTTCCGCAGTTCGCAGTATTTGTACATAAACCGGCTCAACTCACTCCAGTAATAGGCGCTGTCCTTAATACCAGTGTTAATAAAGAAGTGAAGCATTTTCAGCTTAAACTTCTCATTTGGCTGGATTTTGTTGCGATATAGTTCATTCACATCGCTATAGCGAATCCCAAGACGAGACGTATAGAATGCGAAATTCGGCTCTTCGTCTGTAGCAATTCGAATACCGAAATTGACTGTATCAGCAGTTACTGAGTTCTCATAAGCTTCAATTTCTTTGAGGTTATCAAGTACTGGAATACAGTTGGTAAATCCTTCATTGATTAACTCACTAATATATTGGGTATACAAGGGTCGTTTATACCCATTGCAAACAATATATGTACTTTTTGAAATCTTATCCATCTTAACCAATTCCCGAATAATGGGAATATCGTAAGCTGATGAAGTTTCGAGGTGCACATTGTTCTTAAGCACTTCATCGAGTACAAACCGGAAATGGGACGATTTCGTACAATAGCAATACGTATAGTTACCCTTGTAGTTATACCGTTTCATTGCATTCTTGAACAGCAATTTGGCATGTTCAATATGCTCCGTAATTTTTGGTAAATACGTCAATTTCAAGGGCGTACCGTACTCCTTGACAATGTCCATTAATGGGACATTATTGAACATCAGTTCGTTGTTCTCGACGTTGAATTCCCGTGTTGGAAATTCAAACGTCTGGTCAATCAGATCATAGTATGTCTTCATCCCTACGGTTAGCGCGTAAAATGAGTGATCCGGCGGTCCGGTTTTCCGCTGTTGCGGTTCTGGTTAACAAAAAAATAGGCGCGAATTTGGCCCCGAAAATCCGGCTTTCCAAGTAAAGTCTATTCGCAAGCTAGTCAACGAAAAAGTAGGCAGTTTGATTCGGAAATCGTAGAAATTTAACAGTTTCAAAACATACAAAATCGGCCCACTGTTTAAGTTCATCGGGCAAACCAAAAAGAAGACGTACTTTTGCCCATCGACATTGACTGATTTATCGAATGCCCCAGTCTATTCATTTCATTTCCATGGGTGGCAGTGCCATGCACAACTTGGCGCTAGCTCTACAGAAACAAGGCCACACGATTACTGGCTCCGACGATACGATCTATGAACCTTCGCGAACGCGACTGCAACAGTATAGTTTACTGCCTGCTGAAATGGGTTGGTTCCCGGATAAAATCAATACGGGTTTAGATGCCGTTATTGTTGGCATGCATGCCCGGAAGGACAATCCAGAACTAGCAAAAGCAATCGAATTAGGTTTACCCATTTATTCGTATCCCGAATTTATTTATCAGCAAAGTCAGGAAAAGCAGCGAATCGTTATTGCGGGTAGTCACGGCAAAACAACGATTGCAGCCATGATTCTGCACGCACTGAAATACCATAACCGAATCTTCGATTACTGGATTGGTGATCCAATTGATGGGTTTGACACGACCGTTCAGTTATCCTCAACAGCTCCGTTGATTATTATTGAAGGCGATGAATATGCATCGTCACCGATTGATTCACGCCCAAAGTTTTTACATTACAAGCCCCATATTGCACTTATTAGCGGTATTGCCTGGGACCATATTAATTTATATCCGACCTGGGATGAATATGTTGATCAGTTTGAGTCATTAGCAGAGGCAATGCCCAAAGCAGGTATACTGATTTTTGACGAGTCAGATGATATGCTCGACGTTATTGGTCAGAAAGAACGGGATGATATAACCAAAGTCCCGTATTTTCCTCACCCTGAGAAAGTTATTGATGGCCAAACCTACCTAATCACAAAACAGGGAAAACAGATACCTATTCAGTTATTTGGCCAACATAATCTTAAAAACATTGCTGGAGCTATGACTGTTTGTGACCGTATCGGCATCACAGAAGAACAGTTTTACGAAGCTATTCCAAGTTTCAAAGGAGTAAGCTATAGGTTAGAAAAAATCGCAGAATCAGGTAATCGGATTGTGTATCGTGATTTCGCTCATTCCCCAGCTAAAGTTGAAGCAGCAACGGAAGCTGTAAAGCAACAATATCCTTCCAAAGAATTAATAGCCATGGTTGAGCTCCATACGTTCAGCAGCTTAAACAAAGCTTTTCTGGATCAATATAACGCTACAATGAATGCTGCGGATGAAGCTGTGGTATTTATTGATACGAAAACGTTAGCTGATAATCATCTAAGTCTGATCACAACTGAGGAAGTTAAAGCCGCGTTCGATCATAAGAATTTACACGTTTTTACTGATGCGGCTACCTTACAGGATTATCTACGAACCAAACAGGGTAAGAAAGACCAAATTTTTCTGCTGATGAGTTCTGGAACATTCGATGGAATGAATGTAAAGGCTGTAGCAGACGAATTAACCCATTACTAACACTAATCACAGACGGCTTGAAACCGTCTTTTTTTATGCAAAGCATTGTTGTTTATTGTGCATCAAGCCTTGGCACCAATCCAATTTATAACGAAGTTGCTATTGAGCTTGGGCAAAAGATGGCCGCTCGTAACATTCGCCTGATTTACGGTGGTGGTGGCTTTGGGCTAATGGGTAATGTCGCTAACGCTGTTTTACAAGGCAGTGGAGAAGTAACGGGCGTAATCCCGAATTTCCTAGCCGACCTTGAGGTTGCTCATACTACGCTTACGGAAATACATTTTGTCGAAACAATGCACGAACGGAAGTTTAAAATGGTGCAATTGGCAAAAGGTGTAATTACACTTCCTGGTGGCTACGGTACGCTCGACGAATTATTCGAGATTTTAGCCTGGCGACAACTTAAGCTTTATGATGGGCCAGTTGTTGTCATTAATATTAATGGTTTTTATGATCTAATGCTCCAACAACTAGATCGTATGGTTGCAGATGGCTTCTTGAAAGCCGAAAATCGTAAGCTATTGCTTGTTGCTAGTTCAGTTGATGAAGCCTTGCGACTGCTAAGTGATTTCTGGGAGTCTTTGTAACGATTCTAGGTTTATAAATAAAAAGGGGTCCATTTTCTTATGAGAATGGACCCCTTTTTATTTTACTGTTTGTTAAAACGCAAGAAAGCCTGTCGGTTAGGACAGGCTCTTTTCTTAATTTCAGTCAGGTGGCACCTTCCTACTCTCCCGCTTGTGACAGCAGTACCATCGGCAGTACGGGGCTTAACGGCTCTGTTCGAGATGGAAGAGGTGAACACCCGCCTTACCAGCACCAACCTGAGTGACTCTTCAGACACCAGCCTTTCGGCTTACGTATCAATATCGGTATGTCTTTTTCCCCACAGAGAGAGACCCTGATTTCGTCTGTCACCAACCCCACCAACCAATCACCAATAGAACAATCTCTTCAAGTAAACACCATAACACGCGTCCGGGGACATTAGTACGGCTCGGCTCAACATGTCTCCATGCCTACACCTGCCGCCTATCAACGTTGTCGTCTACAACACCCCTTTATACCGGAACACTCATCTTCAGGCCAGTTTCGCACTTAGATGCTTTCAGCGCTTATCTGTTCCCCACGTAGCTACTCGGCCGTGCCTGCGGCCAAACAACCGATTCGCCAGCGGTGAGTCCATCCCGGTCCTCTCGTACTAAGGACAGATCCCGTCAGTATTCCCACGCCCACCACAGATAGGGACCGAACTGTCTCACGACGTTCTGAACCCAGCTCGCGTGCCACTTTAATCGGCGAACAGCCGAACCCTTGGAACCTTCTCCAGCCCCAGGATGTGACGAGCCGACATCGAGGTGCCAAACCTCCCCGTCGATGTGAGCTCTTGGGGGAGATCAGCCTGTTATCCCCGGCGTACCTTTTATCCTTTGAGCGATGGCCCTTCCATGCGGAACCACCGGATCACTATACCCTGCTTTCGCACCAGATCGGCTTGTGGGCCTCACTGTCAAGCTTGCTTCTGCTATTGCACTCCCCTGCCGATTACCGTCCGGCATGAGCAAACCTTGGGAAACCTCCGTTACCCTTTCGGAGGTGACCACCCCAGTCAAACTACCCACCAAACGCGGTCCTGTCTCCAGTTAGAACGCCAGTCAGCCAAGGGCGGTATTTCAAGGTTGATTCCACGATGCCTGGCGACACCGCTTCGCAATCTCCCGCCTATCCTACACATGCCTGACCGGCATTCAGCGTTAAGCTGTAGTAAAGGTGCACGGGGTCTTTCCGTCCCGTGGCGGGTAAGCGGCATCTTCACCGCTACTACAATTTCACCGAACTCATGGTTGAGACAGTGCCCAGATCGTTACACCATTCGTGCAGGTCGGAACTTACCCGACAAGGAATTTCGCTACCTTAGGACCGTTATAGTTACGGCCGCCGTTTACTGGGGCTTCAGTTCAAACCTTCGAGTTACCCCTAAGCTCCCCCCTTAACCTTCCAGCACCGGGCAGGTGTCAGACCCTATGCGTCAACTTTCATTTTGGCAGAGTCCTGTGTTTTTGGTAAACAGTCGCCTGGGCCTCTTCTCTGCAGCCGCTGTTGCCAGACGGCCCCCCTTATCCCGAAGTTACAGGGTAATCTTGCCGAGTTCCTTAACCATGATTCTTTCGCGCACCTTAGAATATTCATCCCAGCTACCTGTGTCGGTTTACGGTACGGGTATCCATACGCTTAACGTAAATCTACTTTTCTTGGAAGCCCCGTCAACTCTTCGCTTCAGCCGAAACCTCCGCTCAACGCCCTATTCCGTCAGGACCTAGAATCTCTGGCACTCCGTCATAAATTTACCTGCATAGATAGTACAGGAATATTAACCTGCTCCCCTTCAGAAATCACGTGTCCGCTTATCCTTAGACCCCGACTAACCCTCCGATGACTGCCATCGCGGAGGAAACCTTAGCTTTTCGGTGTGAGGAGTTCTCATCCTCATTCTCGTTACTTATGCCTACATTTGCTTTTCTATGCGGTCCACCATAGCTCACGCCACAACTTCACCCCCCATAGAATGCTCTCCTACCACAATACACTCGTGTGTATGTCCATACCTTCGGTGGTGTGCTTGATGCCCGTTTATTATCGACGCCCGCCCCGCTCGACCAGTGAGCTGTTACGCACTCTTTAAAGGAATAGCTGCTTCCAAGCTAACCTCCTGGCTGTCTCAGCAGCCGGACCGCCTTTGTTCAACTTAGCTCACACTTAGGGACC